>JADJCR010000004.1:0-300000 GCA_016703125.1 Micrococcales bacterium | reverse complement strand
GCACGTTGCCGGTGTCCGCATCGACGACGATCCACGCCTTGGTGGCGAAATCGGGGATCACCACACCCGGCGCGGCTGACGGAATGGGCGATGGGGTGACCGGCACCTCCTCAGCCGCTGCCGGCGCAGCGGCCAGCAGGACGGCCACGAGAGAAGTCATGAGGATACGCATTACGGAACAGCGTAAGTGCGGTTCCCGGGGCTGCCGCGCAACGCCACGCAGGCGTGTCCGCCACCTCGTCCATCCGTGCCGCGACGCTCCGTGCGCAGGGCATAGGCTGGGACCGACGAGAGGCGGTGGGATCGTGATGGCTCGCGATGATCTGGGCAGGCTGATCGCCATGAGCGGCGACGACATCGAGGCGCTGCAGTGGGAGACCACGGACTCCCCTGGGGTGCTTCGCAAGACGCTGTGGCAATCCGGGGACGTGACCCTGGGCCTGATGAAGGTCGATGAGGGTTACGTGAACCCCGAGCACGCCCACCACGCGGCGCACCACCACATCCTCGTGCTCTCCGGTGAGAGCACCATGGTGGGCAAGCGGGTCGGCCCCGGGTCTTATGTCTACATCCCGCCGACGGTCCCGCACGCGGTCACCGATGTGTCCGCCGGCGGCTGCACCTTCTTCTACACCTACCGGCCGCTGGAACACGCGCACCGGGAGTCGCCGTTGGACAGTGAGCACGGCGGCGTGGTCTGAGCCGGCCGGTCCCTCCGGCCAGTGTCGTGGTGTTGCACAACGCGTTCGTACCTAGGTGGACACCCGGATGCGGTATCAACCCAGCACTGGCGTGGTCGCCCCGCCTCAGTCGCGGCGGAACATCAGCGCGCGCTTGACCTCCTGGATGGCCTTGGTCACCTCGATGCCTCGGGGGCAGGCCTCCGTGCAGTTGAAGGTGGTCCGGCAGCGCCAGACACCCTCCTGGGAGTTGAGGATGTCCAGGCGCACGTCCGTGCCGGCATCCCGGGAATCAAAGATGAACCGGTGCGCGCCGACGATGGCCGCCGGGCCGAAGTACTGTCCGTCGGACCAGAACACCGGGCAGCTCGTCGTGCAACAGGCGCACAGGATGCACTTGGTGGTGTCGTCGAACACGGCCCGGTCCTCAGCGGACTGCAGGCGCTCCCTGGTGGGCTCGTGCCCCTCGGGCATCAGGAACGGCATCACGTCGCGGTAAGCCGCGAAGAAGGGCTCCATGTCGACCACGAGGTCCTTCTCCAGTGGCAGCCCCTTGATGGCCTCCACGACGACCGGCTTCTTGATGTTCAGGTCCTTGATCAGGGTCTTGCAGGCCAACCGGTTGCGGCCGTTGATCCGCATGGCGTCGGAGCCGCAGATGCCGTGGGCGCAGGACCGCCGGAACGTCAGCGTGCCGTCGACCTCGTCCTTGATCTTCTGCAGCACGGTGAGCACCCGGTCGGTCGGCAGCGCCTGTACCTGGTACTCCTCGTAGTGCGGCTCCTCGTCGGTCTCCGGGATGAACCGCGCGATCTTGAACGTGACGTCGAGCCGGACGACCTGATCGGGAACGGTGGCAGTCATCAGTACTTACGCTCCATCGGCTGGTAACGGGTGACGACCACGGGCTTGTAGTCGAGGCGCACGCTGGTGTCGCCGTTCTCCCCGACGTGCCGGTAGGCCATGGTGTGACGCATGAAGTTGACGTCGTCGCGGGCCTGGTAGTCCTCCCGGGCGTGCCCGCCGCGGGATTCCTTGCGCTCGATGGCGCCCACTACGAGCACCTCGGCAAGGTCGAGCAGGAAGCCGAGCTCGATGGCCTCCAGCAGTTCGGTGTTGTAGCGCTCTCCCTTGTCGTGGATCGCCACGTTGCGGTAGCGGCGCTGCAGTTCCTGCACGTCGGACAGGGCCTGCTTCAAGGTCGCTTCCGTGCGGTAGACCTGGGCGTTCATGTCCATGGTCTCCTGCATGGCTCGGCGGATCTCCCCGACTCGTTCCCCGCCGGTCGAATCCCGCAGCGATCCGACCAAGTCGGCGACGAAGGCCGCCGGGTCGTCGGGCAGGTCCGGCAGGTCCGCGCCGACCGCGTACTCGGCGGCCGCGATACCGGCGCGACGGCCGAAGACGTTGATGTCCAGCAGCGAGTTGGTGCCCAGGCGGTTGGCGCCGTGCACACTCACGCAGGCGCATTCCCCGGCGGCGTACAGCCCCGGCACCACGGTGTCGTTGTCGCGCAGCACCTCGGTCTCGATGTTGGTCGGGATGCCGCCCATTGCATAGTGCGCGGTGGGGAACACGGGGACCAGTTCCGTGATCGGGTCCACCCCGAGGTACGTGCGGGCGAATTCCGTGATGTCGGGCAGCTTGGTCTCGATCTGCTCGGCAGGCAGATGGGTGAGGTCGAGGTAGACGTAGTCCGCATCGGGACCCGCGCCGCGGCCCTCCCGCACCTCCTGCACCATCGCCCGGGCGACCATGTCGCGCGGGGCCAGGTCCTTGATGGTCGGGGCGTAACGCTCCATGAAGCGCTCGCCGTCCTTGTTGCGCAGGATGCCGCCCTCGCCGCGCGCGCCCTCGGTGAGCAGCACGCCCAATCCCGCCAGGCCGGTCGGGTGGAACTGGTAGAACTCCATGTCCTCCAGCGGCAGACCGTTGCGCCACACGATGCCCATGCCGTCGCCGGTGAGGGTGTGTGCGTTGGACGTGGTCTTGTACACCTTGCCGAAGCCACCAGTGGCGAACACGACCGACTTGGCGCGGAACACGTGGATCTCGCCGGTGGCAAGTTCGTAGGCCACGACACCTGCGGTGCGCTGCCCGTCCTCGGACATCACCAGGTCCAGCACGTAGTACTCGTTGTAGAACTCGACGTTCTGCTTGATGCAGTTCTGGTACAGCGTCTGCAGGATCATGTGGCCGGTGCGGTCGGCGGCGTAGCAGGCTCGGCGCACCGCGTCCTCGCCGTGGTTGCGGGTGTGTCCACCGAAGCGACGCTGGTCGATACGGCCCTCGGGAGTCCGGTTGAACGGCAGGCCCATCTTCTCGAGGTCGATGACCGCGTCGATGGCCTCCTTGCACATGATCTCGGCGGCGTCCTGGTCGACCAGGTAGTCACCGCCCTTGATCGTGTCGAAGGTGTGCCACTCCCAGTTGTCCTCCTCCACATTGGCCAGGGCGGCGCACATGCCACCCTGGGCGGCTCCGGTGTGGGAGCGGGTGGGGTACAGCTTGGTCAGCACTGCCGTGCGGGCCCGGGTGCTGGACTCGAGGGCGGCACGCATGCCGGCCCCGCCGGCACCCACGATGAGGACGTCGTGTTGGTGGATTTGCATCATCTACCTCAGCTGATGTTGGGGTCGAAGGTGAAGATCACGAGCGTGCCGAGGGCGATCGTGAAGACGGTCGCGGTCAGCAGGGCGGCTTTGAGCCAGAAGCGGGTCTGGTCGCGCTCGGAGTAGTCGTTGATGATCGTGCGCAGACCATTCGCGCCGTGGATCATGGCCAGCCACAACTGCAGAAGGTCCCACATCTGCCAGAACGGGCTGGACCAACGACCGGCGACGAAGCCGAAGTTGATGCGCTGCACACCGCCGTCGAGGATGTTCATGATCAGCAGGTGGCCCAGGACGAAGAAGATGAGCACGATGCCCGACACCCGCATGAAGATCCAGGACCACATCTCGTAGTTCGTGCGCCCGCCGCTGCGCGCGGTCTTGGGGTTGTTCAGAGCCGGTGCGCTCATGAGGTGCTCCCGAACAGCGACTCGACAGTGTGCTGCAGCATGAAGAAGGTACCCGGGACCATCAGGACCAGCCAGATGGCGACGATCGCCCAGGTCATCTGCCTCTGCACCCGTGGTCCCTTCGACCAGAAGTCGACCAGGATGATGCGGATCCCGTTGAGGGCGTGGAACAGCACGGCGCCGACCAGGCCCACCTCGAGGAGGTTGACGATCGGGGTCTTGTAGGTCGCAATGACCTCGTCGTAGGCATTCGGGGAGACCCGCACCAGAGCGGTGTCGAGCACGTGGACCAGCAGGAAGAAGAAGACCGCCACACCCGTGATGCGATGGGCGACCCAGGTCCACATCCCCTCATGCCCCCGGTAGAGCGTGCCGGTGGAAGCCTTGGGCACATTTACCTCCTTGGGCGTGAGTACGTCCTCATGCTAGTGGGAGGCCCGGCCAGTGGCTGTCCCAGAGTCGGCAATCGGCCGGTTCGTCCGGTGATGGACGCACCCCCGCGGCCCTGCCGTGGGCACGAAACATGCCCGCAATGAAACGGCGCGTTGAGCAGCATCGTCATGTAATGCAGGCGTAAAGTCCACGGCGTACCCCTATTTGGAGGAGTCAAATGAAGAAAATGCGTTTCGCGGCGCTGGGAGCGGCAGCCGCATTGACGCTCGGTGCATGTGGCAGCGCCCCTAGCGACAGTGACAGCAGCGGGTCGCCGGCCGCCTCGGGCAGCAGTGACTTCGTCGCGTGCATGGTCTCCGACGCCGGTGGCATCGACGACCGCTCGTTCAACGCCAACGCCTACAAGGGCGTGCAGGACGCGGTGGCCGAGTTCGGGATCCAGGAGAAGTTCCTGGAGTCGAAGAGCCAGACCGACTACGCACCGAACATCAACTCGCTGGTCAACGACGACTGCGGGATCATCATCACCGTCGGGTTCCTCATGGAGGACGCCACCAAGCAGGCGGCCGAGGAGAACGCGGAGGAGAAGTTCGCGATCGTCGACGCGGCCAGCGACCCGAAGATCGACAACATGAAGGGCCTGGTGTTCAACACCGCGCAGTCGTCCTTCCTGGCCGGTTACCTGGCGGCAGGCATGAGCCAGACCGGCAAGGTCGCCACCTTCGGCGGTCTGCCCATCCCGTCGGTGACCGCCTTCATGGACGGCTACTGGGAGGGCGTGCAGTACTACAACGAGCAGAACGGCACGAACGTCGAGGTGCTCGGGTGGGACATGAACTCCCCGGACAGCGGTTCGTTCGCCGGTGGCTTCGATGACCAGGCAAAGGGTCAGCAGCTGGCGAAGAACTTCATCCAGCAGGGCGCCGACATCATCCTGCCGGTGGCCGGACCGGTGGGTCTGGGTGCCGCCAAGGAGGCCCAGTCCACAGGCAAGGCGGACATCATCTGGGTCGACAGCGACGGTTACGAGTCCGCTCCGCAGTACAAGGACGTGTTCTTGACCTCGGTGCTGAAGAAGATCGATGTGGCGGTGACCGACACCATCGGTGAGACCATCGAGGGCAACTTCTCCAGCGAGGAGTACGTCGGCACACTCGAGAACGAGGGGACCGGCCTGGCGCCGTTCCACGACTTCGAGAGCCAGGTGCCCCAGGAGCTGAAGGACCAGCTCGAGCAGATCAGGCAGGGCATCATCGACGGGACCATCGAGGTCACGTCGCCGAACCAGCCGGGAGCCTCGGCTAGCTGATTGCGTGTGGGGGGTCCGGGCCGAGCCCGGACCCCCCACCGGTTCATTCCACGAGAAGGGTCGCCCGTGAAGCTGGAACTGCGGAACATCACCAAGAAATTCGGAGACTTCGCGGCCAACGAAGACATCTCGTTGACCGTCAACCCGGGGGAGATCGTGGCCCTGCTCGGCGAGAACGGCGCCGGCAAGTCGACCCTCATGAACGTCGTTTACGGGCTGCTGGAGCCGACCTCGGGCCAGATGTTCGTCAACGACGTGGAAGTGAAATTCGACGGCCCGGGTGATGCCATGGCCGAGGGCATCGGCATGGTCCACCAGCACTTCATGCTCATCCCGGTGTTCACCGTCGCCGAGAACGTCATGCTCGGCCACGAACACACCAAGGGTATGTTCCTGGACCTCGAGACGGCCCGCACCGAAGTGAGCCGGGTCTCCGAGGCCTACAACTTGCACGTGGACCCCGATGCCCTGGTGGAAGACCTGCCGGTCGGTGTCCAGCAGCGCGTCGAGATCATCAAGGCCCTGGTGCGCGACGCCGGCGTCCTCATCCTCGACGAGCCCACCGCGGTGCTCACGCCGCAGGAGACCGATGAGTTGCTCGGGATCATGCGCGACCTCAAGGAGAAGGGCACCAGCATCGTGTTCATCTCGCACAAGTTGCGCGAGGTGCGCGCGGCCGCTGACCGGATCGTCGTCATCCGCCGCGGCAAGGTCGTGGGAGAGGCCGCGCCGGAGGCCACCCAGGCGGAACTGGCGGGCATGATGGTCGGCCGCGAGGTGAGCCTGACGGTGGACAAACCGCCGGCCAACCCAGGCGCACCGGTGCTGAGTGTGAAGGGACTGTCGGCGGCTGACCTCGACGGCCGGCCCATTCTGCGCGATCTGAACTTCGACGTGCGTGCCGGTGAGATCTACGGGATCGCCGGGGTGCAGGGCAACGGCCAGACCGAACTGGCCGAGGTGCTGACTGGCCTGTTCGAGGGCGAGGTCACCGGTTCGATCACGCTGGACGGCAAAGAGTTGCTGGGCCTGGCGCCGCGACACATCCTCGATAGCGGCCTCGGCTACGTTCCTGAGGACCGCGAACACGACGGGTTGATCAGTTCCTTCACCGTGACCGAGAATTTGGTCCTCGACCAGTTCGGCAACCCCCCCTATTCCTCCGGCGGTGTGCTCAAGAGCGCGGTCATCGACAAGAAGGCGGGGGAGCTCATCGAGGAGTTCGATGTGCGAACGCAAGGGGCTGCCGCGCCGGTGTCGTCGCTGTCCGGTGGCAACAAGCAGAAGGTCGTCATGGCCCGCGAGATGTCGCGGGAGCTGCGGGTCCTGGTGGCGTCGCAGCCGACCCGTGGTGTGGACGTCGGCTCGATCGAGTTCCTGCACAAGCGCATCGTCGCCGAGCGGGAGCGCGGGGCGGCCGTCCTGATCATCAGCAGCGAGCTCGACGAGATCTACGCCCTCAGCGACCGGATCGCGGTGATGTACCGGGGTGCGATCATCGGCGTCGTCGGCCCCGAGACCTCGCGTGACGATATGGGCCTTCTCATGGCAGGAGTGACCAATGAGTGAGACCGCGACACAGAAGGCCCCCAGCGGTTTGCGCACCGCGATGAGCGGGACCGCCGGCATCACGTTCCTGTCGATCGTGATGGCCCTGATCATCGGGGCGTTCTTCATCGCCTTCTCCGACCCGGCCGTCCAGGACGCCAGCAGCTACTTCTTCTCCAAGCCGTTGGACACGCTCAGCGCCGCGTGGACGTCGGTCGTCGAGGCCTACAAGGCCCTGCTGACCGGCATGCTGTTCGACCCCTCGAAACTCTCCACAGAGGGTCTGGTCGGCGCATTGAAGCCGCTGAGCGAGACCATCACCATGGGCACGCCGCTGATCCTCGGCGGTCTGGCCGTGGCGCTGGCGTTCCGCGCCGGACTGTTCAACATCGGCGCCGAGGGCCAGATCATCCTCGGTGCGATCGTCGCAGCCTACGTCGGCTTCACTTTCTCCCTCCCGTGGTTCATCCACTTGCCGCTGGCGGTGCTCGGTGGCTTCATCGGAGGCGCGATCTGGGGTGGCATCGCGGGTTTCCTGAAGGCCAAGACCGGCGCGCACGAGGTCATCACGACGATCATGCTGAACTGGATCGCGATCTACCTCGTGGCCTGGCTGCTGACCAAGCCCGCCTTCCTGCGGGAGGGCCGGCAGGACCCGATCAGCCCCCCGGTGAACTCGGGTGCGGAGTACCCGACCATCGTCGACGAGTGGCGGGTGCACGCGGGCATCATCATCGCCCTGCTGGCCGCGGCGGGGGTGGCCTGGCTGTTGGACAAGTCGACGCTCGGCTTCCAGTTCCGGGCGGTTGGCGCGAACTCCAGTGCGGCACGCACCGCCGGTATGAACGTCGGCCGCATGTACTTGCTGGTCATGCTTATCGCCGGTGGTCTGGCGGGGCTGGCCGGCAGCGCGCAGGTGCTGGGCACGGAGAAGTCGCTGACCGGCGGGATCTCTGCGGGCATCGGTTTCGACGCGATCACGGTGGCCCTGCTGGGCCGGGCGAACCCGTGGGGTGTGGTCGCAGCCGGCCTGCTCTTCGGTGGCCTGCGGGCCGGTGGTCTGAACATGCAGACCCAGACCGGTACGCCCATTGACATCGTGCTGGTGATCCAGGCACTGATCGTGCTCTTCATCGCGGCACCGCCGCTGGTCAGATCGGTCTTCCGACTGCCTGAGACCGGCAGCGCCGGCTTCATGCAGACGGCGAAGGGATGGAACGGATGAGCGTCGCAGAAGCCCCCGCGCCCGAGGTCCTCCCTGAGGTGCACATCGTCCCGCCGACACCGCGGGTCGTGAAGGTCATGATCGCCTTGGGCATCCTGGCGCTGGTCGTCTTCGGCTTCCTCACCGATGCCGGTAAGGACGTCACGTTCCAGCTGACGCTGGGCGACGAGGCGCTCGCGCTGCCCGAACTCGTGCTGCCCGCCAAGCTCAGCGCGATCGTCTTCAGCCTGATCGCACTGCTCGCCTCCGTGGGCGCGCTGTTCGCAGCCCGGCGGGAGCGGCCCTGGTGGCCCTACGCGACGGTCTTCGGGATCTTCTTCGTCCTGGCGTTCCTGTCCTGGGCCGTCGCGGGCAGCTCCATCAACCTCGTGGGCCTGTTGCAGGGCTCGCTGCTGCTGGCGGTGCCGCTGGTCTTCGGGGCGATGTCCGGCATCCTCTGTGAGCGTGCCGGTGTCATCAACATCGCCATCGAGGGTCAGTTGCTGACCGGGGCCTTCGTGGCGGCGGTGGTGGCCAGCCTCACGCAGAACGCCTATCTGGGCCTCATCGCCGCACCGCTGGGCGGGTTGTTCATCGGCGCGCTGCTGGCGGTGTTCGCCATCAAGTACTTCGTGGACCAGGTCATCCTGGGCGTCGTCCTGAACGTCCTCGCCGTGGGTCTGACGTCCTTCTTCTACGGCCGGCTGCTGTCGCCGAACCAGGAGACGTGGAACTCCCCGCCGACGTTCTCGCCCATCGCGATCCCGGTGCTCAGTGACATCCCCATCATCGGGCCGATCCTGTTCAACCAGAACATCGTCGTGTACCTGATGTACGTCATCGTGATCGTCATCAACGTCGCGCTGTTCCGCACCAAGTGGGGCCTGCGGGTACGCGCAGTCGGCGAGCACCCGCAAGCCGCCGACACCGTGGGCATCCAGGTCAACAAGGTGCGGTTCCGCAACGTTCTCCTCGGCGGCATGGTGGCCGGACTCGGCGGAGCGTTCTTCACCATCGCCTCGGTCGGTGCCTTCGGCAAGGAGATGACGGCGGGCAAGGGCTTCATCGCCCTGGCGGCAGTGATCTTCGGGCGCTGGAAGCCGTTGGGCGCGCTGGCCGCGGCGCTGTTCTTCGGATTCGCGGACAACCTCCAGAGCGTGCTGAGCATCATCGGGACGCCGATCCCGAGTGAGTTCATGCTGATGACCCCGTACCTGGCCACCCTGCTCGCCGTGGCGGGACTGGTCGGCAAGGTGCGTGCACCGGCTGCGGACGGCGTGCCGTACAAGAAGTCATGACCGACTTCGAGCCACTACGGGCAGCGGCACGCGCGGCGCTTGAGCACTGCTACGTGCCCTACTCGAAGGTTCCGGTGGGTGCCGCAGCGCTCGTCGACGACGGCCGTGTCATCAGTGGTTGCAACGTGGAGAATGCGTCGTACGGAGTGACCCTGTGCGCGGAGTGCACCCTGGTGGGGGCGCTGCGGATGTCCGGGGGAGGGCGCTTGGTGGCGTTCTCCTGCTGTGACGGTGAGGGCGCACTACTGATGCCCTGCGGACGCTGTCGGCAACTGCTGTACGAGTTCGGCGGCCCTGAATTGCTCATCGACCATCCTGACGGGACCAAGACCCTCGACGACCTGCTACCGAGCGCCTTCGGGCCTGCGAACCTCCACAAGGACGTCTGACAGGATCGAGGTATGCAACTCGCCGAGATCCGCGCCCTGCCGAAGATCCTGCTGCACGACCACCTCGACGGCGGCCTGCGCCCGCAGACCGTGATCGACCTCGCCGCCGAATGCGGGTACGACCAGTTGCCCACCCGGGATGCCGGGGAACTCGGCCAGTGGTTCGTCGATGCGGCCGACAGTGGGTCACTGGTCCGGTACCTGGAGGGTTTCGAGCACACGGTTGCGGTCATGCAGACCGAGGAGGCGATCCGCCGGGTCGCCGCCGAATGTGTCGAGGACCTCGTGGCGGATGGCGTGGTGTACGCCGAGGTCCGTTTCGCCCCCGAGCTCTTCACCGCGGGTGGTTTGAGCATGGGGCAAGCGGTGGAGGCGGTGCTCGATGGGTTCGACACCGATCTGGACATCGAGGTCAACGCGCTGCTGTGCGCGATGCGGCAGGCCGACCGCGGTAGCGAGGTGGCGGACCTCGTGATCGCCTTCCGGGATGACGGGGTCGCCGGCATGGACATCGCCGGGCCCGAGGTCGGATTCCCCGCGTCGCTGTTCGCCGAGCCGTTCGCCACGCTGCGCCGGGCCATGTGTCACTACACGATCCACGCGGGCGAGGCGGCCGGGGTCGAGAGCATCCGGGACGCCCTGGCCGTCTGCTCCGCGGAACGGCTCGGGCACGGTGTGCGGATCATCGAGGACATCCGGGTGTCGGGAGAGGCTGCCGAGATCGGCGAGGTGGCGCAGTACGTGCGCGACCGCGAGATCCCACTGGAGGTGTGCCCGTCGTCGAATCTGCAGACCGGTATCGCCGACTCGATCGCCGAGCACCCGGTGACGCTGCTCAACGATCTCGGTTTCACGATCACGCTCAACACGGACAACCGGTTGATGAGCGGGACCTCGTTGAGCCAGGAGATGCACAGTCTGGTGGAGGAGGCGGGCTGGGACCTGCAGGACCTCTACGGCGCGACCATCGCGGCGGTCGACGCGTCCTTCCAGTCGTTCGACGACAAGGCCGACCTGATCGTGGACGTGATCCAGCCGGGGTGGAGCGCCCACATCGATTAGCCGCACCCCACAGGTGAAGGCGGGAGCGATACGTTCATCCGGGAGCGATGCGACCGCGCGGTTTCGCTCCCCGGTGTCGGTATCGCTCCCGCCCTCGGCTGGGGTGTGACCGACCGGCGTAGGCTCCAGATATGCGCAACAGATCCGTGTCGATCGGTCTGGTGCTCTTCGGCGCTGGGGTGGCCGTCACCCTGCTGGTGCTGTCGCGGCTGGTGTTCGACGAAGCGCCGCTGTTGCCTGTGCTGTGGTTCCTGGCGATGCTCAGCGGCGTGGGCTTCGCCATCCTGCTGGGTTGGCTGTGGGTCCAGTCGCGACGCCGTCGGCGGAAGATCAGGGAGGCGGTGTCCGCCCCCGGTCCGTCGAACCCCGCCTGACGCTGAACCAGTTCACGCCTCGGCCCGCATGCAGTCAGAGCCCGCTCAGGCCTTCGCCGATGACGAACAGTCCGAAGAACAACGACGCCATCACGGTGAGAAACATGGCCACGAGGCTGACGACCGAGCGTTGGCGTCCCCGCCATACCGCCAGAGCGTTGACCACCGCGGCGAGGACTGTGAGTAGCAGCCCGATCACCGGCATCAGGAAGGTATCGGTGACCGGGTAGGCCTCGGCAAAGACCGTGGTGATCACCGGCAGCGCCACCCAGGACCCCAACCCGACCACGGCCAAGGCAACAGCCACCCAGCCGAACGCGGACGTCGGAAGAATCGCGGCAGGACTACGCTTCAGATCGCTACTCATCGCAGCCACCCCTGACTCTATTCTGCGCGCCGCCCCGGTGATCCCGGCGGTGCAGTGCGCTTCTGGCCTACGTCGGCGGTGTCCGGCCCTCATTCATCGAACCGGACCGGAAGCCCTGGGGGTCGATGTGTGCCTCCCGGAAGCCCGTGGCCTGCACCGCCGCCACCACCGACTCCTGCCACGGCCCCGGCCGCTCGAGGAGGTCCGGGTCCACCTCGATCCGGGCGGAGTCGCCGAGGTCGCGCACTCGGATGTTCACCGAGGCGACCTGCGACGCGGCCAATGACGAGCGCACTGCGATCTCGGCGGCTTCGACGCGGGCCAGGCGGGTGCGGGAGATCTCGATGCCGTACGCGACTCGGCTCGACAGGCACGCCGCCTGCGGTTTGTCCCACACAGGCAGGCCCCAGGCGCGGGCCGTCGCACGGATGGTCGCCTTGTCCAGCCCTGCGTCGGCCAGCGGGGTCACGGCGCCACGCTCGGCGGCTGCGCGGATACCCGGGCGGAAGCCCGCCACGAGGTCATCGGCATTCGTCCCGGTGGCGACCCGGGAGCCTGCGGGCAAGGCGCCGAGGTGGTCGGTCACCACGTCGAGCAGTTCCGCCTTGCAGTAGTAGCACCGCGAGGTGCTGTTCTTGCGGTAACCCGCGCGCTGCATCTCGTCCGTCGCGGCCTCCACGTGACGGGCGCCGATGCGTGCGGCGAATTCCCGGGCGTAGTCGAGCTCCGCGGCCGGCAGGGAGGGGCTCACGGCGGTGACGGCGAGCACCCGATCGATCGGCAGCGAGCGCAGCGCCGCGGCCAGCAGGAAGGCGGAATCGACGCCGGCCGAGAAGGCGATCAGCAGTCCGGGGTAGTCGGCTAGGTCGTCGCAGAGGGCCTTAACCCGATCCGCGTTCGCGTCAACTCCCGGCATGTACGTAACGTAGTGCGGATGGCTTCTAATGCAATTCCCCGGTCCCCACGGTCCCTCGCCGACGATCTGCGTGGCCGTACGGCCGGGCAAGTGACGCGCCTGCTGCGTCTCAGGCCGGATCTCCTGCACCCCTGGCCGGCCGATCTGAGTCAGTTGGCCCGCCGTGCCGCCGACGACGCCAGCGTGCTGGAGGCGATGCAATCCCTCAGCACGGTGCAGTTGCGCGTGCTGGAGGTGTTCGCATGCCTTCACGAAGGGACGATCGAGGACACTGAGCAGGGTCTGCCGGACGACCCCGAGCAGGTCCGTGCTGCTGTGGACCGGCTCTGGTCCATGGCTTTGCTGTGGGGGGGTCCGCAGGTGTATCGGATCACCCGGGCCGCACAGCAGGCCTTCGGCGCCCATCCCTGTGGACTCAGTGCCGCGGGTCACGCCGCCGTCGACGACGTGTCGGTTCGCGCAGCAGCGGCAGGCTGGGACACCGATGAACTGGAGGATCTGCTGTGGCACGACCCGGTGCGGCAGGCCGCTGACCCGCTGCTCATTCCCCGCGGGGATCATTTCGTCCTCGCCCGGGAATCCGCCTTGGTGCTGCGCGACGGTGCATTCCTGCGACCCGTGGATCCGCCCGCGCCGGCTCCCGACGTCACCCCTGCCGGCAACGTGCTCATGTGGGCGCCGTTGGCCGGGGTGCGCTACGTGCTGACCGACCTGGCCCGCGAGCCGCTGCCCTGGCATCCGGTGCGGGGGTCTCGCGACGCACGGTCAACGATCGGTCCGCCTCCATGAACGCGCCCGCCGATGACTTGTTGACGTGGCTGGAACTGGCAGCGATCGCGGGTCTGATCGGTCCGGCGAACGACACGGTGCGGCCGACTCCCGCTGCTGAGACGTGGCTACATGCCGACCCGACCGCCATGTGGGCCACCCTGGTGGATTCCTGGCTGGACAGTGACCGCCCCCTCGGTGCCTGCCAGCCCGAGGAACTCGGCAGCCTCACCCTGACGGGCAAGCCGCGCACCGCCCACCACCGGCGTCATGTGCTGGCTGTGTGGCCCCCCCACGCCGACCTGCTGCAGGAGACGGTCGCGTGGGAGCGTCCGCGCATGCATGAGGCGCAAGCGCAGGCCGCGGGGTTCCTGGACGAGGCGGTCCGGCTCGGGCTCGTCGTCGGGGGAGTGCCCACAGTTGCGATGGCGGCCCTGCCGGACGATGTGGCGGCTGCGGCTGCTGAGGTGCCGGCTGCGGATTCGGGTGGCCTGATCGTGCAACCCGACCACACCGTGATCGCCCCGCTCTCGGTGGACACCGGGACCTGGCGGTTGTTGCAGGACGTCGCCCACGTCGAGTCCTGGGGTCCGGTGACGACACACCGCATCGACCCGGCCCGGTTGCGCACCGTGGTGGCCGGGCGCGAGCCGGACGAGCTCCTGCAGAGGTTGGCTCGGATGTCGCGCACCCCGTTGCCGCAGTCCGTCGAGTACCTGGTGCGCGACGCAGCACGCGCCACGGCGGCCCGTGTGTACCGCGCGACTGTCGTCGAAGCCGGTGGCGCGGACACCGCTGCGCTGACCGAACTCGGGCTGACGAGGGTGACGGACCACCTGTTCACCACCGACTTGCCGCTGACCGTGGTCGAGCAGCAGTTGGCGGCGGCAGGGATCAGCGTGGCCGCACACGCGGAACCGGTCGCCGGAACGCCCTTCGACGTGCAGCGGGTGGCAGCCGTCCCCGATGAGCACAGTGTCAATCGATTGGTGGGGTTGCTGTTGGGTGAGCATGCGCTGTCCGACGTCGGTCCGCCGACGCTGCAGGACGCCGATCCCGCGACCATGGTCGACGTGTGTCTTGAGGCCATCGGCAAAGAGCAGCGGCTGTGGGTGCAGTACCCCGACGGTGATCTGGACCGCATCGAACTCATCGAACCGATCGAGGTGCGATCGGGGCGTTTGACCGGATGGAGTCTCACCGCCGGACGCACGCTGGGGGTGCCGCTGGCCCGGATCGCCGCCTACCGGAGCGCGCAGTGACGGACGGACCGCTGATCGTCCAGAGCGATCACACGTTGCTGTTGGAGGTCGACCATCCGCAGGCTGCCACCTGCCGCCGGGAGATCGCCGTGTTCGCAGAACTGGAGCGCTCGCCCGAGCACGTGCACACCTACCGCCTCACCCGACTCGGGTTGTGGAACGCCCGCGCCGCCGGGCACGATGCCGAACAGATCGTGGACACCCTCGTCCGCTACTCGCGCTTCCCGGTCAGCCCCGCGCTGCTGCTGGACATCAGCGACACGGTCAGCCGATACGGGCGGCTGGAGTTGCACAACCACCCCGCCCACGGCTTGGTCCTGGTCAGTCACGACCGCGCGGTGCTCACCGAGGTGCAGCGGCACAAGAAGACCTCCGCCATGCTCGGGGCACAGATCGACGACGACACCGTGGTGGTCCACCCCAGTGAACGCGGGCGTCTGAAACAGGCGTTGCTCGCCATCGGCTGGCCCGCCGACGACTTGGCGGGCTACGTCGACGGTGAGCAGCATCCGATCGCCTTGCGCCAGGAGGGCTGGCACCTGCGCGAGTACCAGCAGCAGGCTGCGGAGAACGTCTACCACGGCGGCTCGGGGGTGGTGGTGCTCCCCTGTGGTGCGGGCAAGACGATCGTGGGTGCGGCGGCGATGGCCTTGGCGCAGGCCACCACCCTGATCCTGGTGACCAATACCGTGGCCGCCCGGCAGTGGCGCGACGAACTCATGGCGCGGACGTCGTTGACCGCCGATGAGATCGGGGAGTACAGCGGTCAGTCCAAGGAGATCCGGCCGGTCACGATCGCGACCTACCAGATCCTCACGGCCAAGCGAAAGGGCGTGTACGCGCACCTCGAGTTGTTCGACGCCCGCAACTGGGGGCTGATCATCTATGACGAGGTGCACCTGTTGCCCGCCCCGGTGTTCCGCTTCACCGCCGACATCCAGAGTCGCCGCCGGATCGGCCTCACGGCCACGCTGGTGCGTGAGGACGGCCGGGAGTCCGACGTCTTCGCCCTGATCGGGCCCAAGCGGTTCGACGCCCCGTGGCGCGACATCGAGGCGCAGGGTTACATCGCACCGGCCGATTGCTGCGAGATCCGCGTCAGCCTGCCCGAGTCCGACCGGATGGTGTACGCCCTTGCCGAGCCGGAGGACAGGTATCGGCTCGCAGCCGCCTCACCGGTGAAGTCCGAGGTGGTTCGGCAGTTGATCAGCATGCACCCCGACGAACAGATCCTGGTGATCGGGCAGTACCTCGATCAACTCGACGAACTCGCGGCCGACCTCGACGCCCCCCTGATCACCGGCAAGACCCCCGTGCGAAGACGACAGGAACTGTTCGACGCCTTTCGCGCTGCGGAGGTCCGGGTGCTCGTCGTCAGCAAGGTGGCCAACTTCTCGATCGATCTGCCGGAAGCCCGCGTGGCGATCCAGGTGTCGGGGACGTTCGGTTCCCGGCAGGAGGAGGCGCAGCGGCTCGGCCGGGTGCTGCGGCCGAAGTCCGACGGCGCCACCGCCCACTTCTACACCGTCGTCACCCGGGACACCGTCGACGCGGACTTCGCGGCGCACCGCCAGCGCTTCCTCGCCGAGCAGGGCTACGCGTACCGGATCACCGACGCCGCGGATCTGTAGAGGAATGGGGGTGGACAGCGCGCCGAAGGTGTGGGCAGAATGGACGCCCAACGTAACGATTTGATTACGAAGACGGGAGGTGTCCGATGTTCCCCGAGAAGACAGTTCAGGTCCCGGCGGCACGCAGCGCTGTCGCTCCTGCCCAAGCCCAACTCAACGAGACCGCGGACCGGCTCGTGCTCGAAGTGGTCTACGCGGTGGATGACGGCTACACCGGTGTGCCGGAGTGCCAGCGGCTGATCGCGTGGCTCAGCGCTGAGTTCCTGCCCTGGGTGCAGTCCCGGTTCGCACAGGCCCCGCCAGCACTGTTGGAGTTGCGGTCGGTGCTCGACCAGATGCACGGTTCCAACGGCCAAGAGGCCGCCCAATTGTCGATGCAGGCAAGAACGTTGGTGTTCCGCCTGCTCTGAAGCCCGCTTCCCGTCGCCTCCCTCGGGAAGTCACCAAGTGGACCCCGGCTCCGCCAGAGCCGGGGTCCACTCATGTCCTGAGGGCATGCTTGCCACGCCACGCCACGCCACGCCGCTCGCGAGGTTGGAGGCCGTGCACCGACCGAAAGCGGGCCAACGCCGTGGACATGCCGACGGCCGGCCCCGAAGCGGTGAACGTGACGAGGGGCCGACCCCTGCTGGGATCGGCCCCTCGCGGGTGTTGAGCAGGACTAGAAGTCCATGCCACCCATGTCACCGGCACCCGGGGCGACCGGAGCGGCCTTCTCGGGCTTGTCGGCCACGACGACCTCGGTGGTCAGGAACAGCGCGGCGATCGACGCGGCGTTCAGCAGCGCGGACCGGGTCACCTTGGCCGGGTCGATGATCCCCGCCTCGATGAGGTCCACGTAGTCGCCGGTCGCGGCGTTCAGGCCGTGTCCGGGCTCGAGGTGACGCACCTTCTCGGCCACGACACCACCTTCCAGGCCCGCGTTCACAGCGATCTGCTTCAGCGGCGCCTCGACGGCGACCCTGACGATGTTGGCGCCGACGGCCTCTTCGCCATCGAGCTCCAGCTTCTCGAAGGCAGCTTGCGATGCCTGCAGCAGCGCAACGCCGCCACCGGCGACGATGCCCTCCTCGACGGCCGCCTTGGCGTTGCGCACGGCGTCCTCGATGCGGTGCTTGCGCTCCTTGAGCTCGACCTCGGTGGCGGCGCCGGCCTTGATCACCGCAACACCGCCGGCCAGCTTGGCCAGGCGCTCCTGCAGCTTCTCACGGTCGTAGTCGCTGTCCGAGTTCTCGATCTCGGCGCGGATCTGGTTGACCCGTCCGGCGATCTGGTCGGCGTCACCGGCACCCTCGACGATGGTCGTCTCGTCCTTGGTGACGACCACCTTGCGGGCGCGGCCGAGCAGCTCGATGCCGACGCTCTCCAGCTTGAGGCCGACCTCCTCGGAGATGACCTGGCCACCGGTGAGGATCGCGATGTCCTGCAGCATGGCCTTGCGGCGGTCACCGAAGCCCGGTGCCTTCACAGCCACGGACTTGAAAGTGCCGCGGATCTTGTTCACCACGATGGTGGCCAGGGCCTCGCCCTCGACATCCTCGGCGATGATCGCCAGCGGCTTGCCGGCCTGCATGACCTTCTCCAAGATCGGCAGCAGGTCCTTCACTGCGGAGATCTTGGAGTTGACGATGAGGATGTAGGGGTCCTCGAGGACGGCCTCCATGCGCTCGGGGTCGGTCACGAAGTAGGGCGAGATGTAACCCTTGTCGAAGCGCATGCCCTCGGTGAGCTCGAGCTCCAGGCCGAAGGTGTTGCTCTCCTCGACGGTGATGACGCCTTCCTTGCCGACCTTGTCCATGGCCTCGGCGATGATCTCGCCGACGGTCGTGTCGGCCGCGGAGATGGACGCGGTGGACGCGATCTGCTCCTTGGTCTCGACCTCCTTGGCCATGCTGAGCAGCTGCTCGCTGATGGCCTCGACGGCCTGCTCGATGCCGCGCTTCAGCGCCATCGGGTTGGACCCGGCGGCGACGTTGCGCAGGCCCTCGCGGACCAGTGCCTGGGCCAGGACCGTCGCCGTGGTGGTGCCGTCACCGGCCACGTCGTCGGTCTTCTTGGCGACCTCCTTCACCAGCTCGGCGCCGATCTTCTCGTAGGGGTCCTCGAGCTCGATCTCCTTGGCGATGGACACGCCATCGTTGGTGATCGTGGGGGCGCCCCACTTCTTCTCCAGCACGACGTTGCGGCCCTTCGGTCCGAGGGTGACGCGCACTGCGTCAGCCAGGGTGTTCATGCCGCGCTCAAGAGCGCGGCGGGCTTCCTCGTCGAAAGCGATAATCTTCGCCATCGGTTGCTTTTCCTCCCGCACATGGGTGGGTGTGGTGGGGCCGGGTGCCCGCGACGGACGACCGTTCGGCGTGCGGTCACGTCCCGCGTGCCGAGAGCGGTCTCACCCTGCGCCCTTTAGCACTCTCCCGCTGAGAGTGCTAAAGACATTGTTAGCACTCACCTGCGGAGAGTGCAAGTATGAGTCGTCGTGGGTGCAGTCCACCGGGGCCTGCGGGAGGGCACCAGCAGCGCGCGCCGTCGTCGGGCCACGACGCAAGAGCGAGCGCCGGAACTAGTCCTCGAAGGACTCCAGGTCGTGCAGCACGTCGTCGGACAGCGACTCTTCCTCGCCGCCGTCCTCCTCGTAGTGCATCGCGGACTCCTCGGCGGACAGGTCGCTGGTGTCGTGGCTGTCCCAGGCGATCTCCTCGGAGGTGCGGTCGTTGCCCTCTTCATCGTCCTGGGAGACCAAGTGCCCTACCCGGTGGTCCTCGCCGTCGCGGATCTCGGTGAACAGCGGACCGTCGGTCCCCAGTTCCCGGCTCAATTCGCCCCAGAGTTGCGCCACAACCTCATCGCCGGGACGATCTCCGAACTCCCTGCTCATGATGGCTCCTCGGATCTGCCTACCTCCACAGTAACTCTCACTGCTTGCCTTGGTTAGCCACTGCCGCAGCCGCCGAGGCCGCAGCCTCCGGGTCGAGGTAGCGCCCGGGACCGGTGGGCCGCAGATCGGCGTCGAGGTCGTACACCAGCGGGATACCGGTCGGGATGTTCAGCCCTGCGATGTCGGAGTCCGAGATGTCCTCCAGGTGCTTGACCAGGGCCCGCAACGAGTTGCCGTGTGCCCCGACCATCACGGTGCCGTATGTCGACAGGTCGGGAACGACCGCGTCGTACCAGTACGGGAGCATGCGCGTGACGACGTCCTTGAGGCACTCGGTCAGCGGCCGGATCTCCGGCGGCAGACCGGCGTAGCGCGGGTCGTCGATCTGGGAGTACTCGTCATGGGGTGCGATCGGGGGCGGCGGGGTGTCGTACGAGCGGCGCCAGAGCATGAACTGCTCCTCACCGAACTCCGCAAGGGTCTGCTTCTTGTTCTTGCCCTGTAACGCTCCGTAGTGCCGCTCGTTGAGCCGCCACGACCGGCGCACAGGGATCCAGTGCCGGTCGCAGGTCTCCAGCGCCAGGTTCGTGGTCCGGATCGCCCGGCGCAGAACCGACGTGTGCACCACCTCGGGCAGCACCCCGGAGTCCGCGAGCAGCGCGCCCGCCGTGCCGGCCTCCGCGACGCCCTTGTCGGTCAGGTCAACATCGACCCAGCCGGTGAACAGGTTCAGCGCGTTCCATTCGCTCTCGCCGTGGCGCAACAGGATCAGTGTGGTCATGGCCCAAAGGTATCCATGGCCACACCGCCGATGGCGGGCGGCTGGAGCCGGTCAGTCCCGCGGCCGAAGATGTTCGAACGCGGCGAGGTTGCCTGTGGACTCCCCGCGGGACAGTCGCCAGCGCCACTCCCGTTCGATGGCCGAACGGAATCCCAGCTCGAGGATCGTGTTGAAGGAGCCGTCAGCCTCGGTGAGCACGGAACCGAGTACTTGGTCGAGTACGTCGGCACTGACCGCCGCTGCCGGGATCCGGCCGACCAGGTAGATGTCGCCGAGCTGGTCGATGGCGTACGCGACCGCGAACAGGCGGCGGTTGCGCTCCAGCAGCCAGCGGTGGAGCTCGCCGGTGTTCTCATCGGGATGCCGGGCGACGAAGGCGTTGATGGACAACGAATGCGACCCGGCCACCAGGGAGACCGTCGTGCGCAGCTTGTGTTCGCCGGGCAACACCAGCGTGACGGTGTTCCCGGCGATTTCGTGGTCCAGCCCGGAATCCGCCAACCACGACTGGATCGCCTCGATCACGCGTACCGCCGCATGAGGATCGGCCGCTCCCGCAGGGCCAGGTCGTATGCCCGCCGGGTGGCGTCGGCGGTTGCCGACCAACTGAAGCGTTCGGCGTGCTTGCGGGCCGATTGGGCCATCCGGTTCCGTCGTGCCGGCTCGCCCACGACCAACTCGAGGGCGGTGGCGAAGTCGTGGGGGTCGTGACCGGCCACCAGGACACCACCGTCGCCCACCGCGGTCGTGAGGCCGCCTACCCGGCTGGCCACCACGGGAGTGCCGCATGCCTGCGCCTCGACAGCGACCAGGCCGAACGACTCGGAGTAGCTGGGCACGACCACGGCATCCGCAGCCCGGTACAGGTCCGGCAGCGCGTCGCGGGTGATGGGGTCCATGAACCGCACGACGTCCTGCAGACCGAGGTCGGCCACGAGTTTCGGCAGGTCCTCGGCCCGTTCGATGCCGGAACCCGAAGGGCCGCCGTTGATCACCACCCGCAAGCGGGGGCGCCACTGCGGGTGCCGCGCAACCAGGTCCGCGGCGGCCGCGACGAGGACGTCCGGGGCCTTGAGCGGCTGCAGTCGCCCGACGAACAGCAGCACGATGTCGTCCTCGGCGAAGCCGTAGCGCGTGCGGGCGGCGGTCATCGACCCGGGGAGAAGGCGCGCAGATCCACACCCGGCAGAGCAACCGTGATGCGCTCGGGGTCCGCGTCGTAGAGCGTGATGAGGTCGTCGGCCTCGGTCTCGGTGTTCGCAATCAGGCGATCCGCGGCCGCTACCACCTGCTCCTCACCCGATACCCGCTCGTACGGCTCGGGTGTCACCCGCGGCCAGCGTCAGGTTCTTGACCTTGGCCATGGTGTGCATGCTGTGGACCAGCGGGATCTGCCAGCGCTCCGCAGCCACCCAGCCCACCTGACCGGACAGCCAGTAGTGGGAGTGCATCAAGTCGTAGTAGCCCTCCGGGCGATGGGCCTGGGCGTGCAGGACCGAGGCGGTGAAGGCGCACATCTGGGCGGGCAACTGCTCCTTGCGCAAGCCCTCGTAGGGCCCCGCGGTCACGTGGTGCACCGTCACGCCGTCGACGACCTCCACCAGGGGCGGCTGCTCGCTGCTCGTCGCGCGGGTGAATATCTCCACCTGCGTGCCGGCCAGGGCGAGTTCCTTGGCGACCTCCAGGACGTAGACGTTCATCCCGCCGGCGTCACCGCTGCCGGGTGTGGCGAGTGGGGAGGTATGCATGGAGACCATGGCCACCCGATTCGCTGCGTGCATGCCTTCCAGTGTGAACGATGCCCGCAGCGGCCGCCCCCGGAGCCCGTGACGCTGTCGGTGAACGCCGCGTGGGGGCGTACGCCAGGTGAACGGCAGGCAACCGGGCGGAAGCGTCCACTGGCGTGGCGCTGCCGGGTGACCGCCGGGTTACGTACGCTCGGGACTGTGACCGGAGTGTGGGTCCTCATCGCCGCAGTGCTGGGCATCGTCATTGGCGTGCTCGCCGGGCGCTGGACCGCTCGCCCCGGCGACCGCACCACCGACGCGCCCGGCTTGGATGTCCTGCAGTTGGCCGAGACCGAACGCATTCTGTCCGCGCTGCCCGGAGCGTCCATCGTGGTCGACTCCTCCGGCACGCCGGTACGGGTCAGCAACCGGCCGCTGGCGCTGACGCTCGTGCAGAACGGCCGCATCGCCATCCCCGAGATCTCGGCGATGATCGCCGATGTCCGCCGTGACGGCGCGATCCGCGAACACGACCTGTCCGTCAGCCGCCCGCCCCTGGGCCGCGGTCTGATCACGCTGCGGTTGCGGGTGGCGCCGCTCGGGCCGGACACAGTGCTCGTGCTCGCCGAGGACCTGTCGGAGTCTGCTCGGGTGGACGCTGTCCGCCGCGATTTCGTGGCCAACGTGAGCCATGAGCTGAAGACGCCGATCGGCGCGTTGAGTCTGCTGGCCGAAGCCGTCCTGAGTTCTGCAGACGAACCGGACGCTGTGCGTCACTTCGCGGGCCGTATGGAGGCCGAGGCGGGCCGCCTGAGTGCGCTGGTCGGTGACCTGATCGACCTTAGCCGGCTGCAGGGCGAAGACCCGCTCAAGGAGTCTGAGCGCGTGGACATCGACGCGGTGCTGGCCGAGGCGCTGGACACCACCCGGCTGCTGGCCCAGAACTCGCAGATCGAGGTGGTGGTCGATGGCGCTTCCGGACTGGCCGTGCTGGGGGTTGAGGCGCACCTCGTGACCGCCCTGCGCAACCTGCTGACCAACGCCATCACCTACAGCCCGCGCGGAACCAGGGTGTCGGTGGCGACGCGCCTGTCGCACGGGGTGGTCGAAATCAGCGTCACAGACCAGGGCATGGGCATTCCGGAGAACGAGTTGCACCGGGTGTTCGAGCGGTTCTACCGCGTCGACCAAGCGCGCTCGCGAGTCACCGGTGGCACCGGCCTGGGCTTGTCCATCGTCAAGCACGTCGCGGAGAACCACGGCGGTGAAGTGGGGGTGTGGAGCGTGCTCGGCGAGGGCAGCGCGTTCACCCTGCGCCTGCCGCCGTACTCCGCCGACGACATCCCCCTGTCCCCCGCTGCCGTCGAAGAGGAGAGCAACGTATGAGCCGGATTCTTGTGGTGGAGGATGAGCAGTCGTTCAGCGACGCTTTGTCCTTCATGCTCCGCAAGGAGGGTTTCGACGTCACGGTGGCCGCCGACGGCCAGGTGGCGGTGGACCTGTTCGAGCAGGACGGCGCGGACATCGTGCTGCTGGACATCATGCTGCCCGGCATGTCGGGCACGGAGGTCTGCCGGCGCATTCGCATGACCTCGCAGGTGCCCATCATCATGGTGACCGCGAAGGACTCCGAGATCGACAAGGTCGTGGGCCTGGAACTCGGCGCCGACGACTACGTCACCAAACCGTTCTCCTCACGCGAACTGGTGGCCCGGATCCGCGCAGTGCTGCGACGGCGGACACCTGAGCGCGCGCATACCGATGAGGGGTCGTTGCAGGTCGGGAACATCGTGATGGACGTCGAGCGCCACGTCGTGACAGTCGCCGATTCCACGGTCAAGTTGCCGCTCAAGGAGTTCGAACTGCTCGAGGTTCTCATGCGCAACGCCGGCCGGGTCCTCACCCGCGGCCAGCTCATCGACCGGGTCTGGGGGGCCGACTACGTCGGGGACACCAAGACCCTCGATGTGCACGTGAAGCGCCTGCGTTCCAAGATCGAGCCGAACCCCGCCGAGCCCCAGTGGCTGGTGACCGTGCGGGGCCTCGGATACAAGCTCGAGGTCTGAGGTGGGGCGTTAGCCGCCGAGGGCGGTCTGGCGGTACCCGGGAGTGATCGGTACATCGGGGAGCAATGCAACCGGGTTGTTTCGCTCCCGGATGCCGGAAACTCCCCCGGATGCCACGGAGCGCGAGGAATTGGCCGGTACCGCCTCTTCCAGGTCTGACCCGGCCCTCAGCCCTGCGTGGCTGCGGCCTTCTTCTTCTTGGCCTTCGCGACCTTCTCGGTCGTGGTGCCGGTGTCGGTGGTCTTGTCGACGAACCGCTGCAGCTTCAATTGGTCCTTCACGGACACCACGACACCCGCGTATTGCCCGGTGTTGGGCACCGTCATGATGTCGCCGGTGACCGTGCCTGCGCGTTCGAAGGTGAACGTCGTCGGCACGAAGGTCGATGGGAAGGCCTGTAGCGCGAAGACGTTGATGAAGTCCGGGCTCCAGTAACCGGTGCGCACCGAACCGATCGGCCCGATCTCAAGTGCGCCTGCGGTGATGCCGGTGGGGGAGGTGGGCTGCACCTCGACCTTCACCAGCCGGTCGGGGGCCTCGCCGTCGTTGATGAACGTGGCCACCAGCGTCGCCTCGGCAGGGTTGACGCTGTTGCGCACCCACGTGGCTCCGCGGATCTGGATGTCCCCGGTGCTGAGGTTGGCGCCGTTGCCGACGGCCTGGTTGGCCTGCTGAGAGGTCTGCGCGTCGAAACCGGACCAGCAGCCGGACAGCGACGGGAGCATGAGGGCCGCCGCCGCGACAGCGGCGATACGGCGGGCAGCGATGGACACGAGCGTTTCCTCCCGGGCGATGATGCTGTTGCGCACTCTATCGGGGCAGTCGGTGGGGTTCCAAGGCGACCGGCGGGTCGTCGCCCGACGGCGCTTTACGGACCGCTTACGCCTCGAATACGGCGTGTTACGATGGACTTCACGGAAAGGGGCACCTCCACTTATGGCATTTTCCGTCGGAGACACCGTTGTCTATCCGCATCACGGCGCAGCACGCATCGAGTCCATCGAGCAACGAGTCATCAAAGGCGAGGAACGCGAGTACTTGGTTCTTCGCATCGATCAGGGTGACCTCGTTGTGCGCGTGCCGTCCGACAACGTCGACCTCGTAGGGGTCCGCGATGTCGTGAACTCCGAGGGTCTGGAGCAGGTCTTCTCCGTCCTCCGCCAGCCCTACACCGAGGAGCCCACCAACTGGTCCAGGCGGTACAAGGCCAACGTCGAGAAGCTCGCCTCTGGTGACGTGATCAAGGTGGCTGAGGTCGTGCGCGACCTGTGGCGCCGCGACCAGGACCGCGGGCTGTCGGCAGGTGAGAAGCGCATGTTGGCCCGCGCCCGTCAGATCCTCGTCAGTGAACTCGCCCTCGCCGAGAAGACCAACGAGGACAAGGCTGAGACCATCCTCGACGAGGTCCTCGCCTCCTAGCCGCGCCTGTGCCCAGGATCTCGCGGGTCCCCGACGTGGGGGCCGAAGTCCTGCGTCTCCTGTTGGTCGTCTTCGGAGTGGCCTTCGGATTCCAGATCGGCTCCGCAGTCCAGCAGGAACAACCCGGACAGATTGCTCGGAGTGTTCGACGCCACCGCAGTCGGTGTCATCGTGGGTGCCGGCCTGGGCTTCTCCATCGGCGGGGTGATCAGCCGCCGGATCATCCGTGGGATCGACCGTGGTGAGGAACGGCTGTCCAGTATTCCGCCGGACCAGGTCGTGGCCGGCGCCAGCGGAGCCCTGATCGGGATGCTGGGGCTCACTCTCGTCCTGTGGCCGCTGTTCCTGCTCGGCCCTGCCGTGGTCATCGCCCCGCTGTTCGCATTCCTGGTGGTGGTCGGTGGGATGGCCGGGTTCCGCATCGCCCGTACCCGCGGGCCGTCCCTGCCCGGGCAGTTTGGTCAGAACTCCGCCCCCGGCCAGGGACCCGGGTGGGGGCCTAAGGTCGTGGACACGTCGGTGGCGATCGACGGGCGGATCCTGGCCGTGGCCCGCAGTGGTTTCCTCACCGGCACACTGCTTGTCCCGCAGGCGGTCGTCGACGAGTTGCAGGGCCTGGCCGACAGCGCGGAGGAGGGCCGCCGGGCGCGCGGACGCCGTGGCCTGGACGTCCTGACCCAGGTGAAGGCCGTGCTGCCGCTCGAGGTGATCGGCGACGATCCCGTCGGCGTGACCGAGGTGGACGCGAAACTCGTGCAGATCTGCCTGCGCCGCAAAGTGGCACTGTTGACCCTCGACCAGCACTTGGCGGATGCCGCGGGGTTGGCCGGGGTGTCGGTGCTCAATCTGCATGCGCTAGCCAAGGCGATGGCCGCTCCGGTGACGTCCGGCGACGTCGTGGAGGTGCACCTCGCCCGGGCAGGCAAGGAGCCGGGGCAGGCAGTGGGGCACCTGCCGGACGGCACGATGGTCGTGGTGCAGCGCGCTGATCATCGCATCGGCGACACGTTGGACGTGCACATCACCTCGGTGACCACCACCAGCCACGGCCGACTGGTGTTCGCCCGGCTGGCGCCATGACCGCGCTGATCATCGTCGCGGCCGGCCGGGGGGAACGCCTCGGGGCACCAGTGCCGAAGGCATTGGTCGACCTGGCCGGGCGTAGCCTGCTGGACAGGTGCCTGGAGGTGGCCCGAACCATCCCCCGGATCTCCCAGGTGGTCGTGGTGGCGCCGGCCGGCTTGGAGGAGCAGGTGCGGGTCGCGGTGGGGGCCACGCGTGCGGACGTCGTCGCCGGCGCTGCGACCCGGGACGGCTCGGTGCGCGCTGGCTTGGCAGCCGTCGACCCCCCGACCCGCGACGTGCTGGTGCACGATGCCGCCCGGCCACTGACCCCGGTGGAGGTCTTCGACCGGGTCCTCGACGCACTCGACGAGGTGACGGCGGTGATCCCGGTGATGCCGGTGGCGGACACCATCAAGCGCGTACGCGATGGGATCGTGGTCGGCACGCCGGCCCGGGATGAGTTGGTGGCGGTGCAGACCCCCCAGGGTTTCCGGACCGGGGTCCTGAGCCAAGCACATGATGCGCGCAGCGGCGAGGTGACCGACGATGCCATGCTCGTCGAGCAATTGGGGGTCCCGGTGCACGTCGTCGCCGGATCGCCGCGCGCGATGAAGGTCACGACGTCCTTCGATCTGGCTGTGGCGGCGGGCATGCTGGAGGAGTCCTGACGATGGTGATGGTGGGCATCGGCACCGACGTGCATGCATTCGACCCCGCGGCCGCCTGCTGGGTGGCCGGCCTGCATTGGCCGGATGAGCCCGGCCTGGCGGGGCACTCCGACGGCGACGTCGTGGCGCACGCTTGCGCCGACGCATTGCTCAACGCCGCCGGACTTGGCGACCTCGGCGGGCTCATCGGTACGGACCGGCCGCAGTGGCGGGGGGCGTCCGGGCTGGCGATCCTGGCCGAGGTGGCCGGACACGTACGTGACAGCGGCCTGGCACCGGTCAACATCGGGGTGCAACTCATCGGGCTGCGCCCCCGGCTCGGCCCGCGCCGGCAAGAGGCGCAGGAAGCCCTGTCCGCCGCCGCCGGTTGTCCCGTGCACCTGTCCGCCACGACCACTGATGGCCTCGGCCTGACCGGTCGGGGGGAGGGCCTGGCGGCGATCGCCACGGCACTGGTGGGTGCAGTCGATACCCTTGAGCAGTGACCCTGCACCTCTACGACACCGGTACCCGGACTGTGCGTGAGTTCACGCCCTTGCACGAAGGCCGGGTGTCGATCTACTACTGCGGTGCGACTGTCCAGGCGGCCCCGCACGTGGGGCATCTGCGCCCGGGTGTGGTGTTCGACGTCCTCACCCGCTGGCTCACAGCCTCGGGGTACGACGTGACGCTGGCTCGCAACGTCACCGACATCGACGACAAGATCCTGCTGAAGGCCGCCGAGGAGGGCCGTGCGTGGTGGGCGCTCGCGCAGCACTACGAGCGGGTGTTCACGCGCGCCTACGAGTCGCTGGGCTGCTGGCCGCCGACGGTCGAGCCGCGCGCAACCGGGCACGTGCCGCAGATGCAGGCGCTCATCTCGCGGCTCATCGACCGAAAGGTGGCCTATGCCGTCGACGGTGACGTGTACTTCTCGGTGGCGTCCTACCCCCGGTACGGGGAACTGTCCGGGCAACGTGTGGAGGATCTGCAGGCGGCCGCGGACTCCGACGGCTCCCGCAAGCGCGATCCGCGCGACTTCGCCCTGTGGAAGGGCGCCAAGCCCGGTGAGCCCGCCTGGGACTCACCGTGGGGACCCGGACGACCCGGATGGCACATCGAATGCTCGGCCATGGCCACCTACTACCTGGGGGAGCAGTTCGACATCCACGGCGGGGGCATCGACCTGGTATTCCCTCACCACGAGAACGAGCAGGCGCAGTCGCGGGCTGCCGGTGACAGGTTCGCCCGCTACTGGATGCACAATTCCTGGGTCACTGCCGCCGGCGAGAAGATGGGCAAGTCGTTGGGCAACGCCCTGGCCGTCGAGGAGGTCCTCAAACACGTGCGGCCGGTCGAACTTCGCTACTACATGGTGGCGGCCCACTACCGGTCGATGGTGGAGTTCTCCTACGAGGCCATCACCGAGGCGGCGGTGGGGTTCCGCCGGGTGGCGGCCTTCCTCGCGCGGGTCGCCGACGAGCCGCTGCCGGACGCGACGGCGCACCACTGCCCGCCGGATTTCGTCACAGCGATGGACGACGACCTCGCCACGCCGGCCGCGGTCGCCGTCATCTTCGACACCGTACGGGCCGGCAACGCCGCACTCGAACGTGGCGATGACCAGACAGCCCGGCAGGCGTGGCGGCATGTGAGCGCCATGACCTCGGTGCTGGGCATCAACCCCCTTCAGGAACCCTGGACGTCCGGGGATGCCGGGACCGAGCCGGCCGCCGACGCGCTGGCCGCGCTGGTGGCCGAGTTGTTGACGGCCCGACAGCAAGCACGTGCGGAGACGGACTGGGCGCAGGCCGATGCCATCCGGGACCGGCTGGCGGCCGCCGGGGTTGTCATCGAGGACCGTCCTGACGGTTCCGCATGGACGTTGGTGTCCCATGTCGGGTAACTCGCAGCGCCGTGGGGCGCGCCGCACCACGGGATCGAAGAAGGGAGCCACGGTCGGGTCCGGCGGTCAGCGCCGCAAGGGGCTGGAGGGTAAGGGCCCCACCCCAGCCGCGAAGGACCGGCCGGGCCATCCGGCCGCGCGACGCGCCAAAGCCGCCGGCCGGCGGGAGGCGGGCAAGAAGCCGACGAGGTCGGCCGAGAGCGCCGACCTCGTGGTCGGACGGAATCCGGTGGTCGAGGCCCTGCGTGCCAAGACCCCGGCGACTCGACTGGTGGTGCAGCAGAAGATCGAGCTCGACGACCGCGTGCATGAGGCGGTGACGTTGGCCGCCGGGCTGGGCCTGCCGGTCGACGAGGTGCCCAGGCACGAGATCGACGCGTTGGCCCCCGATGTGGTCCATCAGGGACTCGTGCTGCAGGCGGAGCCGTTCGTCTACACCGAGTTGGACACGCTGCTGGACACCCCTGACCCGCTGTGGGTCGTGCTGGACCAGGTCACCGACCCCCGCAACCTCGGTGCCATCGCACGCTCCGCCGCGGCCTTCGGCGCGACCGCCGTGCTGCTGCCGCAACGCCGCAGCGCTCCGGTGACCCCCGCCGCGTGGCGCACCTCGGCGGGGGCGCTGGCGCGGCTGCCCGTGTGCCGGATCGGCAACGTGTCCCAGACGCTGCAGAGGTTGCAGGAGCGGGGGGCGTTCTGTGTCGGACTGGAAGCCGACTCCCCCCACGGCCTCGAGGAACTGTCCCGGCTGGCCGACGGTCCCGTGGCCGTGGTGGTCGGCGCCGAGGGCCGGGGCCTGGGCCCATTGGTGGCCAAGCACTGCGACCTGCTGGTGTCCATCCCGATGACTGCGGCCACCGAATCGCTGAACGCCTCGGTCGCCGCCGGCATCGCCTTGCACTGGGTCGCGCACCAGCGGCACGGGTGAACGACCCAGCCGCCAATCCGGTCCGACATGTCGCTGCTCGCGGGCCGCGTACGCGTCCCCTCGTGGCTAGGCTGGAAGGGTGAGCCAACCACCTCCGCCCCGCCGCCCGCCGGCTACGGCTACGGCGCTCCGCAGCCGCGCCAGACCTCGTCGGACGCCATCGTCGCGTTGGTGCTGGCGATCCTGTCCTGGGCTGTGTGCCCGCTGGTTCTGGCCGTGGTCGCGCTCGTGTTCGCCAGCAAGGCGTCGAAGTCGATCACGGCCTCGCAGGGCATGCTCGAAGGTTCAGGAATGGTCACGGCCGCGAAGATCATCGCCTGGATCAACATCGCGCTGAGCATCCTGTTCTTCGGCTTCTTCATCGTTGCGCTGATCGTCGGTGCTTTCTCCACCACCGTTCCGACCGAGACGTCGGACTTCGGTGCGTTGATGAGCCTTAACTAGGCTGACGGATCGCGGTAGCCGATCCCGCGCAGGCGGCGCACGAGGCGGACCGCGGGTGCGTCAACCGGGCCGCCCGCCATTTCGCGCTGGTGCTGTCGCCGCCAGGAGACATGCAAGCCCAGCAGCCACACCGCGGTGAGGAACACGTCCCACAGGATCAGGCCCAGCCAGTAGGAGTCGACGAGGTCCGGCGGTATCTGTTCGAAGGAACGGATGAACGGGTCGATGCCGGCCAGCCCGCCCCCGATGATGATGAAGCTCAGGATCGTGATCGGTACGGCCTTGGCCAGTTCGTGAGCGAGTTCCTGCTTCACATGTGCAAGCAGCCGGGCGCCGCCGATGACCGCGGACGTAGCGACCACGACCTGCACACCGCTGCGGTCCTTCGCCGCGGCGGACAGCAGCGTGATGAGAACGGCCATCCAGAACCCCACTAGCAAGGGTGTGGTGATGAGGTATCGCAGCGTTCCCGCGACGGTCACCAGCGGGGGCCGGTCCGTCCGGCGGATCACTGGGAGCCGGGGGTGCTGCATGGTGCGGTACGAGACCCACAGCAAAGTCGCGACCAGCGCCATGGCGATGGCGTACAGCACCACGTCGGACGCGCTGGCGTCCCACTGCTCTGCCATAGGGTCAGTCTGGTGGGCCTGGCCGCCGGACTGACGGCGGCGCGCGCACTGACGCAGTGCCGCACCCGAGCGGGGCTGCGGGGAGTGTGACGGTAGGGCAGGCCGGGCAAGGCGGGCAGCGTAGCGAACATCACCTCCCGCGTCACGTATTGGCGTGCAACCCCCTTTGACCTGCCGGAAAGCCATGGGGTACCTTAATGGAGTGTGTCTGGGACGTCCGGATGCATCAGTCAGTCACTATGAGCCAACCGACGCAGGCCCCCGGGGCTGGCGGGTTGGCTTGTGCCATGAGCACGAGGTACTGACCCCGACCCAACAAACGGTCGTGCATGGTGCGCAAGAGCGCGACACGCCCGACCGCGGGGGTCGGACGAACCGGACGAATCGGACACGGCGCCACCCGGTGCCACACCGACCACCGATCGAAAGAGCGGAGACGTAGTGCCCACGATCCAGCAGCTGGTCCGTAAGGGCCGGCAGGACAAGGTCGCCAAGAACAAGACCCCGGCGCTCAAGGGCAGCCCGCAGCGCCGTGGGGTGTGCACTCGTGTGTATACCACCACCCCGAAGAAGCCGAACTCGGCGCTGCGCAAGGTGGCCCGTGTGCGTCTGACCAGCCAGATCGAGGTCACGGCGTACATCCCCGGCGTCGGTCACAACCTGCAGGAGCACTCGATCGTGCTCGTGCGTGGCGGCCGTGTGAAGGACCTTCCCGGTGTGCGCTACAAGGTCGTGCGGGGCGCGCTGGACACCCAGGGTGTGAAGAACCGCAAGCAGGCTCGCAGCCGGTACGGCGCGAAGAAGGAGAAGGGCTGATGCCACGCAAGGGACCCGCTTCCAAGCGCCCGGTGGTTGTTGACCCGGTGTACGAATCGCCGCTGGTCACCCAACTGGTGAACAAGGTTCTGCTGGACGGCAAGAAGAGCACCGCCGAGTCGATCGTCTACGGCGCCCTGGAGGGCTGTCGTGAGAAGTCCGGTCAGGACCCGCTGGTCACGCTCAAGCGCGCCCTGGACAACATCCGCCCGACCCTTGAGGTCCGCAGCCGCCGCGTCGGTGGCGCCACCTACCAGGTGCCGGTCGAGGTCCGTTCCGGCCGCAGCAACACCCTGGCCCTGCGCTGGCTGGTGACCTATGCCCGTCAGCGCCGCGAGCGCACGATGACCGAACGCCTCACCAATGAGCTGCTCGACGCCAGCAACGGTCTCGGCGCCAGCGTCAAGAAGCGCGAGGACACGCACAAGATGGCCGAGGCCAACAAGGCGTTCGCGCACTACCGGTGGTAGGGGCGAACGACATGGCAGATCTCAGCGACGTCCGCAACATCGGCATCATGGCCCACATCGATGCCGGCAAGACGACCACGACCGAACGCATCCTCTTCTACACCGGTATCAACTACAAGATCGGTGAGGTTCACGATGGCGCAGCCACGATGGACTGGATGGAGCAGGAGCAGGAACGTGGCATCACCATCACTTCGGCGGCCACCACCTGTGAGTGGAAGGGCACGCAGATCAACATCATCGACACGCCCGGCCACGTGGACTTCACGGTCGAGGTGGAGCGTTCGCTGCGCGTGCTCGACGGTGCGGTGGCGGTGTTCGACGGCGTCGCCGGTGTGGAGCCCCAGTCGGAGACGGTGTGGCGGCAGGCCGACAAGTACGCCGTCCCGCGGATCTGCTTCGTCAACAAGCTCGACCGGACCGGTGCCGACTTCTTCTTCTGCGTCGACACGATCGTGTCCCGGCTCGGTGCCACGCCGCTGGTGCTGCAACTCCCGATCGGTGCGGAGTCCGACTTCATCGGTCTCATCGACCTCATCCGCATGAAGGCCATGATGTGGCGCGGCGAGACCCAGATGGGCGAGGACTACGTCCTCGAGGACATTCCCGCGGACATGGTCGAGACGGCTGCGGAATGGCGCGAGAAGCTGATCGAGACCCTCGCCGAGGGTGACGACGAAATCATGCACATGTACCTCGAGGGCGAACACCCCACCGAGGAGCAGTTGCAGGCAGGCATCCGCCGGGCAACCATCGGTGGCACCCTGACCCCCGTCCTCACCGGGTCGGCGTTCAAGAACAAGGGCGTGCAGCCCATGCTTGACGCAGTGGTCGCCTACCTGCCGACCCCGCTCGACGTGCACGCGGTCACCGGGTACAAGCCCGGCGACGAGGCCGTGGAGCTCGAGCGCAAGCCCAGCGACGACGAACCCTTTTCAGCGCTGGCCTTCAAGATCGCCGCGGACCCGCACCTGGGCAAGTTGACCTACATCCGGATCTACTCCGGTGTCCTCAACGCCGGCACCCAGGTGCTCAACAGCGTGAAGGACCGCAAGGAGCGCATCGGCAAGATCTACCGGATGCACGCCAACAAGCGCGAGGAGATCGCGTCGGTCGGCGCCGGCGAGATCGTCGCCGTGATGGGTCTGAAGGACACCACCACCGGTGAGACCCTGTGCGACTCGGCGAACCCGATCGTGCTGGAGTCGATGACGTTCCCGGCCCCGGTGATCGAGGTCGCGATCGAGCCCAAGACGAAGGGCGACCAGGACAAGCTCGCCACCGCCATCCAGCGGCTGGCCGACGAGGACCCGACGTTCCGCGTCCACACCGACGAGGAGACCGCTCAGACGATCATCGCCGGCATGGGCGAGTTGCACCTCGAGGTCATCGTCGACCGAATGCTCCGTGAGTTCAACGTCGAGGCGACCGTCGGCAAGCCGCAGGTGGCCTACCGCGAGACCATCACTCTGCCGGTCGCGAAGGTGGAGTACACCCACAAGAAGCAGACCGGTGGATCCGGGCAGTTCGGCCGAGTGATCATCGCGATCGAGCCGAACGCCGATTCGGAGTCCGAGGACAAGCTGGAGAACGGTTACGAGTTCGTCAACAAGATCACCGGTGGCCGCATCCCGCGCGAGTACATCCCGAGTGTGGACCACGGCTGCCGCGAGGCCATGGAGACCGGCGTGCTCGCCGGATACCCGATGGTCGACCTGAAGGTGACGCTGATCGACGGTGCGTACCACGACGTCGACTCCTCGGAATTGGCGTTCAAGATCGCCGGGTCGATGGCTTTCAAGGAGGCCGCCCGCCGGGCCAAGCCCGTGTTGCTGGAGCCGATGATGGCCGTCGAGGTCACGACTCCGGACGACTTCATGGGTGAGGTGATCGGTGACCTCAACTCCCGCCGCGGCCACATCCAGGCCATGGAGGAGCGCATGGGCGCCCGCGTGGTCAAGGCTCTCGTACCCCTGTCGGAGATGTTCGGCTACGTCGGAGATCTCCGGAGCAAGACCCAGGGGCGCGCGAGTTACAGCATGCAGTTCGACTCCTACGCCCAGGTTCCGAACAACGTGGCGGAGGAGATCATTGCCAAGGCGCGCGGGGAGTAGTCCCTGACGTCACGTCTCGCAGTTGGAGACACCCGGAAACAACAGAAGTCAAAGGCCGAGACCCGCCCCGGGAGCAGGCCGTCAGTCCAGGAACAAAGAGGAGGACCGCAGTGGCGAAGGCGAAGTTCGAGCGGACGAAGCCCCACGTCAACATCGGCACCATCGGTCACATTGACCACGGGAAGACGACGCTGACCGCGGCGATCACCAAGGTGCTGCACGACAAGTACCCCGACCTGAACCCCTTCACGCCTTTCGACATGATCGACAAGGCCCCTGAGGAGCGTCAGCGTGGTATTACGATTTCGATCGCGCACGTCGAGTACCAGACCGAGGCCCGGCACTACGCCCACGTGGACTGCCCGGGTCACGCCGACTACATCAAGAACATGATCACCGGTGCCGCCCAGATGGACGGCGCGATCCTGGTGGTGGCAGCGACCGACGGTCCCATGCCGCAGACCAAGGAGCACGTGCTGCTCGCCCGCCAGGTCGGCGTGCCGAGCATCGTGGTGGCCCTGAACAAGTGCGACATGGTCGACGACGAGGAGATCCTCGAGCTCGTCGAGATGGAGGTCCGGGAACTGCTGGACATCTACGAGTTCCCCGGCGACGACACCCCCGTGGTGCAGGTTGCCGCGGCTCCGGCGCTGAACGGCGACGAGAAGTGGGGCGAGTCGATCCTCGAGCTCATGAACGCGGTCGACGAGTTCATCCCGACCCCTGAGCGCGAGATCGACAAGCCGTTCCTCATGCCCGTGGAGGACGTCTTCACGATCACCGGTCGCGGCACGGTCGTCACCGGTCGCATCGAGCGGGGCATCGTGAAGGTCAACGAGGAGGTCGAGATGATCGGCATCCGTGACGACTCGCAGAAGACCACCGTGACCGGCGTCGAGATGTTCCGCAAGCTGCTCGACGAGGGCCAGGCCGGCGAGAACGTCGGCCTGCTGCTGCGTGGCACCAAGCGCGAGGACGTCGAGCGCGGCATGGTCGTGTGCAAGCCCGGGTCCGTGACCCCGCACACAGAGTTCGAAGCCCAGGTCTACATCCTGAGCAAGGACGAAGGCGGCCGGCACACGCCGTTCTTCAACAACTACCGTCCGCAGTTCTACTTCCGCACCACCGATGTGACCGGTGTGGTGACGCTGCCCGAGGGCACCGAGATGGTGATGCCCGGTGACAACACCGAGATGTCGGTGCAGCTGATCCAGCCGATCGCCATGGAGGACGGTCTGCGGTTCGCGATCCGGGAGGGTGGCCGTACCGTCGGCGCCGGCCGGGTCACCAAGATCACGAAGTAGTACAGCACTAGCTGCGTCCGGGGGGTGCGGAGAACCCGCGCCCCCCGGCCAGAACCCCTAAGAACGACAGCGGCGAGAAGAAGAGGAAACCAGCGCCATGGCGGGACAGAAGATCCGCATCAGGCTCAAGGCCTACGACCACGAGGTGATCGACAAGTGGGCGAAGACCATCGTGGACACCGTTTCGCGCACCGGTGCCAAGGTCGCCGGTCCTGTGCCGCTGCCGACGGAGAAGAACGTGTACTGCGTCATCCGTTCGCCGCACAAGTACAAGGACAGCCGCGAGCACTTCGAGATGCGCACGCACAAACGACTGATCGACATCCTCGACCCGACCCCGAAGACCGTGGACTCGCTGATGAAACTCGACCTCCCGGCGGGCGTCGAGATCGAGATCAAGCTGTAGGACGCCACTGATGAAGACGACAACTCGCAAAGGGCTGCTGGGCGCCAAGCTCGGCATGACCCAGGTATGGGATGAGAACAACCGGATCGTTCCGGTGACCGTCATCGAGGCCGGACCGAACGTGGTCACACAGGTCCGCACTCCGGCGACAGACGGCTACTCGGCCGTCCAACTGGCGTTCGGCGCCGTGGATCCTCGCCGGGTGAACAAGCCCGACGGCGGCCACTTCGCCAAGGCGGGGGTGACTCCGCGCCGGCACGTGGTCGAACTGCGCACCGAAGACGCCTCGGAGTACACGCTCGGGCAGGAATTGAACGCCGACGTGTTCGAGGCCGGTCAGGTGGTCGACGTGACCGGGACCAGCAAGGGCAAGGGCTACGCCGGTGTCATGAAGCGGCACGGGTTCGCGGGGCTGCGCGCTTCGCACGGCGTGCAGCGCAAGCACCGCTCGCCGGGGTCCATCGGTGGCTGTGCCACCCCGGGCCGGGTCTTCAAGGGGCTGCGCATGGCCGGACGTATGGGGTCCGACCGCGTCACGACCCCGGGCCTGACGATCCACTCCGTGGACGCCGAGCGCAACCTCATCCTCATAAAGGGTGCGGTGCCCGGGCCCAAGGGCGCGCTGGTGTTCATCCGCGACGCGGCGAAGGGCGCATGAGCATGACGACGATCGAGATCAAGAACCCTTCCGGCGACGCCGCCGGCAGCGTGGAGTTGCCCGCCGAGGTGTTCAACGTGCAGACCAACGTGCCGTTGATCCACCAGGTGGTCGTGGCCCAGTTGGCCGCGGCGCGGCAGGGAACGCACAAGACCAAGACCCGCGCAGAGGTCGCAGGCGGCGGGCGCAAGCCGTACCGCCAGAAGGGCACCGGTCGTGCCCGGCAGGGCTCGGTGCGTGCGCCGCAGTTCGCCGGTGGTGGCGTGGTGCACGGTCCGCAGCCGCGGTCCTACGCGCAGAAGACGCCCAAGAAGATGAAGGCCGCCGCGCTGCGCGGGGCACTGTCGGACCGGGCGCGTGCCGATCGCGTGCACGTGGTGACCTGCCTGGTCGACGGCGACACGCCTTCGACGAAGGCAGCGCTGACGTCCCTGCGGGCGGTCACCGAGGCCGCCGCTGTGCTCCTGGTCGCCGAGCGTGGCGATGACCTGACCTGGTTGTCGTTGCGCAACGTGCCCGAGGTGCACCTGCTGGCCCCCGACCAGTTGAACACCTACGACGTGCTCATCAACGACGACGTGGTGTTCACCCAGGCCGCACTGGAGCAGTTCCTGACCGGGCCCCGCAAGGGCGGCTCGGGCAAGGCGACCGCCACCTCGACCGAGGCCGAGGCCGCGCAGACTGAAGAGGAGTCCGCATGAGGATCGCAGACCACCGCGACGTCCTGCTGGGACCGGTGATCTCGGAGAAGGCCTATGGCCTGCTCGACGAGAACAAGTACACCTTCCTGGTGCGTCCGGACGCGAACAAGACCGAGATCAAGATTCCCGCAGTGGCTTCGGCCACCGCGCTGCCTCGAAGCGTGCCGTCGTGACGGTTGCCCAGGGCGATCGCATCGACATCTTCGGCGGACCGGTGAGCTGAGGGATACGACATGGGAATCCGTAAGTACAAGCCGACGACACCGGCGCGCCGTGGTTCCAGCGTGGCTGACTTCGTCGAAGTGACGCGCTCGCAGCCGGAGAAGTCGCTGACCAAGCCGCTGCCCCAGAAGGGTGGGCGGAACAACTCCGGGCGTATCACCACCCGTCACCAGGGCGGCGGCCACAAGCGCGCCTACCGGATCATCGACTTCCGCCGCTACGACAAGGACGGCGTGCCGGCCAAGGTCGCGCACATCGAGTACGACCCGAACCGCACCAGCCGCATCGCGCTGCTGCACTACGCCGACGGCGAGAAGCGCTACATCCTGGCGCCGCACAACCTGAAGCAGGGCGACCGCGTCGAGACCGGCCATGGCGCCGACATCAAGCCGGGCAACAACTTGCCGCTGCGCTACATCCCCACCGGTACGGTGGTGCACGCGGTGGAACTGCGACCGGGCGGTGGTGCGAAGATCGCCCGCTCGGCCGGCGCGAGTGTCCAGCTGGTCGCCAAGGACGGGCCGTACGCGCAGCTGCGCATGCCGTCCGGCGAGATCCGCAACGTCGATCTGCGCTGCCGCGCCACGATCGGCGAGGTCGGCAACGCCGAGCAGTCCAACATCAACTGGGGCAAGGCCGGCCGTAGCCGCTGGAAGGGCAAGCGCCCGACGGTGCGCGGTGTAGCTATGAACCCGGTCGACCACCCGCACGGTGGTGGTGAGGGTAAGACCTCCGGTGGACGTCACCCGGTCAACCCGAAGGGTAAGGCCGAAGGCCGTACCCGCTCGAAGAAGAAGCCGAGCGACAAGTTCATCGTCCGCCGCCGTAAGTCCGGCAAGAAGCGCTAGAGGGAAATACGATGCCACGCAGTCTGAAGAAGGGTCCCTTCGTCGACACGCACCTCATGAAGAAGGTCGAGGCGCAGAACGACAAGGGCAGCAAAGCGGTCATCAAGACCTGGTCGCGCCGGTCCATGATCGTCCCGGCCATGCTGGGTCACACACTCGCGGTGCACGACGGCCGCAAGCACATCCCGGTGTTCGTCACCGAGAACATGGTCGGCCACAAGCTCGGCGAGTTCGCCCCGACGCGCACCTTCAAGGGTCACGTCAGGGATGACCGCAAGGCCAAGCGCGGCCGCTGATCGAAGACACGAGAACGAAGCAGAAGGCAGGGATAGCGATGGAAGCCAGGGCCTGTGCACGCTATGTGCGCGTCACGCCCATGAAGGCGCGTCGGGTTGTCGACCTCATCCGGGGTCTGCCGGCCGCCGAGGCGCAGGCGATTCTGCGATTTGCTCCGCAGGCCGCCAGCGAGCCGGTGGGCAAGGTGCTGGACAGCGCCATCGCCAACGCCGCCAACAACCACAGCCTCGATCCGAACGACCTGTTCGTGTCCGAGGTGTACGTCGATGAGGGGCCGACCATGAAGCGCTTCCGCCCGCGGGCGCGCGGATCGGCCAACCGCATCCGCAAGCGCACAAGTCACATCACCGTCGTCGTCGCATCGCGTTCGGCGATGGCAACTGAAGGGAAGGGGTGAGCCACGTGGGTCAGAAGATACACCCGCACGGGTTCCGGCTTGGGATCACCAGTGAATACGTGACCCGCTGGTTCACCGACAGCACGAAACCCGGTCAGCGTTACGCGGACTACGTGGCCGAGGATGTGAAGATCCGGCGGCTGCTGTCCGAGGGCATGGAGCGTGCAGGCATCTCCAAGGTCGAGATCGAGCGCACTCGTGACCGCGTGATCATCTACATCCACACCGCCCGGCCCGGCATCGTCATCGGCCGCAAGGGCGCCGAGGCCGAGCGTCTGCGCAGCGAACTCGAGCGGCTCACCGGCAAGCAGGTGCAGTTGAACATCCTCGAGGTGAAGAACCCCGAGGTCGACGCCCAGCTGGTGGCCCAGGGCATCGCCGAGCAGTTGTCCAGCCGCGTGGCGTTCCGTCGCGCTATGCGTAAGGGCATGCAGTCCGCGCAGCGGGCCGGCGCACTGGGCATCCGGGTGCAGGTCTCCGGCCGCCTCGGTGGCGCGGAGATGAGCCGCACGGAGTTCTACCGCGAGGGCCGGGTGCCGCTGCACACACTGCGTGCGGACATCGACTTCGGCTTCTACGAGGCCCGGACCACCTTTGGCCGGATCGGCGTCAAGGTCTGGATCTACCACGGCGAGGTCTCCACGGACCGGACCGAGCGTGAGCAGCAGCGGCAGGCCCGTCTGCAACGCTCCGGGTCGCCGGGCCGTGGTCGCCGTGACCGCGAAGGCCGTGGTGGCCGCGACCGTGGTGACCGTGGTGACCGTGGTTCCCGCAATGCCGAGCGCGAGGCCCCGGTGACCGAGGCTCCCGCGGCACCGCCGGCTGCGACGGAGGCCTGAGCATGTTGATCCCCCGCAGAGTGAAGCACCGCAAGCAGCACCACCCCAAGCGCAGCGGGATGGCCAAGGGTGGCACCAAGGTGGCGTTCGGCGACTGGGGCCTGCAGGCCGTGGAACCCGCGTACGTGACGAACCGCCAGATCGAGGCCGCTCGTATCGCCATGACCCGTCACATCAAGCGTGGCGGACAGGTCTGGATCAACATCTACCCGGACCGTCCCCTGACCGTCCGCCACCGGCCAGTTGGAGAACCACGGCCGCCTGCGTGCGGTCAAGAAGGACATTGCTCGCGTCTACACGGTCATGCGTGAGCGCGAGTTGGGCATTACGAATGACGAGGTCGTGGCATGAGTGAGCAAGTCGCCCCCGAAGAGACGGTGCAGCCGCGCGGGTTCCGCAAGGTCCTCCAGGGCCTGGTTGTCAGCGACAAGATGGACAAGACCGTCGTGGTCGCCGTCGAGGACCGGTTCAAGCACCCGCTGTACGGCAAGGTCGTGCGGCGTACGAGCCGGCTGAAGGCGCACGACGAGAACAACGAGTGCGGCGTGGGTGACCGCGTCGAGCTCATGGAGACCCGTCCGACCTCTGCCACCAAGCGGTGGCGGGTCGTGAAGGTCCTCGAGAAGGCGAAGTAACCATGATCCAGCAGGAATCACGACTCCGGGTCGCCGACAACACCGGCGCCAAGGAGTTGCTGTGCATCCGGGTGCTCGGCGGATCCGGCCGGCGCTACGCCGGTATCGGTGACATCATCGTGGCCACCGTCAAGGACGCGATCCCGGGCGGCTCGGCCAAGAAGGGCGAGGTCGTCAAGGCCGTCGTCGTGCGCACGACCAAGCAGAAGCGCCGCCCGGACGGCTCGTACATCCGCTTCGACGAGAACGCGGCCGTCATCCTCAAGCCCGACGGCGAGCCGCGCGGCACGCGCATCTTCGGCCCGGTGGGCCGTGAGCTGCGCGACAAGCGCTTCATGAAGATCATCTCGCTGGCACCGGAGGTTTTGTGATGGCAGGCGTGAAGATCCGCAAGGGTGACACCGTCCAGGTGATCGCCGGCAAGGACAAGGGCATCACCGGTCGCGTGCTGGTGGTGGACCCGGTGACCAACCGCGTCATCGTCGAAGGCGTCAACCGCGTCGTCAAGCACACCAAGGTGGGCCAGGGTGACCGTGGCGCCAAGACCGGTGGGCTCATCCACACGGAAGCGCCGATCCACCTGTCCAACGTGATGCTCGTGGACGAGGACGGCAAGGCCACCAAGGTGGGCTCGCGGCGCGAGAGCATCGAGAAGCGACGCGCAGACGGAACCACGTACGAAGCAACGCGGCGGGTGCGAGTGGCCCGCCGGACAGGTAAGGACATCGAATGACCGCGACCACGACGCAGCCGCGTATGAAGCAGCGTTACCACGACGAGATCAAGTCGGCGCTCAAGGAGCAGCTCGGCCTGGCCAATGTCATGCAGGTGCCCACGGTGACCAAGGTCGTCGTGAACATGGGTGTCGGCGACGCCGCCCGGGACAGCAAACTCATCGACGGGGCGGTGCGGGACCTGGCCACCATCACCGGCCAGAAGCCGCAGGTGACCCGGGCCCGCAAGTCCATCGCGCAGTTCAAACTGCGTGAGGGGCAGCCGATCGGTGCGCACACCACGCTGCGCGGCGACCGCATGTGGGAGTTCCTGGACCGCCTGATGGCCGTGGCGCTGCCTCGCATCCGTGACTTCCGCGGGCTGTCGCCGAAGCAGTTCGACGGCCGCGGCAACTACACCTTCGGACTGACCGAGCAGGTCATGTTCCCGGAGGTGGACCCCGACAAGGTGGACCGCGCCCGTGGAATGGACGTGACCATCGTGACCAGTGCGGTCGACGACGAGGGCGGCCGCGCGCTGCTCACGCTGCTCGGCATGCCGTTCAAGGAGAACTGACATGGCCAAGAAGGCATTGATCGAGAAGTCCAACAAGAAGCCGAAGTTCAAGGTTCGCGGCTACACCCGGTGCTCGCGCTGCGGCCGGCCGCACTCCGTGTACCGCAAGTTCGGGTTGTGCCGCGTGTGTCTGCGCGACATGGCCCACCGCGGCGAACTGCCCGGCGTGACCAAGAGCTCCTGGTAGCCACCAACCCCCAACGCCGAAGGTCCCTACGGAAACCACGGCGGGAAAGAAGATCCGAATGAGCATGACCGACCCGATCGCAGACATGTTGACTCGTCTGCGCAACGCGAGTGCGGCCCACCATGATGAGGTGGCCATGCCCCACTCGAAGATCAAGGAGGGGATTGCCGAGATCCTGAAGTCCCAGGGCTACGTCGCCGACGTGCACACCGAGGACGCACAGGTCGGCAGGACCCTCGTTGTCGGGCTGAAGTACGGCCCGAACCGCGAGCGCTCCATCTCCGGAGTGCGCCGTGTCAGCAAACCCGGCCTGCGCGTGTACGCCAAGCGTGGAGACATGCCGCGCGTGCTCGGCGGACTGGGCATCGCGATCATTTCCACCTCGTCGGGTCTGCTGACCGACCGACAGGCCGAGCAGAAGGGCGTGGGCGGGGAAGTTCTCGCCTACGTCTGGTAAGGGGTCGACATGTCGCGAATCGGCAAGCACCCGGTCCCCGTCCCCAGCGGTGTGACCGTCGAGATCGAGGGCCAGGCGGTCACCGTCAAGGGCCCGAAGGGCACCCTGACCCACGTCGTGGCCGAGCCCATCAAGGCCGTCCGCAACGATGACGGCACCATCGAGGTGACCCGCCCGGACGACGAGCGGCGCAGCAAGAGCCTGCACGGCTTGAGCCGCACCCTCATCGCCAACATGGTCACCGGCGTGACCGAGGGGTACAGCAAGACCCTGGAGATCTCCGGTACGGGTTACCGCGTGGTCCCCAAGGGTCAGGGGCTGGAGTTCTCCCTGGGCTTCAGCCACCCGGTGCAGATCGATGCCCCCGCGGGCATCAGCTTCCAGGTGGAGGGTCCGACGAAGTTCACCGTCTCGGGCACCGACAAGCAGTTGGTCGGGGAGGTGGCTGCGAACATCCGCAAGCTGCGCAAGCCCGACCCGTACAAGGCCAAGGGCATCCGGTACACCGGCGAACAGATCCGCCGCAAGGCCGGAAAGGCAGGTAAGTGATGAGCAACGTTGTGACGAAACTCGGCGCGGGATCCAAGCGCAGCGTGTCCCGCAGCCGCCGGCACTCCCGTGTCCGCAAGAAGGTCACCGGCACCGCCGAGCGGCCGCGTCTGGTCGTGTTCCGGTCCACCCGGCACATCGAGGTGCAGGTCGTCGACGACACTGCCGGGCGAACCCTGGCATCGGCCTCGACGATGGAGGCCGACCTGCGCGCCGCCGGCGCCGACAAGACCGCCAAGGCACAGACGGTCGGCAAACTCGTCGGCGAACGTGCGAAGGATGCCGGGGTGACCTCGGTGGTGTTCGACCGGGGTGGGTACCGGTACCAAGGGCGGGTGGCCGCAGTTGCCGACGGCGCCCGCGAAGCCGGCCTGGAGTTCTAGGAGAGATATGTCGAATCAGAATCGTTCAGGCCGGGACCGCCGCGATGGCGGACGCGGCGCGGAGAAGTCGCAGTACCTCGAGCGGGTCGTGAACATCAACCGCGTCGCCAAGGTCGTCAAGGGTGGCCGCCGGTTCAGCTTCACCGCGCTGGTCGTCGTCGGCGACGGCGACGGCATGGTCGGCGTCGGCTACGGCAAGGCCAAGGAGGTGCCGGCCGCGATCGCCAAGGGCGTCGAGGAGGCCAAGAAGCACTTCTTCAAGGTGCCGCGCATCCAGGGCACCATCCCGCACTCGGTGCTGGGCGAGGACAGCGCCGGTGTGGTGCTGCTGCGGCCGGCCTCCCCGGGTACCGGTGTCATCGCCGGCGGTCCGGTGCGTGCGGTGCTGGAGTGCGCCGGTGTCCACGACGTGCTGAGCAAGTCGCTGGGGTCGGACAACGCACTGAACATCGTGCGCGCCACGGTGACCGCGCTTCGCGAACTCGAGCGTCCCGAGGAGGTGGCCGCCCGGCGCGGCCTGCCGCTGGAAGACGTCGCCCCGGCCGCGCTGCTGCGCGCCCAGGCGGCGGGGACGGGGTCCTGATGGCTGCGAAACTTCGCGTCACCCAGACCCGCTCGCCGATCGGCGGCACCCAGAACCAGCGAGCCACGCTGAAGTCGCTGGGCCTGCGCCGCATCGGGCAGACTGTTGAGATCGAGGACCGCCCCGAACTGCGGGGCATGGTCAACACCGTCAGCCACTTGGTGACGGTCGAGGAGGTGGAGTAATGACCCTCAAGGTGCATCACCTGCGGCCTGCCCCCGGGGCGAAGACCGCAAAGACGCGCAAGGGCCGTGGTGGGGCCTCCAAGGGCAAGACGGCCGGCCGTGGGACCAAGGGCTCGCACGCCCGCGGTCAGGTGTCGGCGGCGTTCGAAGGTGGCCAAACCCCGCTGCACATGCGGCTGCCGAAGCTGAAGGGCTTCAAGAGCCCCAACAAGGTGACCTACCAGGTCGTGAACCTCGCCCAGATCGAGGCGCTGTTCCCCGAAGGGGGCGAGGTCACTGCCGAGGAGCTCGCCGCCAGAGGTGCGGTGCGCAAGAACCAGCCTGTGAAGGTGCTCGGCAACGGCGACATCTCGGTGGCGGTCCAGGTCCACGTGTGCGCCGCGTCCGCGACCGCCAAGAGCAAGATCGAGGCCGCCGGCGGATCGGTGACGACCGCCTGAGTGTGACTTTTCGAGAAGGGGGCGTCGGGTGACCGGCGCCCCCTTCTCGCGTCTGGCACGGCCGGGTGCGACGCCTCGCGCGTTGGGTGGGGTTGGTGCAGTTGGTTGACGTTCGTCGGGCGCTGAGCGTCAACCAACTGCACGAGCCCCACCCAGCTGCACGAGCCCCACCCAACTCCGAGCCCCACCCAACTGCAACCCCACCGAGCCCCACCCAACTGCCCGAGCTGGTCAGTCGCGCGTTCTCTCCGACGGCCAAACGCCGTACCAGCGGCACCCAGCGACCGGGGTGCTCGACTCGCGTTCGCGGTGAACGAAACCCTGGCCCGCCCCGACCCCGCCCCGGCCATCGGTCCTATTGCTACCCTCAGGGACAGTACCGGCACATGTGTTGCGCGCCCGGGCTCTGGGTTCGCGCGAGGAGGATCTTTGCTATCGCAATTCGCTGCGGCGTTCCGCACCCCGGACCTTCGCAACAAGATCCTGTTCACTCTCGGTCTGATCGCGATCTATCGCGTGGGTGCCATCATCCCCACCCCCGGTGTCGACTACACCGCGATCCGCACCTGTCTGTCCCTGGTCGAGGGGAACTCGCTGTACGGGCTGATCAACCTGTTCAGCGGCGGGGCGTTGCTGCAGTTGAGCGTCTTCGCGCTCGGCATCATGCCCTACATCACCGCGAGCATCATCATCCAGTTGCTCACAGTGGTGATCCCGCGGCTGGAAGCCTTGCGCAAGGAGGGGCAGTCCGGACAAGCCAGGATGACGCAGTACACGCGGTACCTGACGATCGGACTGTCGGTCCTGCAGGCCACCGCATTCATCTCACTGGCCCGTACGCCCGGGCAGTTGTTCACCGGCTGCAACGAGAACCTCATCCCCAACCAGTCCATCGCGCTGATCCTCACGATGGTCCTGGTCATGACCGCGGGCGCCGCGATGCTGATGTGGTTCGGGGAACTGATCACCGACCGCGGCGTCGGCAACGGCATGTCGCTGCTGATCTTCGTGTCGATCATCGCCGGGATGCCCGGGCAGTTCTGGTCGATCTACCAGTCCCGTGGCGCCTTCGTCCTTCTGGCGACGCTGGCGGTGGGTGTCGTCATCATCGGTGCGGTGGTCTACGTGGAGCAGGCCCAACGCCGCATCCCCGTGCAGTACGCCAAGAAGATGGTCGGGTCGAAGCTGATGGGTGGGGCGTCGACGTACATCCCCCTCAAGGTCAACATGGCCGGTGTGATCCCGGTGATCTTCGCGTCGTCGCTGCTGTACATCCCGCAGTTGCTGGCCACGGTCAGCGGCAACACCAACTCCTCGTGGGGCATGTTCATCGCCCGGAACCTCTCCCAGGGCACTGAACCGCTGTACGTGCTCTTCTACGTGTCGATGATCATCTTTTTCGCGTACTTCTACGTGTCGATCACGTTCAACCCGGTCGAGGTCAGCGACAACATGAAGAAGTACGGCGGCTTCATCCCGGGCATCCGGGCAGGCAAGCCCACCGAGCAGTACTTGTCCTACGTGTTGAGCCGGCTGACCTTCCCCGGGTCGATCTACCTCGCGGTCGTCGCCGTGATCCCGCTGTACGCCTTCGGCTCGCTGGGGGTCGGCCAACAGTTCATCTTCGGTGGCACGTCACTGCTGATCATGGTGGGTGTCGGCCTCGATACGGTGAAACAGATCGAAGCACAACTGCAGCAACGCAGCTACGAAGGGTTCTTGCGATGATGCGCATTGTTCTCATGGGTCCGCCCGGGGCGGGCAAGGGCACACAGGCCGCGAAGATCGCCGAACGTCTGCAGGTGCCGCACATCTCCACCGGGGACATCTTCCGGGCCAACCTCGCCGCTGGCACGCCGCTGGGGCTGGAGGCCAAGCGGTACATGGAGGCCGGGGAGTACGTCCCGGACGAGGTCACCAACTCCATGGTGGCCGCGCGCCTGGCCGAGCAGGACGCCGCCGCGGGCTTCATCCTCGACGGATACCCCCGCACATTGGCCCAGGTTGACGAGTTGGACTCCATCCTGTCCGGGCTCGGCGGCCAGCTCGACAAGGTCGTCAAGATCACCGCGGACACCGACGAGGTCGTCGCCCGGCTGCTGAACCGCGCCAAGGAGCAGGGGCGCGCCGACGACACCGAGGCCGTCATCCGGCGCCGCATGGACGTCTACGCGGAGCAGACCGCCCCGCTGGTGCGCGTGTACACGGAGCGGAACCTGCTGGTGAAGGTCGACGGCATGGGGTCGATGGACGACGTCACGGGGCGCCTGCTGGCGGCGCTGGGGGACTAGGTGTTCGGCCGGCAACCCCGCATCCAGGTCAAGACCGACGATGAGATCGGTCTCATGCGCCGGGCCGGCTTGGTCGTGGCCGACGCGCTGGCGGCGGTGACCGATGCCGTCGCCCCCGGGGTGACCGGCAGGCATCTCGACGCGATCGCCGAGGATGTGATCCGTTCGGCCGGCGCCGTGCCGTCCTTCCTCGGCTACCACGGTTTCCCGGCCAGCATCTGTGTCAGTGTCGACAACGCGATCGTGCACGGCATCCCGGGGGACGACCCCTTGCATGCCGGCGCGCTGGTGAGCATCGATTGCGGGGCCATCCTCAACGGGTGGCACGGCGATGCGGCGGTCACCGTGCCGGTAGGGCCGGTCGGGCAAGGCGCCCAGGAACTGTCCGACGTGACGCGCTCGGCGATGTGGCACGGCGTGGCCCATGCCCGCCCGGGTGGCCGGCTGACGGACATCGGTGCCGCGGTCGAGCGCACCATCCGGGGCGCGGCGCACGACTACGGCATCGTGCGCGACTACGTGGGACATGGCATCGGCACCGAGATGCACATGCCTCCCGACGTGCCCAACACGGGACCGGCCGGCCGCGGTCCGGCGCTGGTGCCCGGCGTCGTCGTCGCGGTAGAACCCATGATCACGTTGGGGTCCCCGGAGAATGTGACGCTGCCCGACGGCTGGACGGTCGTGACGATGGACGGCTCCCTGGCCGCCCACTGGGAGCACACCGTGGCGGTGACCTCCACCGGCCCCTTCGTGCTCACTGCCCGCGACGGTGGCCGTGCGGAGTTCGAGCGCCTCGGGGTGCAGGTCTCCGCGCTGGCCGACTGACCGTCCGGTCGCGCGTGCCGGGGAAGGCCAGGATGCCGCAAACCGGATGAATCGCCGCCACCGCGCAACACGGCCCGCGGGTGCGCTGGGCGGATCGGCGACCGGGGGGCCCCTGGCCGGGGCCGGGGACCATGTCCTACACTCGAACAGAGGGCGAATGCACCTCGACAGCGGCACCTGCCGCACAAATCCGCAGACACCGGAGGACTGGGCCCACGCATGGCTAAGAAGGACGACGCGATCGAGCTCGAAGGCACGATCATCGAGTCGCTTCCGAACGCTATGTTCCGGGTCGAGTTGGACAACGGCCACAAGGTCCTCGCCCACATCTCCGGCAAGATGCGGATGCACTACATCCGGATCCTTCCGGATGACCGCGTGGTCGTGGAGCTCTCGCCCTACGACTTGACCCGGGGACGCATCGTCTACCGGTACAAGTGAGGAATCTGCAGGACACCGATGAAGGTTCAACCGAGCGTTAAGAAGATCTGCGACAAGTGCAAGGTGATTCGTCGCAACGGTCGCGTCATGGTGATCTGCGAGAACCCGCGCCACAAGCAGCGCCAGGGCTGACCCCTGGTAGGACGTCATCCGAACCTGGTGCCCGATGCCATAGGGCTGCCAGACGCCACCCCCGGACGCGAAGGCCGGGGACCCACCAGGGCGGTGGGACCGATGACGCCACCACACCTTCGCTGACTGAACACAGGAGAGCCCTATGGCACGCATCGTGGGTGTCGACCTGCCGCGTGAGAAGCGCGTGGAGATCGGCCTGACCTACATCTTCGGGCTGGGTCGTTCCCGCGCCCAGCAAGCCCTGGCCGCGACCGGTGTGGACCCCAATACCCGGGTGCGCGACCTGACCGACGCCGACGTGATCGCCCTGCGCGACTACATCGAGGCCAACTTCCAGACCGAGGGTGACCTGCGCCGTGAGGTGCAGGCCGACATCCGCCGCAAGGTGGAGATCGGCTCGTACCAGGGCCTTCGCCACCGCCGCGGTCTGCCCGTCCGCGGCCAGCGCACCCACACCAACGCGCGCACCCGCAAGGGCAAGCGGAAGACGGTCGCGGGCAAGAAGAAGGTCGGCAAGTGAGCATTCGAGCAGGAGTCTGAGCAGCCATGGCACCCCAGAAGGGCGCGAAGAAGCAGCGCCGCAAAGAGAAGAAGAACGTGGCCTTCGGTCACGCCCACATCAAGAGCACCTTCAACAACACGATCGTCACCATCACCGACCCGCAGGGTCAGGTCGTGGCGTGGTCGTCCTCCGGCCAGGTCGGCTTCAAGGGGTCCCGCAAGTCGACCCCGTACGCCGCGCAGATGGCTGCTGAGGCTGCCGCCCGCCGTGCGATGGAGCACGGCATGCGCAAGGTCGACGTGTTCGTCAAGGGTCCCGGGTCCGGCCGTGAGACGGCCATCCGTTCGCTGCAGGCCACCGGCCTGGAGGTGGGCACGATCCAGGACGTCACCCCCGTACCCCACAATGGCTGCCGTCCGCCCAAGCGGCGCCGGGTCTGAGAGCCAGGAGATAGAAGATGGCCCGTTACACAGGCGCGGACTGCAAACGCTGCCGCCGCGAGAAGACCAAGTTGTTCCTCAAAGGCGCCAAGTGCGACTCGCCGGCATGCCCGGTCGAGAAGCGCCCCTACCCGCCGGGACAGCACGGCCGCAACCGCACCAAGGAGAGCGAGTACTTGATGCAGAAGCGGGAGAAGCAGAAGTGCGCCCGCATCTACGGAGTGCTCGAGAAGCAATTCCGCAGCTACTACGAAGAGGCCAACCGGCAGCAGGGCAAGACCGGTGAGAACCTCCTGACGATCCTCGAGAGTCGTCTGGACAACGTCGTGTTCCGTGCCAGCCTCGCCAAGAGCCGGGACATGGCCCGCCAGTTGGTGCGACACGGCCACATCACCGTGAACGGCAAGAAGGTCGACATCCCCAGTTACCGGGTGTCGCCGAACGACATTGTCGAGGTGCGCAACAAGTCGCGCGAGATGACGCCGTTCGTGGTGGCCCACGCCGAGGCCGGCGAGCGCGACGTGCCGGGCTGGCTGGAGGTCATCCCATCGCACTTCCGGGTGCTCCTGCACACCCTGCCCCAGCGTGAGCAGATCGACACTCAGGTGCAGGAACAGCTCATCGTCGAGCTCTACTCGAAGTAACCCGCAGCACCGCGCTGTGGTTCCGGGGCGTCATATAGCGGTCGTCCCAGAAAGGAAGAGAAAGTGCAGATCGCCAGTCGGCCAGTCCTGACCGAAGAGTTCGTCTCCGACACCCGTTCGCGGTTCGTCCTCGAACCGCTGGAGCCGGGTTTCGGCTACACCCTGGGCAACAGCCTGCGTCGCACCCTGCTGTCGTCGATCCCCGGCGCGGCCGTGACCAGCATCCGCATCGACGGGGTGCAGCACGAGTTCAGCACCGTTCCCGGCATGACCGAGGACGTCACGGAACTGGTGCTCAACGTCAAGGGCATCGTGGTCAGCACCGAGATGGACGAGCCAGTCACCATGTACCTGCGGGCGTCCGGCCCCGGCGCGGTCACCGTCGCTGACATCGAGGCCCCGACTGGCGTCGAGGTCCACAACCCGGACCTGCACCTGGCGACGCTGGGTGAGGGTGCGTCTCTGACGATGGAGTTGACGGTGGAGCGTGGCCGCGGCTATGTCCCCGCCGCAGCCGGCTCCATGGTCGAGAAGCAGCCCGGCCGTGTCCTCGTGGACGCGATCTACTCGCCGGTCCTCAAGGTGACCTACAAGGTCGAGGCGACCCGTGTCGAGCAGCGCACCGACTTCGACCGCCTGATCGTGGACGTGGAGACCAAGTCCAGCATCCAGGCCCGGGACGCGGTCGCCAGCGCCGGCAAGACGCTCGTGGAGCTCTTCGGCCTGGCCCGCGACCTGAACGCCGCGGCCGAGGGTCTCGAGCTCGGGCCGTCCGAGGTCGACACGTACATGGCCGAGCAGTTCAGCCAGCCCATCGAGGCGCTGAACCTCTCGGTCCGGTCCTACAACTGCCTCAAGCGCGAGGGCGCACACCATCGGTGAGTTGCTCACCCGCAGCGAGGCGGACCTCATGGACATCCGCAATTTCGGCCAGAAGTCCATCGACGAGGTCAAGGACGCCCTCGGCGGCCTGGGCCTGAACCTGAAGGACAGCCCGGCCGGGTTCGACCCGTCGCAGGCTGTGACCTTCTACGCCGAGGACGACCAACAGTACGCCGAGGACGAGCAGCTCTAAGAGCCCGCTGCCGCAATTCAAGGAGAACACGATGCCCCAGCCGTCGAAGGGACCCCGCCTGGGTGGCGGGCCGGCGCACGAGCGACTGATGCTCGCCAACCTGGCCACCGCCCTGTTCCAGCACGGTCGCATCACCACCACGGAGGCCAAGGCCAAGCGGCTCAGCCCGCTGGCCGACCGTCTGGTCACATTCGCCAAGCGCGGTGACCTGCACGCCCGCCGCCGGGTGATGACCGTCATCCGCGACAAGTCGGTGGTCCACGAGTTGTTCACCGAGATCGGTCCGCAGTACGCGGGACGTCCCGGTGGCTACACCCGCATCACCAAAATCGGACCCCGCAAGGGTGACAACGCGCCGATGGCCGTGATCGAGCCTGGTGGAGCCGATGGCCGAGGCCGTCGTCACGGAGGCCACGTCGGCCACCAAGCGCGCTGCTCGTGACGCCGCGCCTGTCACGTCGCAGGAGGCCACCGAGGAGGTCGAGGCCGCCTCGGAGGCCGCCGTGGAGCAGGTCGAGGCGGAAGCCGAAACGCCCGAGGCCAAGGCTGAGGCAGCCGCTGAGGTCGAGGCGGCGCGGGAGCAGGCCGAGCAGGACGCTGTCGAGGGGCTGCAGTCCAAGGACGATGCCTGATCCATCGAACGATCCGCAGGAGCCCGCACCGGAAGGTGGCGGGCTCTTGCGCATCCGGGTGGATCTCTCCTACGACGGTGCGGGTTTCGCCGGCTGGGCCCGCCAGCCGCAGTTGCGGACCGTGCAGGGCGAATTGGCCGCTGCCATCGCGAGGGTCCTGCGCATAGCGCACCCGCACATCGTTGTGGCCGGGCGGACCGATGCCGGCGTTCATGCAATGGGTCAGGTCTGCCATGTCGATCTGCCCCGCGCGGCGTGGCCCGGAGCCCCGACCGCGTTTCGCCGTCTCAATGCGGTCCTGCCGCCCGATGTCCGGGTGCTTGCCGCCGACGTGGCTCCACCGGGCTTCGACGCACGGTTCTCCGCGAGGTACCGACGCTACGAGTACTTGCTGAGCGACAGTGGCCTGCTCGACCCCCGCGCCCGCGGCAGCGTGTGGGTGCAGCGACGGGAGCTCGACGTGGCCGCCATGGACGCGGCGTCCCAGGTCCTGCTGGGGGAGCACGACTTCGCGGCCTTCTGCCGGGCGCGGCCGGAGGCCTCGTCCGTGCGCCGCGTGCTGTCTGCCGGTGTGCAACGCCGGGAGGATCCCCGCGACCCGCAGTTGATCGCCGTCGGATTGACTGCTGACGCCTTCTGCCATTCGATGGTGCGCTCGGTGGTCGGCGCGCTGCTGGCTGTGGGGCACGGCAGTCTGAGTGCCGACGATCTGGGCCAGATCCTGGCTGCGGCCACGCGCGTTCCCGCTTCACCACGGCCCCGCCCACGGCCTGGTCCTGATGGAGGTCGGCTACCCGCCTACCGACCAACTGGCGGCTCAGGCTGAGCGCGCTCGCCGATTCCGGGTGTGGTGATACGACAAAGATGCGTGCCACCGCATTCCCATGACAGTCTGCGGTTACCAGGATCGAGTTGGAGGAAGCATGCGCGTGGTGGTTGCACTAGGTGGGAACGCACTGCAGAAGCGGGGCGAGCCGATGACCGTGGAGAGCCAACGGGCCAATGTCAGGCTCGCGTGCGAAGCGCTGGCGCCGGTCGCTCTGGACCATGAGCTCGTCGTCTCGCACGGCAACGGCCCCCAGGTCGGTCTGCTGGCCCTGCAGGCGGCCTCTTACAACGAAGAGTCCAGCTACCCCTTCGACGTGCTGGGTGCGCAGACCGAGGGGATGATCGGGTACTTCATCGAGCAGGAGCTCGGCAACCTGCTGCCGTTCGAGAAGCCATTGGCGACGCTGCTGACGATGACTGAGGTCGACGCCGACGACCCGGCCTTCCAGAACCCCACCAAGTTCGTGGGTCCTGTGTACAGCGAGGAGGAAGCCAAACGCCTGGCTGCCGAACGGGACTGGACGGTCAAGCAGGACGGAGACAAGTGGCGCCGCGTCGTCCCGTCGCCCCTGCCCAAGCGCATCTTCCAGATCCGTCCCGTCGAATGGTGCCTGGAGAAGGGCGCGGTCGTCGTCTGCACCGGTGGCGGTGGCATCCCCACCATGTACGAGAAGGGCACGCGTCACCTGATGGGCGTGGAAGCGGTCATCGACAAGGACTTCTCGTCGATGGTGCTGGCCCGCGACATCGAGGCCGACATGCTGGTCATCGCCACTGACGCCGACGCCGTGTACGTGAACTGGGGGACGCCGGAGCAGAAGGCGATCGCCGCCGCGCACCCCGATGCGCTGGCGGCGCTGGACTTCCCGGCCGGCTCGATGGGCCCGAAGGTCGATGCCGCCAGCGAGTTCGCCCGGCAGGGCAAAGTCGCGGTCATCGGTGCCCTGGAGAACCTGAGGGACATCCTGGACGGGACCTCCGGCACGCGGGTGAGTACTGACGTCGACGGCATCCAGTACTACGAGTGAGGCAGGGCAGATACCCGCGTCATCGCACTCGTAGGTGTGGGTTATCCTGAAACAGGTCGTGTGCGCTCTGCGCGTGCCAACCAGCGGTTGAGTCCGCTGCAGTGATTGCTGCAGAGCCACAGCCCGAACCGAGTTCTGCTCACCAGCAGGGCGACCACACGGATATCTAGGTAGGAAGACGTGCGTACGTTCACCCCGAAAGCCGACGATGTCACTTCTCAGTGGCACGTCATCGATGCCGAGGACGTGGTCCTCGGCCGGCTGGCCACTCACGCTGCGACGTTGCTGCGCGGGAAGCACAAGCCCACCTTCGCCCCGCACGTCGACACCGGTGACTTCGTGATCGTGATCAACGCCGAGAAGGTCGCACTCAGTGGCGCGAAGGCGGAGCAGAAGTTCGACCACCGGCATTCCGGTTACCCCGGTGGCCTGCGGTCGACCGCCTACGGTGAGTTGCTGGAGAAGAACCCCCGCCGGGTCATCGAGAAGGCCGTGGCCGGGATGCTTCCCCACAACAAGCTCGGCAACAAGCAGATCCGCAAGCTCAAGGTCTACGCCGGCTCCGAGCACCCCCACGCGGCTCAGAAGCCGGTTCCCTACGTCATCAGCCAGGTCGCGCAGTAGCGCCGAGGAAGGAACACCCGTGACTGAGACCATGACCACCGAGACTCCGGTGGCGCCGAGCCGCCAGGCCGTTCAGCAGCCTGGTGGCGGCACCGGCCGCCGCAAGGAGGCCGTCGCCCGCGTGCGCGTCGTGCCCGGCTCGGGTCAGTGGAAGATCAACGGCCGTGACCTCGCGGCGTACTTCCCGAACAAGGTTCACCAGCAGATCGTGACCGAGCCCTTCCGGGTGCTCGGGCTCGACGGCCAGTACGACGTCATCGCGCGCCTGCACGGTGGCGGGGTCGGCGGTCAGGCCGGTGCGCTGCGTCTGGGTATCGCCCGCGCCCTCATCGAGATCGCCGCCGAGGAGTACCGCCCGGACCTCAAGAAGGCCGGCTTCCTCACCCGCGACCCGCGCGTGGTGGAGCGCAAGAAGTACGGCCTCAAGAAGGCCCGCAAGGCACCCCAGTACAGCAAGCGCTGAGGCCCGTCGTGGGCGCCCTGTTCGGCACCGATGGTGTGCGGGGTCTGGCGAACCGGGATGTCACCGCCGAACTGGCGCTGGACCTCTCAGTCTCGGCCGCCCATATCCTCTCCGAGGTGGGTTCGCGGCGTACCGCGGTCGTCGGACGCGACCCGCGTGCCAGCGGGGAGTTCCTGCAGGCCGCCGTGTCGGCAGGGCTGGCCAGCGCGGGCGTGGACGTCATCGACGTCGGCGTGCTGCCCACGCCGGCAGTGGCGCATCTGACGAAGGCCCGGCAGGCCGACCTGGGGGTCATGCTCTCGGCATCCCACAACGCGATGCCAGACAACGGCATCAAGTTCTTCAACGCCGACGGGAACAAACTCCCCGACGACATCGAGAACCAGATCGAGCGCCGCCTGCGTGAGGACTGGGACCGGCCGACCGGTGACGCCGTGGGCCGGATCGTCAGCGACGAGCGGGCTGCCGAGGACTACGAGAAGCATCTGCTCACCAGCGTCGGTCCGTCCCTGGAAGGGCTGCGGGTGGTCGTCGATGCAGCCAATGGCGCCGCGAGCGTGGTCGGTCCGGCCACGTACCGGCAGGCCGGCGCGGACGTCATCGAGATCCACTGCAGCCCGGATGGTTACAACATCAACGAGGGCTGCGGCTCCACGCACGTCGGGGACCTCCAGGCCTCGGTGCTGCAGCACCGTGCAGATCTGGGCATCGCGCACGACGGTGATGCCGACCGCACGCTGGCCGTCGACGCCGAGGGTAACGTCGTGGACGGCGACCAACTGATGGCGATCATCGCCCTGTCCTTGCGCGACCAGGGTCGCCTGGCCCACGACACGGTGGTGGCGACCGTGATGGCCAACCTGGGCTTCAAGCAGGCGATGGACCGTGAGGGCATCGCCGTGGTGGAGACCGCGGTCGGCGACCGGTACGTGCTGGAAGCCATGCTCGGTTCGGGCTACGTCCTCGGCGGCGAACAGAGCGGGCACGTGGTCATGACCGATCACGCCACCACCGGCGACGGCGTCCTCACTGCGCTGCAGGTGATGTCCCGCATGGCGGCGACAGGCCGGACGCTACAAGATCTGGCCGGCGTGATGCGTCGGTTGCCCCAGGTGCTCATCAACGTCGACGGGGTGGACAAGAACGCCGTCGATGCCGATCAGCATGTCGCCGACGCGGTCGCCGATGCCGAAGCCCGGCTCGCCGGGAGCGGGCGCGTGCTGCTGCGCAAGTCCGGCACGGAGCCCCTCGTGCGTGTGATGGTCGAAGCCGAGGACGAGCACACTGCCGCCGAGGTCGCCCAGGGCCTCGCCGACAAGGTGCGCGCTCGGCTGGCCCTCTGACTTCCCGTCAGCCGGCTCGCAGTTCCAGCGCCCGCACACTGCTGCCGTACACGTCGAGCGCCACCAGCAGATCCGCCGGCGATACCGGCCCCAAGAGGTACTCGCAGCCGTCGTGGCTGAAGACCCGGGATCCCGGCCCGGTCTGCCCCGCGAGGCACAGTTCGGCCGCGTGGTTGAGCAGATCGCCTGCGGACTGCGGACTCAGGCCCACGACGCAGATCTCGGGGAGTCCGAACCCGGTGAGGCCGACCGTGTAGGCCAACGAGGGCACCTGCGGATCGGCCTCCACGAACTGGACCAGCCACCCGAAGTTTTCGATGGTCCGGACAACCTGTGCCCGCAAGTCGGCCTCGGAAAGGCCGTCGCACATCTCGCACATCTGATTCTCCTGCTCCGCGCGCACTGTCGGCGCTGCGTGTCCAGCACACGACAGGGGTGCGACGCGCAACTGCCGCGTCTGGGCCGGGCTGTGTACAGGTGGACGCCAGCGCTGCCGGGCCGGAGTCCGCAGGCAGGTAGCGTTGATGGCATGTGCGGAATCGTGGGCTATGTGGGCGACAAAGATGCGACTGACGTCGTGATCGAGGGGCTGCGACGACTCGAGTACCGGGGTTATGACTCGGCCGGAGTTGCGATCGTGACATCCACGGGAGTGCAGTCGCGCAAGCGGGCCGGCAAACTGGCGAACCTGGAGTCAGCACTGGCAGAGACACCGCTGCCGAATACCACGGTCGGCATCGGCCACACCCGCTGGGCCACCCACGGGGCACCCAACGACGTGAACGCGCACCCCCACCTCAGTGAGGACGGACGCCTCGCGGTCATCCACAACGGGATCATCGAGAACTTCGCCGAGTTGCGCGACCAGCTCCAGGCCGGCGGTGCGACGTTCCTCAGCGAGACCGACACCGAGGTCGCCGCACACCTGCTCGCCCGGATGCTCGCCGATTCCGGCGATCTCACCGAGGCGATGCAGCGAACCTGCCGTGAGTTGCGCGGCGCCTTCACGCTGGTGGCAGCATCTGCGGATTACCCCGACACGCTGGTGGGCGCCCGGCGCAACTCGCCTCTGGTGGTCGGTCTGGGTGATGGTGAGACGTTCCTGGCCTCCGATGTCTCCGCGTTCATCGCCCATACCCGGCAGGCGATGGAACTGGGTCAGGACCAGGTCATCACGATCACCCGTGACGGCGTCGAGGTCAGCGACTTCGACGGCGCGCCGCCAAGGGCACCGAGTACGAGGTCACATGCGACGACAGTGCCGCGGAGAAGGGCGGCTACGACCTGTTCATGCTCAAGGAGATCGCCGAGCAGCCCAAGGCAGTCGCCGACACCCTCCTCGGGCGGATCACCGACGACAACCGCCTCGTGCTCGAGGGCTTGACGATCTCGGACACCGAACTGCGCGAGATCGACAAGATCGTGGTGGCTGCCTGCGGGACGGCCTACCACGCCGGCATGGTGGCGAAGTACGCGATCGAGCACTGGACGCGGATCCCGGTCGAGGTGGAACTGGCCAGCGAGTTCCGCTACCGCGACCCCATCCTGGACCGGCAGACCCTGGTCATCGCCATCTCCCAGTCCGGCGAGACGATGGACACCCTCATGGCGGTCCGGCACGCCCGCCATCAGGGATCGCGGGTGCTGAGCATCTGCAACACCCAGGGGTCGACCATCCCGCGGGAGTCCGACGCCGCGTTGTACACGTACGCGGGGCCGGAGATCGCCGTGGCATCGACGAAGGCGTTTCTCACGCAGTTGGTCGCCACCCACTTGTTCGGGATGTACCTCGGGCAGGTGCGCGGCAACCTGTTCGGCGACGAGATTCGATCCCTGGTGTCGGACCTGGCCAGCATGCCCAACAAGATCGACCGCGTACTCGACACGATGGACCCGGTGCGCGAGCTCGCCCGGAGGCTCAAGGACGCGAGTTCGGTGCTGTTCCTGGGCCGGCATGTCGGGTACCCGGTGGCCCTGGAGGGTGCCCTGAAGCTGAAGGAACTGGCCTACATGCACGCGGAGGGGTTCCCGGCCGGGGAGTTGAAGCACGGGCCGATCGCACTCATCGAGGACGGCCTGCCGGTCATCTCGGTGATGCCGTCACCGCGGGGCCGGTCATTGCTGCACGAGAAGATGATCTCCAACCTGCAGGAGATCCGGGCCCGGGGCGCCTACACCATCGTCATCGCCGAAGAGGGCGATGACGGCGTCGAGCCGTACGCCGACGAGATCATCTGGGTGCCCGCGGTGCCCACGTTGATGCAGCCGCTGGTGACCACCGTTCCCCTGCAGGTCTTCGCCTGTGAACTGGCCACGGCCAAGGGCCACGATGTGGACCAGCCGCGCAACCTGGCCAAGTCCGTCACCGTGGAGTAGGACCCGCTGGCGGAGCGGCCGCGCTTGACCTTGACGTAGCGTCAACCTTTAACCTCGAGGGGTGGAGTACAGCATCACCGAGGTGGCGGCCCTGGCCGGCGTGACGAGCAGGACACTGCGGCACTACGACGCCATCGGACTGCTGCCCGCCGGGCGCCAGGTGCGCAGCGGGTATCGCAGTTATCGGCAGGAGGACCTGGTGCGACTGCAGCGGATCCTGCTGCTGCGCGAACAAGGTCTCGGGCTGCCCGACATCGCCCGGATCCTGGCCGGCCGGACCGATGACCGTGTGGCGCTGCAGACCCACCTCGAGCAGTTGCGGGCCCAGCGCGGCCGCCTCGAGCGACAGATCGCCAGTGTCCAGCGCACGGTGACGGCCTTGAAGAAGGAGGAACAGATGCAAGCCGAAGACATGTTCGACGGTTTCGACCACACCAAGTACCGCGAGGAGGTCGAACAGCGGTGGGGTGAGCAGGCCTACGCCGAAAGCGACCGGTGGTGGCGGGGGCTGGGCGAGGAGGGCAAGCAGGCTTTCATGGCCGAGGCGGCAGCCATCAGTGCCGCCTGGCAGGATCTGCGAGCCGAAGGCGTGGCGGTCGACGACGACCGCGCTGCGCGCCTCGCGGCCCGGCACGTGCGGTGGATCCAGCAAGGGTGGGGTGGTCGGCAGCCCTCCTCGGAGGCCATCGAAGGGCTGGCCCAGATGTACGTCGCCGACGAGCGCTTCGCCGCCAACTACGGCGGGCTGGCCGGGGCCACGTACGTGCGCGACGCACTGCTGATCCACGCCCGATCCATGTGAGCCACGGACACGCCGGATAGCCTGCCAATGCACACAGGTCGGACCGGGGTGGGTGAGTCTAGGAACGTGGAACGTACCAGCACGATCCGGGCTGCCCAACGCCCGGGCCTGACGACCGGCCGGCTGACGGTCGTCGTCATCATCGCGGCGGCACTGCTGCTGACGTTGGCCCTGCCGCTGCGGGAGTTCCTCAACCAGCGCTCGATGATCGCCGAACTGGAAGCCACCACAGCTGCGCAGCGGGAGCGGGTCGACGCGCTGCAGGAGGAGGCGGACAAGTGGGCCGACGATGCGTACGTGGTCGGGCAGGCGCGTGAGCGGTTCCACCTGCAGTACCCCGGCGAGACCGGTTATGTGGTCACCGACCCGCCGGTCACGGCGCCGGCGACCCAGCCGCTCACCCAGGACTCCGAGGACAACTCCGCGTGGTACGAGCGGGCGCTGCGCAGCGTGCAGCAGGCACAGCAGCAGCCCGATCAGTCCGTGGTCGTGGTGCGTCCAGATGCCCCCCGCTGAACCACCGTCACCCGCGGATGTGGCCGCGGTCAGTGCCCAGCTCGGCCGGCCGGCGCGTGATGTCGTGGTGGTGGCGTCGCGCTGCCCCTGCGGCCTGCCCGACGTGGTCAGCACCGCGCCGCGACTGCGCGACGGGACACCGTTCCCCACGTTCTTCTACCTCACGTGTCCGCGCCTGACATCTGCGATCTCGACCCTGGAGTCCGAGGGGGTGATGGCGGCCATGCAGCAGCGCCTGGCGCAGGACGAGGATCTGGCGCGGCAGTACCGCCAGGCGCACGACGTGTACCTGCAAGAACGCGCCCACCACGGCGACGTACCTGAGATCGACGGCGTGTCAGCGGGCGGCATGCCCGACCGGGTCAAGTGCCTGCACGTGCTGGTCGGTCAATCACTGGCCATGGGGCCGGGGGTCAACCCCTTCGGCGACGAGGCCCTGGCCGAACTGCGGCGGCGCGGCGTCCTCGACCGCACAGAGCCCTGTGTGGAGGTGCCGTGAGAGTCGCTGCGATCGACTGCGGGACCAACTCCATCCGGCTGCTCATCGCCGACGTGGACGCCGGCCGCCTCACCGACGTCGTGCGGGTCATGCGTGTCGTGCGACTCGGGGAGGGGGTCGACGTCAGCGGACGACTGTCGCCTGCGGCCATGCAGAGGACCTGGGATGCGGTCTCCGATTACGCCGCGCAGATCCGCGGAGCAGGGGCTCACCGGGTGCGGATGGTCGCGACCTCCGCCTCGCGCGACGCGCAGAACGCAGGGGAGTTCGTGGCCGGGGTGGTCGACCGCCTCGGCACCGCCCCGGAAGTGATCTCCGGGGACGAGGAGGCCGCCCTGAGTTTCGCCGGTGCGGTGTCGGCGGTCGACGTGCCCGGCCGGGTGGCGGTCGTCGACATCGGCGGGGGTTCCACGGAGTTCGTCGTGGGCACGTCCGGGGTGGAGGCGGCGGTCAGTGAGAACATCGGCTGCGTGCGCATGACTGAGCGGCACCTGCACGACGATCCGCCGACCGGGGCGCAGGTGGCCGCCGCCACCCGGGACATCGACGCCGCCGTCAGCCATGCGCTCTTCGTGACCGCGTTCGCCGCTGCCGACGCCATCGTGGGACTTGCCGGCTCGGTGACGACCGTCGCGGCCCTGGCGATGGATCTACCCGAGTACGACCCGCAGCTCATTCACGGCTCCCATGTCGACGCCGGCGACGTCCACGAGATCACCAGCCGGATGCTCGCTGCGACCAGGGAGCAGCGCGCAGCCGAGCCCGTGATGCACCCGGGTCGCGTCGACGTCATCGGGGGGGGCCCTTGTGCTCGACCGCATCCTGACCCTCGGTGGCTTCGACGAGGTGGTCGTCAGTGAGCACGACATCCTCGACGGGATCGCGCTGAGCCTGGCGGCGACCGGGCAGTAGGGTGCCTGGCATGGCCCTCTTGGCAATCACCGTGCTCGGGCACGATCGTCCCGGGATCATCGCCGACGTCACCAAGGTCCTGGCCCGGCGCGACGCCAACGTCGAGGACTCGTCGATGACACTGTTGCGGGGGCACTTCGCGTGGACCCTGGTCGTCGGCACCGACACCTCCGCCGAGGTGGTCGCTGCGGAGCTCGCCTTCCTGGAGTCCGACGACCTGATGGTCAGCGTGCTGCCCGTAACCGACGAGCAGCTGGCACCACCGGCGCAGGCGCGCCCGTTCGTCATCAGTGTGCATGGCGCAGACCGGGTCGGCATCGTCGCTGCGATCACCGACGCCATCGCCGACCGTGGTGGGAACATCACCGACCTGCAGACCCGGCTCGGTGGCGGTCTGTACGTCGTCGTGGCCGAAGCCGACTTCCCCCGGGAAGCTGACGCCTCGTCGCTGACCGAGGATCTGAAGGAGGTCGGCCGCACGGTGGGCGTGGACGTTTCAGTGCTGCCGGCCGACCAGGATGTCCTGTGACCGCACTGCAGGTTCCGCTCCCGGACGGGGTGGTCCGCCCGGTCGTCACCGCTCCGGCCGAGGTGCTGTCCACTCGCTGCGCGGAGGTGGATCCGACCGCTGCTGACGTGGTGCAACTGGCCGCGGATCTGCTGGCCACCATGGCGGTGTCACCGGGGTGCGTGGGTCTGGCGGCGAACCAGGTGGGGGTCGCATGGCGGGTGTTCAGCCTGGACGTGAGCACGCACCCGAAGACCCGCACGTGCCACGGGCGTTTTGTGCTGGTCAACCCGGTGGTCACGCAGGCCTCGCGCAACGAGAAGGCCCGTGAGGGCTGCATGTCGGTGCCGGATTTCACCGGGGACGTCAAGCGCGCAACCCGCCTTGTCGTGACTGGTCAGGTGCCGGTCACTGGCGCAACCGTGACCCTGACCACCGACGCGTTCGAGGCCCGCGCTGTACAGCACGAGGTGGACCACCTCGACGGCTTCCTCTTCCTGGATCGCGTGGTCTCCGCCGCCGGGGTCCATCGGCGCAAGGTGTATCTGGACTAACCTGGGTGAGGCGCCCGGGTGGCGGAATCGGCAGACGCACTCGGCTTAAACCCGAGGGTCGAAAGACGTGCGGGTTCAAGTCCCGCCCCGGGCACTGTGGGGCCCTTTGCGCGAGGGTGCAGTCCGCGATCAACGGCCAGGGTGGCTGAGGTCTGCGAACGGGCAGTTCGCGGATCCACATCGGTCCTTACGCCGTCCAACTCCGGTGAGCGCTTACCCTGAGGTGATGCGTGGCACACGGCTGATCGTGGCCGCGGTGGCAGTGTCGGCCACGGCGGCGGGCTTGGTGGTGCCTCCGGCCGCCGCCGAAGCAGCACCGCTGACCGTCCAGCCCCGTCCCTCCGAGGTCGTGGGCCTGGTCGTCACCCGGGATCCGGGTACGTCCGCCCGGCAGGCGCAGGCCTTGGTAGCAGAGGCGGTGGGCCCCGTTGAGGGCCGTCGTCCAGTGGCCCCCGGCGTGACGGCGATATCCGTCCCGGACTTGAGCGCGGCACAAGCCGTGCGGGCTGCGCGCAGCCTCGAGGACGAAGCCGGGATCGCCCGCGTCGACCTCGACACCCGCGTACATCCCGATGCCGTTCCCGACGACCCGCTGTTCGGGCAGCAGTGGGCACTGAGCGATCCGGTGTCGGGGGTGGCGGCACCATCCGCCTGGGATCTGGCCACGGGCGCCGGACAGGTCATCGCCGTGATCGACTCGGGCATCACCGGGCATCCCGACCTGGTAGCCAACCTGTTACCCGGCTACGACATGATCGAGGATCCGGTCAGCGCACACGATGGGGACGGCCGGGATGCGGATCCCGCCGACGAGGGGGATTGGCTCACAGTCTCCGAGATCCAATCGAACCCCGGCACCTTCGCTGGATGCTCGATCCAGACAACGTCGTCCTGGCATGGCACCCACGTTTCCGGGATCGCCGCGGCCACGGGGAACAACGGCACTGGCGTGATCGGCGTCGCACCGAGCGCGAAGATCTTGCCCGTCCGGGCCCTCGGCAAATGTGGGGGGACGATGTCGGATGTCGCGGCTGCGGTCACGTGGGCCTCCGGTGGCGAGGTGCCGGGCGTGCCCACGAATCCGACGCCGGCGGACGTCATCAACCTGTCGCTGTCGTCGGCGACGTCCTGCCAGCCCTTCGTTCAGGCTGCGATCGACGGTGCGATGAGCCGCGGTACGACCGTTGTGGCCTCTGCCGGTAACAACGCCGCCCCGTTCGTCAACTACTCGCCCGGAGGTTGCTACGACATCCTCACCGTGGGTGCGCTGACCAGGACCGGGAGCCGGGCGACCTACTCGAACTACGGCGTCGTGGATCGGGATCTGCCGCTGTTCGCCCCCGGTGGCACTGCCACGAACGCCACCGCGGGCATCCTGTCCACCATCAACCTCGGCCAGACCACGGCGACCACCGGCGGGTACGCCGCGTACTACGGCACGAGCATGGCTGCACCGCAGGTAGCCGGTGCCGCGGCGGTCCTGCAGGAGCGGGCACCGATGGCCCCGAGTGCCGTCGCAGAGCACCTGCGGGACACCGCCCGCACATTTCCGGCCGGCAGCAACTGCACCGGCTCCTGCGGGGCGGGCATGCTCGACGTGCGGCGGGCCCTGACGATCTCGCCCCGGGTGCCCGGCCCGAGCGGTGAGCTGGTGGCCTCGCCTGCGGATTCGGCCCTGTCGGTCTCCTGGTCGGCACCCACGGATCCCGGCACCGGTCCCGTCGTGGCATACGCCGTCGAATACCGCCCGGACGGCGGCGACTGGATCGTCGTGCCGGACCTCTGGAGCAGCACCCTGACCCGCAAGGTCCTCAGCGGACTGACAAACGGCGTGGGCCACCAGGTGCGCGTGGCCGCACGCAACGTCTTCGGTCAGGGCCCGTGGACCCAGTCCGGCGTCGTGACCCCCCGTGGCCTGCCCGGCGGTGTCCAGATCCTGTCGGTGCGCTATCCGACCAAGACCTCGGTGCGACTGCGGGTGGGCCTGCCTCCCGAGCAGCTGACCGGCCTGCAGTACCGGTTGACCCGTACCGGCCGCGCTCCCGGGGATTGGACGGACGCCGCGCTGTCACCGTCGATGCGGATCAACGGTCTGGCCAAGGGTGTGCGCCACACGCTGGAGGTCCGAGCGTTCAACGAGCGCGGTGCGGGTGCCTCGGCGTCCCGACAGGTGGCCACACCGGTGAAGCCGGGGAAGGTCCGGGCGCTGAAGGTCAGGCGTTCCGGGCCTCGGGCACGGATCGTGTGGAAGCCGCCGGTACGCACAGGCTTGAAGGTGCGCTACCGGGTCCGGATCGGTCAAGGACTCTGGTTCACGACGTCCAGGACCAAGTCCTCGGTGCGCAAGCTGGCTGCGGGTCCGGTGCGCTTCTCAGTGCGGGCCCGTAACGAGGCAGGTCTGGGACCTGTTCGAGTTCTCGTGAAACGCAAGTAGGACGTCGCAGCCGTGGCGTAGTGGTGCGTGTCAGCGTCACCCCGTAACCTTGTGCCAAGGAGGACACATATGCAATCAAAGAACCCGATCTTCCGGGACATCGAGAAGCAGCCCGGTTTCGCCTACAACGAGGGCGTGAACGCCTACCAGCAGGCCGCTGCGGGCACCGCCACCCTCGACCAGCAGGGCGGCCCGACCATCGGTGCGCCCACCGCCGGGCGACCCATGACCATCGACGACGTTGTCACGAAGACCGGCATGGCATTCCTGACACTGGTGATCGGTGCCGGGATCGGTTGGGTACTCACCCCGGCTATGCCCTGGCTGCCTTTCGCCGCGATGATCTTGGGGCTGGGCATCTTCTTCGTGGGCGCCTTCCGCAAGTTGCCCAAGGCGGGCACGGTGCTCTCCTACTCGCTGGTCGAGGGCGTGTTCCTCGGCGGCATCAGCATGTTCTACCAGGACTTCGTGGCCGCGTCCGGCAGCGATGCCAACATCATCGCCCAGGCTGTGCTGGGCACGCTGGTGGCGTTCGCCGTGATGCTGGTGCTGTACAGGACGCGGATCATCAAGGTCAACGGCACTTTCGTCAAGATCATGATGGTGGCGATGATCTCCTACCTGGTGATCGCGCTCATGAGTTTCGTTGCAGCGCTGTTCGGCGTTGGTGGCGGCTGGGGCTTCTACGGCGTCGGTGGCCTGGGCCTGCTGCTGTGCGTGGTGGGCGTGGGCCTGGCGGCGCTGTCGCTGAACCTGGACTTCGCGGCCATCGAACAGGGCATCAACGAGGGCCTGTCCGAGGACTACTCCTGGCGGATGGTCTTCGGCCTCATCGTCACGCTGGTGTGGCTGTACCTGGAGATCCTGCGGTTCCTGGCCATCCTCAACAGCAACAACTAGTCAGCGCAACATGGGTGTGGTCGCCGTCGGCAGGGGGGTCTACCGGATCCCCACCGCCGGCGACTTCATCAACTCGTTCGCGTTCGTGGAGGACGATGGGTCGGTGACCCTGGTCGACACCGGCACGCGACTGGCCACCAAGCGGATCGTCAATGGCCTGGCGAGCTTCGGCAAGCATCCCCGCGATGTGCAGCGCATCATCCTGACCCATGCACACAGCGACCACGCGGGGTCGGCCGCCCGCCTGCTGCCACACACCCGGGCGACGGGCGCGTACGTCCACGTCGACGATGCCGACTACATCCGCGAAGGCACCCCGGCACCGTACACATCGGCCGTCCTCGGGATGTTGGACCGGCTGCCCGGAATGGGCTTCCCCGCCTGCCCGGTCGAGCGGACGATCACCGACGGGGAGGTCCTTGCTGTGGCCGGCGGTCTGCAGGTCCTGCACACCCCCGGGCACACCCCCGGTCACGTGAGCCTGCTGCACCAGTCCTCCGGCGTGCTCATCACGGGCGACTCGATCTTCAACATGAACCGACGGATGACGTGGCCGTTCAAGATGGCGTGCACCGATTTCCCGCTCAACAAGCGGACGGCTGCGGTGCTGGCCGACGTCGAGTACCGCGTGGCTGCGTTCACCCACGGGCCGCACATCGACTCCGGGGCGCGGGAGGCAGTGCGCGGATTCTTGCGCCGCGAGGGCGTCGTGCAGTGAGCCGTGCCTCGCACGCGAGACGACTGGCCATGACGGCCGCCTACGGGGGTGGGGGTGTCGTGGGGTTCGGCGCGGCTGCCTTCGGCCTTGCCGTGGCGCAGGGACGGCACGCGCGCAAAGAGATCGGGGTGCGCCGGCACGCTGCTCCCTACGCCGACGGGCTCTACGGTGCGCGCAGGCAGGGCACGTCGCAGCGTTTTGTGATGCTCGGGGATTCGCTGGCCGCCGGGCTCGGGGCGGGCCATGTGCGTAACACCCCGGGCGCGATGCTGGCCCAAGGCATCAGCAACGTCTTGGACCAGCCGGTGCGGTTGATGAACACCGCTACCGTGGGAGCCCGCAGCGCGGACCTGTACGGACAGGTCGACCGGGCTCTGCACATGCGCCCGCACATCGCGGTCATCATCATCGGCGCTAACGACATCACCCACGTCGGACGGCCGCAGGCTGCGGTCTCCCATCTCGAAGAGGCAGTCCGCCGACTGCGTGCTGTGGGCTGCGAGGTCGTGGTCGGAACCTGTCCCGACGTGGGTTCCGTACAGCCCATTCCGCAGCCACTGCGGTGGGTGGCCCGGCGCCTGAGCAGGCAGTTGGCTGCCGCGCAGATGATCGCGTGCGTGCGGGAGGGTGCCCACGGGGTTTCCTTCGCCGATGAGCTCGGAGACGAGTTCGCCAGCGACCCGGACCTGTTCGCCGAGGACCGCTTCCACCCGGGCCCGGAAGGCTACGAACGGGTCACGCAGGTGCTCTTCCCGGCGGTACTCGTCGCACTCGACTCCGCGCGGCCGGACGACGAGACGTCGGTGAGCGTGGTGGAATTGTCCGAAGCCGCGGCAGATGCCGCGCAGGAGGCCGGGACCCACCTGGCCGCCGGTGGTCGCGGTCCCAGAGGTCCGTGGGCGCTGATGCGTCGCGTGCGGCGTCACCCGGTGCCGGAAGTGGAGCAGGTACGCCCATGAGTTACGAACGCGAGTTGGAGATGACCGCCGACCGCCTGCGTCAGTTGCCGCCCACTCGGCTGCGGATCGAGAAGCAGGCGTATCGCCGGGTCCTGCGGGAGATGACCGGCCGGCCCGTTCCGGACATCGCCCCGCAGGCCTGGGGGGATCAACTGTGGGTCATCGGTAGCGAGGTCCCCGAGGACCGCCGGGAGGCACTCGTCGACGATCTGATCTCCTGCGGCGGGCCTTCGACCTGTTGCCGTAGTGCGGTGAGTGGCGGCTCTTGCCGGCTCCGGCGCCGGGTTCCCGCACTCCAGATGTGCCGGGGGTGTTACGGATGCTCGGGAGCGATTCGACCGCGCAGTTTCGCTCCCCGTTGTACGTGTCTCTCCCCCCTTCGGCCGAAGGACCCCGGCGCCGGGTTCCCGCACTCCAGATGTACCGGGGAGTGTTACGGATGCCGGGGAGCGATTCGACCGCGCAGTTTCGCTCCCCGCTGTACGTGTCTCTCCCCCTTCGCCTGTGCGCGGCGCAACGGCTCGGCCAGTGGGCCACATGAGGACGTGAACCACTGGGACGTTGCCCTTCACCGCACTCATAGTCGGGTCGGACGTCGGTAGCGTGACGGTCATGGCGGCGGCGATGGACTCCGGAGGGTCGCTGGCCCGCCGGTTGTCCACCCGGGATGCTGTGGTCATCGGGCTGGGCTCGATGATGGGTGCCGGAGTGTTCGCGGCATTCGCGCCAGCGGCCGCAGCGGCCGGCGCCGGGCTGCTCGTCGGTTTGCTCATCGCCGGTTTCGTGGCCTTCTGCAATGCAGCGGCGTCCGCGCAGTTGGCTGCCCAGTACCCCACCTCCGGCGGGACCTACATCTACGGCCGCGAGCGGCTGGGGGACTGGTGGGGATTCCTCGCCGGGTGGGGTTTTGTCATCGGCAAGACCGCCAGCTGCGCCGCCATGGCCCTGACCTTCGGCGTCTACGTGGCGCCCGGAGACTGGAGCAAGCCCGTGGCCGTCGCGGCCGTTCTAACCTTGGCGGCGATCAACTACCGCGGCGTCACCCGCACCGCCTCGGCAACAAGAGTCATCGTGGTGGTGGTTCTCGCCAGCCTCGTCCTGGTGGTCGCGGCATCACTGGCCGGGGCCTCCCGGGTGGATGTCGGTGACTGGACATGGACAGGGGGCTGGTACGGCGTCCTGCAATCCGCCGGGCTGCTCTTCTTCGCCTTCGCTGGGTACGCCCGCATCGCCACCATGGGCGAGGAAGTCCGGGACCCGCGCCGGGCGATCCCCACGGCGATCATGACCGCACTCTTCCTCGCGCTGGCCGTCTACGCCGTGGTCGCGGTGGCGCTGCTGCTGGCGCTGGGGCCGGCCGGGATGGCCGCCACGCCCGCGCCGCTGGTGGGGGCGGTCGAGGCTGCCGGATGGCAGTGGGCGGCGCTGCCCGTGCGGGTGGGCGCGGCAGCCGCAGCGCTGGGCGCACTGCTCGCGCTCATCGCCGGGGTCGGACGGACCGCGCTGGCCATGGCCAGGCACGCTGACCTGCCGCGGTGGTTGGCCGCTGTGCATCCGCGTTTTTCAGTACCGCATCACGCGGAGGTTGCTGTGGCGATCGTGGTGTGTGCCCTGGTGCTGGTCACCGACCTGCGGTCGGCGATCGGGTTCTCCTCGTTCGGCGTGCTGCTCTACTACCTCGTCGCCAACGTGTCGGCGTGGACGCAGGACGGCGCGGATCGCCGGTATCCGCGCTGGCTGCAACTTGTCGGCGCCGTCGGCTGCGCTGTGCTGGTGGTGACGCTGCCGGTGGCGGCGGTGAGCGTGGGGATCCTGGTATTCCTCGTGGGAATCGCGTACCGCATGGTTCGCCTGCGTATGGCACGGGACAGCGTCTGAAGGCCGGTAGGTTCGTCATACCACTCGCCACCGGGAGCATCACATGCCGACGACCAAGAGACCCGCGCAAGAGCGCTTCGCCCGCCGACTGCTGCGCGGGCTGGGGGCACTGCCCCCGGGTGTGCAGCGGGGGTTGGGTGGACGAACCGTCCGCATCGACGGCCAGGAACTGAACCCCGAGGTGCAACTCGCGTTGCGCCTGCTCAACCTGGCGGCCGGGGAGACGTTCGAGAGCCTGCCGTTGGAGCAGGGCCGCGCCCAGATCAGCAGTGAGGCGTGGGTCTTCGGCGACCAGACCCCCGTGGCCACTGTGCGTGACCTGACGATCCCGGGTCCGGCGGGGGATATCGGTGCTCGCCTGTACCGGGAGGCACCTGAGCCGTCCGCGCTGCTGGTGTATTTCCACGGCGGCGGTTGGGTGCTCGGCGATCTCGAGGTATCCGACGCGGCCTGCCGGTTTCTCGCTGCGAACGCCGGCCTGGCAGTGCTGTCGGTCGACTATCGGCTGGCCCCCGAGGCCCCGTTCCCCGCGGCCGTGGATGATGCCGTGGCCGCGTTCCGGTACGCCGTGGAGCACGCGGCGGAGTTCGGTGCCGATCCTGCGGCCATCGGGGTCGCGGGGGAGAGCGCCGGCGGCAACCTGGCGGCCGTCGTGTCGCAGGTCACCACCCGCGAAACCGGTGCGGCGCCAGCTTTTCAACTGTTGTTCTTCCCGGTGACGGATCTGTCGACCAAGCACCGGTCGTACTCGCTGTTCTCCGAGGGCTTCTTCCTCACGGAGTCCCAGATGGACTGGTACAAGGCCCGCTACCTCACCGATCCCGAACAAGCGCTCGACCCGCGGGTCTCGCCGTTGCTGGCCACCGACCTCTCCGGCCTGCCACCGGCGTACATCGCGGTGGCGGGGTTCGACCCGCTGCGCGACGAGGGGGAGGCCTACGCGGCGCGCCTCAAGCAGGCCGGGGTCCCCGTCTCCGTGCGGCGCCACAGTGGACTCATCCACGGCATCATCAACGCCACTGGTGTGGGGCACGCGGGGCGGGATGTGCTGCTCGAGGCAGCGGGCGCGTTGCGTGTCGGGCTCACAGCTCACGCCGGCTGAGCGCCACGGGTGCTGCAGCTGAACCCGACGCGGTCCACAGCAGCCATGATGTCGGGCCGGTCCCCAGTCCGTCGCTGAGGTGGTGGGCCGTCTGGAAGGGCAGAGTCCATCCCGGCATCCGCAGTCCCGCGCGGCGATATCGGTCGCGTGGGTGGCGGGCCGCGCCGCCCGCGTCTATGGGCGGGATCACGTCCGACGGTTGTGTCCATTTGTCGGCCGCGTTGCTACCGTTGAGGGGTGACCACCGCTACGCACCTCACTTTCCCCTTGTACGGGGAGGACGTGCGCCGCGGCGACTTCCGGTAGTGGCTGGCCTGCCGTCCACCCACTTGAAGTCTGGAGTCACATGTCTGCATTTCTCGCTGTCATCACCACGTCCTGGGGCCTCGTGATGGCCCTGGCCCCGCTGTTGCAGTTGCGCATCGTCATCCGCGAGCGCGATGCCGGTGGCGTGTCGCTGGCCTGGATCAGCATCCTGTTCGTCGGGTTCCTGCTGTGGTTCTCCTACGGTCTGGCCAACCGTGACGTGCCGCTGATCCTCACCAACGCGGTGTCCATCACCGCGACAGCTGCCCTGCTCATCGCCATCCGGGTCTATGACCGCCCGGAGGTTGAACCTTCGCCCGTATCGCTACGGGCGACCGCGGAGGAATCCGCTCAAGCGCGGTAGCCCTTCGGCCAGGACCTGCGGGTTGTTCGCGTAGCCGATCCGCAGGTAGCCCTCGACATCCAGCGCGCTCCCGGGGGTCAGCATGACGCCGGTCTCTTCCACGAGTTGTACGCACAGGTCCCGGGATGTCAGGTCGAGGTCGTACTTCAACAGGGCCGTGGTCCCGCCCCGCGGCGGCACCCAACTGATGCGCTTCTCTTGTGCGATCCACTCAGACAAGGTCGCGTGGTTAGCGCGCACGAGTTGGCGATTGCGGGCCAGGATCGTGTCGGCGTGCTCGAGGGCGATGCTTGCCAGAAGATCGTCGATCATCCCGACGCTGATCGTGTTGTAGTCCCGATGAATGGTGAGGTCTGCGATCAGATCCGTGGGTGCAGCGACCCAGCCGAGGCGCAGGCCAGCCAGGGAGAAGGCCTTGGACATGCTGCCCGTGCTGATCCCCCGCTGGTAGAGATCGGCCACCGAGGCCGTGGTGCCCGGCCCCTGCTGGTCGATGCCGCGGTAGACCTCGTCGCACAGCAGGTAGGCCCCAGCCGCGTCGCACAACTGGCTGATCTGCGCCAGGGTCGACGCGTCGACCAGTGAACCGGTCGGGTTGTTCGGGTTGGTCAGCGACACCACCTTGGCGCGCCCGCCGATGGCGTCGGCCAACTCGTCGAGGTCGGGCTGCCAGTTGTTCTCCTCCCGCAGGTGGACGAGGCGGACCTCGGCCCCTATCGACTCGGGGATGGAGTAGTGCTGCTGATACGAGGGAACGATCGCGACCACCCGATCGCCGGGCTCGACCAACGACAGGTAGATCAGATGGTTTGCGCCGATCGCGCCGTGCGTGATCAGCACGTTCTGTGGGCTCTGTTCCGCGTAGAGTGCGGCCACGGCGCTGCGCAGCCGGTCGCTGCCCTCGATCTCGCCGTACGTCAGCTTCATGGGCAGCAGGTCTTGAAGAAGGTCGGTGTGGCCGGTGAGGTCCAGCAGCTGGCGCACGGTGAGCGACTCCACGCAGGTCTCCGCGAGGTTGTAGGTGCAGCGCGTCTCGTACTCGTTCATCCACTGCTCGACACCGAAGGGGCGGATCTTCACGATGCGTCTCCTGCCTCGAGGGCGACGCGGGCCACGGCGGCATCCTCTATGCCCAGTCCGACGGACCGGAAGAACACCACGCGCTCGCCCGAGGGCCCGGGGGAGGTACCCGACAGCAGGCCGGGGAGGTCCCCCCGGATGTGGTCGATGGTGAAGTCGTCAGCGAGCTTCATCTCGCCGGCGGCGGCGAACGCGGCTGGCGTGTGGTCGGCGTACACGTCCATGTCGTGCAGGCTGCCCGGATCGATCTCGTGGGCGTTGGGGGCGTTGGTCGACACCGAGGTCACGAGGGTGCCGGCGCGTAGGCGTGTGACGTCGATGACTGGGGCCGCCGCCGATGTGCACAGCAGGACCACATCGGCGCCGGCTGCTGCCTCGTCGGCCGAGTCGGCGAGGGTGACGTCTCCCAGGTCGTTGAGCGCGGACTGTGTCATGGACTGTGCGAAGACCCGGACATCTCCGAAGGGCCGCACGTGGCGGACATGGCGCAGGTGGGCCTGACCGATGGGTCCGAGGCCGATCACCGCCAGTGTGGTGGCATCCGGACGGGCCAGCAGGTCCACCGCGACGGCGCTGGTGGCGGCGGTGCGTTCGGCGGTGAGTCGAGAGGCGTCGGCCAGCAGCAGGGGCTGGCCCGTGCGGGTGGACAGCAACAGCGTCCACGCGGTCACGATGGGTGCCCCGTCCGGTTGTGGGATGTACGGAGAGACTTTGACGGCGTAGACACCGGCCTCGGACAGGACGGCCTGGTAGGCGATGACGTCGCCACCGGTCGGGAACTTGGTGACGACCTGGGGCGGCTGGACCGCCTGACCGCCGGCGAGCTCGAGGAATGCTGCTCGTACAGCGGCCTGTACCTCTGGCTCTGGCAGGTGAAGGTCGGTATCCTCAACTACAGTGATCATAGTGAGCAGTATATTGCTCATTGGACTAGAACTCAAGAGGAGGCCGCCATGGCCGGTGACGGGGTGACGCCGGACTTCGTGGTCCACGTCGGCGGTGAAGTGCGTCAGCGCCGGCAGCGGGCGGAGATGACGGTGCAGGAACTGGCCGATGCGGCGGGGGTTAGCCGGCGGATGCTCACGCAGATCGAACTCGGTCAGGCGAACCCGAGCCTCGTGACCGTCGACAAGATCGCACGCGCCCTGGGCACGGACTTCCCGTCGTTGGCCCGCGAGGTCGGACACGACCCACTGTCGGTCAATGCTCCGGGATCGGCCGCGGGTGTGTGGTCATCCACTGCGGGTAGCCGCGCCATCCTGCAGGTGGCTACTCTCGGCAGCCCCTCAGCGGAGCTCTGGGAATGGACCCTTCAGCCGGGCGATAGGTACGACGCCCAGCCAGACCCGGCTGGGTCGCAGGAGTTGTTCTTCGTCATCACCGGACGGTTGACCATCGAAGTCACCGGGGTGGATGCCGTCGTCGTGAATGCCGGAGGTTCCGCTCGGCTCGCCAGTGATCGTCTGTACTCCTACCAGAACGACGGGCGTCGCGCCACGCGCTTCGTGCGGGTCGTCCAACTCGGCTCGACGCCGTGAGTCAGGCGGGGGGCGTCGGGATCTCAAGGCGGGAGTGAGGCCTCAACCCGGGAGAGGTTCAACCCTGCAGAATCGCTCCCGGATGTGGGCTTCACTCCCGGTTGCGGGAACCGCGGCTGCACTGCCGGGACCAGAGGCGTCGACGCGTAAGTCCGTGGTGGAGATTGCGTCTGGCATGCTCTGCGCCATGGACACAGTGCGTTCGATCCTGCTGTTCGTGGTCGCAGCCGTGGCCGAGATCGGCGGCGCCTGGCTGGTGTGGCAGGGCGTTCGGGAACACCGGGGGCTGCTCTTCGTGGGCGCTGGTGTGATCGCACTGGGTCTCTACGGGTTCGTGGCCACCCTGCAGCCCGATCCGGACTTCGGCCGGATCCTGGCCGCGTACGGCGGGGTGTTCGTAGCGGGTTCCCTGGCGTGGGGTGTGGCGGTGGATGGCTTCCAGCCGGACCGCTACGACGTCGTGGGGGCACTGGTCTGCCTGATCGGCGTGGCGGTCATCATGTACGCCCCGCGTTGAGGTCGGGAAGCAACGATGGAATGGCTAGGTGCCCTGCTCGCTGGGCTGTTCGTCGCTGCCATCACCGTCCCGGTGGGAGTGTCGGGGGCGGTATTCCTGCTGCCCGGTCCAGGTCAGTGTGTTCGGCGTGCCGAGTCCGGCCGTGACTCCGACCAACCTGGTCTACAACGTGATCTCCGTGCCTGGCGCGTTGGCCAGGTACCGTCGGCACGGCGGCCTGCGCTCATCACTCACGCTGCAACTCCTCGTCGGAGGGGTGTCGGTCAGCGCGGCGGTCGCCCTGTTCTACCTGGCGGCCGCGCTCCGCTGATGCTCCACGGGGTTCACGTCTCGGCAGGGAAGACTTCGGTCAGGACGGCCAGCAGCCCCACCGCGATCACCGGTCCCATGGTGAACGTGCCGATGAGCAGGGCTTGCGTGAGGCCGGGATCGAACCATGCCATCTCGATGAGGCCGCCGGCCAGCGTCAGGTACAGGAACCCGTAGACCAGGACCGGCACTGCCGCCGCGGATGGCTCCTCGATCCGCGGCGGGTCCGGGAAGACGAGCGAGAACACGGCCACGATGGTCGCCGGCACCAGCACCCAGCCGACGAAGTTCTCCACCGGGATGCCGGCGCCGCCCTTCCAGCTCTTTAGGTCCGGGAGGTACGGCCCGCCGTCCGCCCACCACCACCAGGCCTGCGACCCTAGGACCTGCTCCCAGACACCAGACACTGCCAGGGGGTCGGCCATCAGGTCCCAGGCTGCCGTGATGAGCCCGGCGGCGAACCCGACCAGCAGCGCGTAGGCGACGCGCCAACCCCAACCGTGGGGCGGTCGGGCGTTGCGGCGGGCCAGCCAGTCGACCATGGCGAACGCCGCGTATACGACCGTTCCCCAGACGAAGACGATGAGTACGGGAACGCCGCCCACGCGCGGGCCGAGCGCGCCGGTGTAGTGGTACGCGCCGAAGATCAGGCCGTAGTTGTCCCCGAGGTACTCGGCGCCGAAGGCAAGCGCCGCGGCCAGCCCGAAGAACAGGATCGCAGCACGCGCGCCCCGGACGACCAGGCAGTGCCACACGCAGATCGCGTACAGAGCCACGCTGCCCAGCCCGGCCACGCGCATCTGCAGCGCAGCATTCCCCGTCAGGTATGTGAATGCGAAAACCGACAGTGTGAGCGCCCAGAAGATCAGGACAACGCCCGCCATGATCCGGGTGGCGCGGCGGTCACGATGCCGGGACATATGTGCAGCCTAGGGCGGTCAGTGTGACGGAGTCGCTGGAGCAGATGGCGGGCCGGTGACCCGCCCTGGGCACTGCCGAACCTGCGGTTGATCAGCGGCCGGTGGCCGCCTTGGTGATCAGCCGGTTGGCCCAGTGCGGTGTGACCTGCGCGAGGGCTGTGAGTAGGCGGGCCTGACCGCCGACGGGGATGTGCGGATTCCGGATGCGGGCGGAGGCGGGGTTCTCGCGGACCTGTGTCACCGCCTTGAGCAGGGCCGTCGCAACGTCGTCCGGGCTCAAGTGGACGCCCAGCCGGTCACCGGAGGTTGCTCGCAATCCGTCGACCATGGAAGTCCGGACGAACATCGGCCACAGATCGAGCACCCGGATGTCGTGCCCGGCCCATTCGAGGTCGAGCGCCTCGGTCAGCCCACGGATCGCGAACTTCGTGGCGGAGTAGGTCGCGAGATCTGGCTGGCCGTACATTGCTGAGGCTGAAGCCAGGCTGACCATTACCGACCCGGGGGTCTGGGCCAGCAGCGGGAACGAAGCGAGGGCGCCGTTGATGACGCCGAGCACGTTCACTTCCACGATGGCCCGGTGCCGAGCGGCGGGGATCTGCGTGAAGTCGGCCGAACTCAGCAGCCCCGCGTTGTTGCCCAGAAGATCCAGGCGATCGAGTCCGGCCACCGCCTCGCGCCACTGGGCTTCGTCGGTCACGTCCAGGCGCCCGGTGTGCAGGCACGGCCCGGACGGCAACGAGCTGAGCGCCTCGGTGTCGACATCGAACGCGGCCACGGACCACCCGTCCCGCAAGAGGTGTTCGGTGGTGGCGCGGCCGATACCGTTCGCAGCGCCGGTGACGAGGGCGACGGACTGGGACATGTCGCCTTTGTACTAGAGGTCAGCGGCCTTCGTGACGCGAGCCGGTGGCGAACGGCACCGGTCGTGGCCGGATGACATCGCCCAGCCGGCGAGGACTAGCAACACGCGCAGAGCCAGCACGGTCCCTCGGGTCCGGCCTCCCAGCCCGCCGGGGCTCGACCGGGCCGCGCCCTCCGGCGTAGACTCGCGCGCCATGGAACGCACCGACGTCCTCGTGATCGGTGCCGGGCAGGCAGGGCTGGCTGCCAGTCATGAACTCACCAGCGCCGGCGTCGAACACCTGGTGCTGGACCGCGCCAGAATCGGGCAGGCCTGGACCGACCGCTGGGACTCTTTCTGCCTGGTGACCCCCAGTGCGCTCACGCTGAACCTCCCGGGGATGCCTTACGACGGCGACGACCCGGAGGGGTACCTGTCGCGGGCGGGCATCGTGGAGTACCTGCAGCGCTACGCGGCCGGGGCGCCGGTCAGGCAGGAGGTCGAGGTCCGGTCCCTGGAGCGCCGGACTGAGGGATTCCGGGCACGGACTTCTCAAGGCGAATTCTCCGCCCGCCGGGTCGTCGTGGCGACCGGGGCGTATCAGAGGCCTTACCGCCCCCCGGGTGCCGCATCCCTTCCGCCGTCACTGCCCGCCCTCGATCTGAGCGACTACCGCAATCCGTCTGTCCTGCCACCGGGCCGGGTCCTGGTGGTGGGAAGCGGACAGTCCGGTTGCCAGATCGCCGAGGAACTGCACCAGGCCGGCCGCGACATCGTGCTCGCGTGTGGCAGAGCGCCGTGGTTGCACCGCAGGATCGCCGGACGGGACATGTTCTGGTGGGCGGTCGAATCCGGGTTCCTGGACCAACCGGTGGCATCGTTGCCAGGCCCGCAGGCGCTCCTGTTTGCCAACGTCCAGGGTTCGGGCCGCGATGGTGGCCATGACCTGCACTACCGGACCCTGCATGACATGGGAGTCACACTCGCCGGCCATTTCGACGGCGCCCGTGAGGGTCGCATCCACTTCGTTGACGACCTCCCGAACAGCGTCGCATGGGGTGACGCGCGCCGTTCAGACCTGCTCCAGCTGTTCGCGCGTACCGCGCAGGAGCGGGGACTGCCGAAACCTGATTCCCCGGAGCCCGACCCCTTCCGGGAGCACGGTCCTGCCTCCATCCCGTTGGCTGCCCTGGGCGCTGTCGTGTTCGCGGGTGGGTTCCGCCCTGACTACCGTGCCTGGCTGCCCTGGCCGGAGGCCTTCGATGCCACCGGCTTCCCGCTCCAGAAAGATGGGCGCAGCACGGTCATCGACGATCTGTACTTCCTCGGGGTGCACTTCATGCGGACGCGGCGCTCGTCACTGATGTTCGGTGTGGGTGATGACGCCAAGGTCGTGGCTGCCGCGATCGCGGGGACGGCACCGGGTGCCTGACGGCTGGGTTCATCGCGAACTCGGAGAGTGGCCGTTCCCCGCCTGCTCACCACGGCAGCGACAGAGCCGCCACCGCATGCTCGACCTCGGTCCGGCGGCGGGAGTCGTCCCAGCCGAGTTCGTTCCCCAGGACATCCGCGCAGGCTTCCAGCACGTCGTCGGCGGGCAGCCCCAGGGTACCCAGCCCGGTGCGCCGGAGCAGCACGTCCGTGAGCGTCCGCGCCGACTCGTGGCGTGCGGCCACCGCCACCTGGGCCAGCATCTCGCCGTCGGCATCCAGGACGTGTGACAAGCCGGGCTCGGTGCGCGCGACGTCGAGCACCTCGTCATGCTCGGTGCCGTGATGACGGGCCAGGTAGCGCACAGTCCCGGCGGAGAAGTCCGGGTTGCGCCGGATGCTGTGCTGCACGAAGTCCTCGATGGGTCCGGTGCCGCAGCCATGCAGTGCTGCCTGCGCGGTGCGGCTCGGGCTCAGCCGGCGGCCGAGCTTGCCGGCGACCAGCTCCACCACGGAGTGGGCGAACCCTCGACTGGTGGTGTATTTGCCGCCCGCAGCGGTGACCAGACCCGCGATCCGGCCATGCTCAGGCTCGGCGTGATCGACGACCTCGGCCGCGCGCGAAGCGTTGTACGTGTCCCCACCGGCATCCTCGGTCAGTGGTCGTAGCCCGCCGTACGCGTGCTGCACGTCCGACAAGGTCAGTTCGGTGGGCAGCATCCCGGACGTGTTGATGGCGGCGAGGAACTCCTCCACGCTCTCCCGGCTCACGCGCCAGTCGGAGACCGGTCCCCGATAGGCCTTCTCGGTGGGGCCGATCATGCTGTGCCCGCGCCAGGGTGCACAGCTGAAGTGCCCCGTCGGGGTTACGTGGAGGGTCATCACATCCGTCAGCTGACGGGTGATGAGGTAGATCCCCTCGGAGCGGACGGACGGCGGTGGGCCTGCGGTGCCGGCAGTGACCGGCGATTCCGTCAGCGTGTCGAACGCCCAAGGTCCGGTCGCATTGACCACCACCTCGCTGTGGATTGTCAGTTCCCGGCCGGTGAAGGCGTCATGGACCCTTGCGCCGACGACCGCGCCGCGCTCGGTGAGCAAGGCGTCGGCCCGCGTGTGATTGGAGATCAGCGCGCCCGCGACCGACGCCGACCTGATGAATGCCAGGGTCAGGCGCTCGGGACTGATCATCAGACAGTCGTGGTACAGCGCCTCCTCGGAGTCGAGCCAGCGGTGGCGCGGGATCTTCTTCGCGGGGTCGTACACGCGGTTGCGGTCCCACGAGAGGATGTCGTACGCGGTCAGTCCGGCTCGCACCAGCAGGTCGGAGTCGGGCAGCACGATGGGGTAGACGTCGATGAGGTTGGGCGCGATGTTGCTCAGAATCCGGCGTTCTCGCAGCGACTCCCGGACCAGGCGGATCTCGAGCTGCTTCAAGTACCGCAGGCCGCCGTGGATCAGCTTGCCGGTCGCGGCCGAGGTGGCCCCACCGAAGTCGCGCTCCTCGACCATGGTCACCCGAAGTCCGCGGCTTGCTGCTTCGTACGCGACGGCGGCACCGGTGATGCCGCCCCCCACGACCAGGACATCGACAGCGACCTCGTCGAGGGCCGGGTTTTCGACGAACCGGTCGATCGAGACCAGGGAACTCATGATGCGCCGGCCAGCAGGTCGAGGACCTCGCGCTGGAACCGCGGACGTTCGCTGGCGATGTCGAGGATGCTCATGCGCAGGATGACCACCGGCAGACGCCACGCGTCGACCTGTTCCATGGTCATGCCGGTGAGTCGCAGGTATTCCCCGAGGTACGTCGACAAGACGATGCCGCGGATGCGCTGTACCAGCAGTCGCTTGATCAGCGGCGTGCCCGGCCACAGTTCGGCGTCCCGGATCAGCAGCACCGTCATGGCCACGTCCGCCGCGGGATCCCCGCGCAGGGTCGTCTGCCAGTCGATCACGACGTAGTCGTCGCCCTGCGCGAAGACGTTCTCAGTGTGGAAGTCGAGGTGGAGCATCCGGTCGCCGGCGGGCAGTGGGGAGATGAGCTCGCACGCCAGCGCGCGCTGAGGATCGTCCAGGAACGCCAGCGGTGGCGTGTCCAGGGCAGCGACGGCAGCGTCCCGGATATCCGTGAACTTCTCCGTCGGCTGCGCGTGTACCTGCACGTGGGTGCGGGCAAGCGCTCGTGCACCCGTACGGATCCGCAGGGGGTTGCGCTCGGCCTGCTTCGTCAGGGAGTCGCCGATCACGCGCTCCAACAGCAAGCCGGGATGGCCGTCGACCGTGACTTCGCCGTGGCAAGCGCACACCCGCACGCCGAGTCGCCCGGCCTCCACGAGGGAGTCCCGTTCCACATCGACCTGGGCAGGGTCGTAGTCGGGTTCGAAGATCTTGACCACCAGGTCGTCGTCTGGCCAGTCGTAGATCCGCGCGCTGCGGCCGGTGGCGATGGGCTCGCCGAGATCCTCGAACGTCGTCATGGAGTCACCTTCTTCGTCGTCCCGTAACCGGTGGCGATCGCCGCCTCGATCACGGCTTGTTGCTGTTCCTCGGTCAGTGCGCGCGGCTCGCCGATCGCCTTGGCCCGCCAGTACATCTCCGCGGCCCACTCGAGCAGAAGTGCGTTGTTCTCCGCCTGCGTCAGGTCGGCGCCCCATGCGACGGTCCCGTGGTTGGCGAGGATGGCTGCCTGTTTGCCGACAAGCGCCCGCCGCACGTTGTCGGCGAGTTCGGGGGTGCCGAAGACGGCGAACGGCGCGACCCGGATCGAGCCGCCCAGCAGGAGTTGCTGGTAGTGGATGCACGGCACCTCGTCGACGACCAGCGACACCGCGGTGGCAATGGGGGAGTGGGTGTGGACCAGGGCGCCGCGCCGCTCGCGGGCGGTCTCGAGGTGGAACTGCAACTCGGACGTCGGTTCGAGGGTTCCGTCGAGGATCCGGCCCTGCAGGTCCACCACTGTCACGTCGTCCGCCGTCGCCGTGCCCAGGTCCACGCCCGTTCCGGTGACGGCCACCTCATCCCCCGAGGGCCCGGCGAGACAGGTGCTGACGTTGCCTGCGGTGCCGATGAGCAGTCCGTGGTGTGCGAGGTCACGGCTGACCCGGGCCACCGCTTCGCGGGCTTCCTGACGGGGGTTCATACCTGTAGTATGGGACTGGAACAAAAGCAAAGTCAACTTTGATTCGGGAGGTGCCCGCGTGGAATCGGGGTTGCGTCGGGTGCCCGTGCAGCAGCGGTCCCGGGAGAAGGTGGAGCGGGCACTGCGGGCGGCGGAGGAGTTGCTCGAACGCGAGGGCCTTACTGCACTGACGTTGTCCCGGGTCGCCGAGGAGGCCGGCGTGTCCGTGGGCGCGCTGTACCAGTACCTCCCGGACCGGGAGGCGATCGTGGCAGCGCTGTCAACGATGTACTACGCCCGCCTCGAGGAGGGCATGGACGAGTTGGTCGCCGGACTGACTGCCGAGCGCTCGACCGATCCGGTCGGGGAAGTCATCGAAGCGATCGCCCGGATGTACCGAGGGCAGTCGGCGACCCGGGCTCTGCGCGCCGGCCTGCAGGGAGCCGAACAACTGGCGCTGGGCCGCGCGCACAAGCAGCGGATGGTGGCCAAGGTGCAGATCCTGCTGGTCGCCTACGGGATGGTCGCCGCGGACGCGCCGGACACCGTCGCTCGCACGATCTTCTTCGCTGCCGACGGGGTGATGCACGAGGTCTTCGCGGAAGGCGAGCAGGGTGACGGCGCGTTGCTCGATGAACTTGAGGCGATGTTGCGGTCGTATCTCGGGCGGGGCTAGTGGTCACAGTGTGAGCAGCGCTCAGCCCGGCTGGCTGGGCAACCTGATCGTGAAGGTGCTTCCGGCGCCCGGACCGCGGCTGGACGCCGTCAGGTCGCCCCGCTGGTTCTGGACGAGCGCGCGAGCGATGGTCAAACCCAGTCCACTGCCCGCCGTATCCGAAAGGCGGGCATCGTCCAGTCGCTGGAACCGGTTGAAGATGCGCTCGAGGTCGCCTTCCGCCAAACCCTCCCCGGTGTCCGTGACGGTGATCTCCGTGACGGTTCCGCGCTGAAGGCAGCCGATCTCCACCCGTCCACCCGGGGCCGTGTGACGCAGGGCGTTGTCGAGCAGGTTCCCGAGGACCTGCTGCATGCGGTCGGGATCCACCGTGACCACATGGCCCGGATGCTCGCACGTGTTGCGCAACTGGATGCCCTTGTCCCGGTACCGCGCCTGGAACAAGGCGCACGCCGCCTCCATCAGGTCGCGGACCGCGACAGGGGTCAAGTGGAGGTCGAGTGCATGCTCCTGGGCCTGCGCGGCAAGGCGCACGTCACTTGCCAGGCGCCGCAGCCGATGCACTTCGGCTCGCATCACCTCGAAGTTCGCTGCCGACGGGGGCACGACGCCGTCCTCCATCCCATCGATGTGGGCCTCCAGGGTGGCCAAGGGGGTCCGTATCTCGTGCGAAAGGTCCGACAGCAACTGGGTGCGCGCCTCGTCCGTGGACGCCAGGCTTTCGGCCATGTCCTGGAAGGCGCGGGAGAGCGTGTGGAGTTCGGTGCCGAACCCCGCCTGGGGCACCGATACGTCGTAGTTGCCGTGAGCCACGGATTCCGCCGACGCGGCGAGGGCCGTGATGGGGCGGCTGACTCTGCGCGCGAGGAACCACGACAGCAGGATCGCGGCGACGATCGCCACCGCTGCCGCCGCGAGCAGGGCCCGGCCGACGGAGGCCTCGAAAGCCTGCTGTGCGTGCATCTGCACCACGAGGGAATCCTCCCCAGTCATCTCGAGGTGATGGAGGAACAGGCCAGGTGCGATGAGTACCACCGTGACCAGCAGTGCGAGGAAGGTGATTCCGATGACGAGCAGTTGGGCGATGAACAGTCGTGCGCCCAACCGTGCCGGACGGCTCATGTCACCATTCCGTACCCGATACCGCGCACCGTCCTGATGTATATCGGAGCGGCCGCGTCGTCCTCCAACTTCTTCCGCAGATGCCCCACGTGGACGTCCACGATGTGCTCGTCGCCGAACCAGTCATCTCCCCATACCTCGTCGATGAGCTGCCGCCGGCTGAACGCTCGCCGGGGCGAAGACGTGAGGGTGTCCAACAGGTCGAACTCGGTGCGGGTGAGATCCAGTTCGCTGTCGCCCAGCCAGGCTTTGCGGGCTTCCGGATCCAATCGCAGGCGCCCGAAGGTCCGAGCTGGCCGGCTCGTGACTGCGTCGCCAAGACCTCGTGGTCGGCGCAGCATGGCCCGGATGCGAGCGGTGAGTTCCCGGGGCGAGAACGGTTTGACCATGTAGTCGTCGGCGCCCACCGACAGCCCGACCACCTTGTCGATCTCATCGTCGCGGGCAGTGAGCATGATGACGTAGCAGTCGCTGAAACCACGGATCTGGCGGCACACCTCGAGGCCGTCAAACCCGGGCAGCATGATGTCGAGGGCGACCAGGTCCGGGCTCAGCGATCTCGCCATGAGAACGGCGTCCGGGCCGTTCTCGGCAATGTCGACGTCGAAGCCTTCGTTGCGCAGGTAGGCCGCGACGACTGCCGCCAGGTCCGGCTCGTCCTCCACCACCAGCACGCGAAGCTGTGAGGCCACGCATCCTCCTCCGCCGCGTCAGGGACGCTGCACTGCGCGGCTGCTGTCATTGTTCAGGATGGCGCGCGATTCCAGGTACTCCTCGGTCGTGATGTCACCACTGGCGAAGCGGCGCTTCAGCACCTCGATGGGTGTCTCTTCGGACAGGCCGTGACGTGGACCCGCCCGATCCCTCGTGATCCAGACCACGGCCCAGATCGCGGCGGCCAGGACGAGTGGCCAGATCAGCATGACGATCAGCATCCAACTGTTCCATCCGTAGGTGTTGTAGTAGCCCATCATGATCGCTCACCTCCCGTGAGTGGACACGCTCAGCATCGGACTGACACATGACGAGTCCATGGTGCGAACGATGAAGTTTCCATGAAGGTCAGGACCTTCACCGAAACTTCACAGAACCTGGGCAGCACCTCCAGACAGTGCTGCCAGCCTCGTGGTCATGTCCGGACCGACCCTTTCGCGACGCGGCTTCCTCGCTCTGGCCTTGGGAGCCGGCGCCGTCGCGGCTCTGGGTGGCTGCAAGCCGTCGCAGCGCATGTCCGTCGCCGGATCGGTGGCCCTGCCGACAGGTCCGGTCACGCAGGACATCCAGATGCGGGCGGTGCTGAGTCAGATCGACCTCGCGGGCCAGACCGCCGTGGCCTGGACGTACGGCCAGGAGCTTCCCGGCCGCGCTATCCGGGCCACCGCGGGCGATCGGCTGCGCATCACGGTGCGCAATGAGTTGCCCGAGGAGACCAGCGTCCACTGGCACGGGCTGGCAGTGCCCAACGCGATGGACGGCGTCCCCGGTGTCACCACGCCGGCTGTGCCGCCCGGGGAGTCTTTCACCTACGACTTCAACGTCCCCGTCCCCGGCACGCACTGGTTCCACCCGCACACCGGACTGCAGCTGGACACCGGGCTCTATGCGCCGTTCATCGTCGACGATCCGAACGAACCGGGTGTCTACGACGAGGAGTGGGTGCTCGTCCTCGACGACTGGACGCAGGGTGTCGGCCCCGATCCCCAGCAGATCTTCGATGGGCTCGTCGCGGCCGACGGGCGGGCTGACCCGGGCGGGATGATGCACGGGGTATGGGCCCCGGGGGTACGGGCATGGACGGCGGTGATGTCTCCTACCCGATGTTCCTGATCAACGGACGCCCGCCCGCCGACCCGGAGACGCTGCGGGTGTCGCCGAAGCAGCGTGTCCGTCTGCGCATCATCAATGCCGGGGCGGACACGGTCTTCACGTTCACTGTGGCCGGGCACACGATGACCGTCACGCACACCGACGGCTACCCGGTACGACCGGTCCGCACCCGGTCCGTGAGGATCGGGATGGGAGAACGCTACGACCTGACGGTGGACGTTCGCGACGGGGTGTTCCCGGTGGTCGCCGAGCCCGTGGGCAAGTCCGGCTACGCCATGGCGGTTCTTCGCAGTGCCCCAGGGCCTTCGCCCGAGATCCCACCCGCGAACGCGCGCACGACGTACCCACTCACCGCCGAGGTTCTGCAGGCCGACCCGGATGTCGCCCTGCACGCCGCCGCCGCGCAGGTCACACACGATCTGCTCCTGTCGGGTTCCATGGCACCTTACGTGTGGACGATCAACGGCGCCACCTACGATCGTTCGACGCCTCTCGAGGTCACGTCCGGTCAGAGGGTGCGTCTGCGCCTGGCGAACATGTCGATGATGAGCCACCCGATCCACCTGCACGGACACACGTTCCAGATCGGCCCCGCGGGTACCGGCGGTGCCCGCAAGGACACCATTCTGCTGCCCCCCATGGCCAGAGCCGAGGTGGACCTGGTCGCGGACAACCCGGGGGCATGGATGCTGCACTGCCACAACGCGTACCACGCTGAGGCCGGGATGATGACCCGCGTCGAGTACACCGCTTAAGAGGAGAGAACCCTGTGACAACACGTCGATCGCTCGTCAGCTTGACCGTCGCCGCGCTGACGCTCAGTGCCCTGGCCGGGTGCTCCAGCGGCACCGCGGACACGGTCGCAACCAGCGCTGGCGCTAATCAGGCAGCTGTGCCAACTGGCTCCGCGACGGATGTGGCCTTCGCACAATCCATGATCCCGCACCACCAGCAGGCGGTAGAGATGGCCGACCTCGCGCTCTCCGGCGGCTCCGGTGCGTCGGATCAGGTGCGGCGGTTGGCCAGGCAGATCAAGGCGGCCCAGGATCCCGAGATGCAGCAGATGACGAAGTGGTTGCAGGGCTGGGGCGCCCCACCGCGATGCCGGGCACGACCGACGGCAGTGGCATGGCAGGCATGGACCACAGCGGCCACGACATGGGCGGCATGAGTGTCTCCGGGATGATGACCGCGGATCAGATGACTCGATTGCGGCAGGCCCGCGGACCCCGTTTCGACCAACTCTGGCTGTCGATGATGATCGACCACCACCAAGGCGCCATCGCCATGGCCGAGCAGGCGCGTTCATCGGGGAACGTGCTGGTGAGGGTGATGGCCGATGGGATCATCGCCGCTCAGCGGGAGGAGATCGGTGCCATGAGTGCGTTGCTGGACGGTGGACGGTGAAGACCCCCGGTTTGGCAGGGGCATGGCTGGGAACCGTCTGAGTATCGGAATACCTGCGCTCTGCCGAGGGCTGGAAGGGACACGACGACCGGAGGGTGTCGACATGGATCACACGGATACGGCATCCCGATATGTATGCCCCATGCATCCCGAGGTGGTCGACGACAAACCCTCGGACTGCCCGATCTGCGGTATGCGGTTGGTGCCGGCGGCTGAGGTCGCGGGGCACGCCGGTCACGGACATGCGCCCGCGGCCAAACCAGCGGCACAACACCCCGTGGACAAGGTTCTGTACACCTGCCCGATGCATCCGGAGGTCGTGCGCGATCGCCCCGGGCGCTGCCCGATCTGCGGGATGCACTTGGAGCCGATGACACCGCAACTCGTCGACGACTCCGACCGGCAGGAGTACCGCAACATGCGGCGGCGGTTCTGGGTCTCTGTGCCGCTGTCACTGGCAGTGCTGTCCATTGCGATGCTCGGGTTCCCGCCGTTGCCGATGGATGTAATGCCGTGGGCGGAACTCGTGCTCGCCAGTCCTGTTGTCCTGTGGGCTGCCGGCCCCTTCTTCGTCTGGGCGGTGCAATCGGTGCGCCACCGCAGCCCGAACATGTGGACGCTCATCGGCCTCGGGGTGGCTGCCGCCTACGGCTACTCGGTGCTCGCTGTGATCGTCCCGGGGAGCTTCCCGGATGCGCTGAAGGACGACGGCAAGGTCCCTCTGTACTTCGAAGCCGCCGCAATCATCTGCACGCTCACCCTTCTGGGTCAGGTGCTGGAACTGCGGGCGCGTGCCACGACGGGCGACGCGATCAAGGGACTGCTGCAACTCGCTCCCGCCGTGGCTCGTCGCATCGCCCCGGACGGCGCCGAGGAGGACGTCGATCTCGCGGTGGTCGTGGTCGGTGATCGGGTACGCGTGCGGCCGGGTGAGAAGGTTCCGGTCGACGGGTTGGTGGAGTCCGGTCAGTCGGCGGTCGACGAGTCGATGCTCACCGGTGAACCAGTACCCGTGGACAAGGCGCCAGGCGACAGCGTGATCGGTGGCACGCTGAACACCACCGGCAGCCTCGTCGTGCGCGCCTCCCAGGTCGGGTCAGACACGGTGCTTGCGCGGGTAGTGGAGATGGTCGCTTCGGCGCAACGCTCCAAGGCCCCGATGCAGCGCCTGGCCGACAGAGTCGCGGGGGTGTTCGTGCTGGCGGTCATCGGAATTGCGCTCGTGACGTTCTTCGTGTGGGGTCTGGTCGGTCCGGATCCGAGTTGGGGACACGCCTTGGTGAACGCGGTTTCCGTCCTGATCATCGCCTGCCCCTGCGCATTGGGTCTGGCCACGCCCATGTCCGTCATGGTCGGCAGCGGCCTCGGTGCGCGCCACGGCGTGCTGTTCAAGGACGCCGCCGCGATGGAGAAGCTGCGGGAAGTCGACACCCTGATCGTCGACAAGACCGGGACGCTGACGGTCGGGCGCCCGACGGTCAGTCGCGTGATCCCTGCGCAGGGCTTCGCCGGGGATGAGGTGTTGGGCGCAGCCGCCAGTGTGAACCAGGGCAGCGAGCATCCGCTGGCCCGGGCCATCACCGAGGCGGCAGCCTCGATCGCCCTGACGCAGGCTGAGGCCTTCGAGGCCAGGCCCGGTTTCGGGGTGGCAGGCGTCGTCGACGGACGGTCCGTTCTGGCAGGGAACGCTGATCTCATGCGTCAGGAGGGTGTGGAGATGTCTGCGGCTCTGGAGGCGGAGGCCCCCGCGGGCGAGACCGCGATCAGGGTCGCCATCGACGGCAAGGAGGCCGGCCTCATCTGCCTGCGGGACGAGGTGAAGCAGAGCACGCCGCAGGCGGTCGCGCAGTTGCACCGGGAAGGGCTCACCCTGGTCATGGCCACGGGGGATGCCGAGGGTCCGGCGCGTCAGGTGGCGCAGACGTTGGGGATCGACGAGTTCCGGGCGGGTGTGAAGCCGGACGACAAGCTCGCACTTGTCGATGAACTGCAGCGGCGGGGGAGCCTCGTCGCGATGGCCGGCGACGGCATCAACGACGCCCCAGCCCTGGCGCAGGCCGACATCGGGATCGCCATGGGTACGGGTAGCGACATCGCGATCGACTCCGCCGAGATCACTCTGGTCAAGGGCGACCTTCGCGGAATCAGTGCCGCCCGCGGGGTGTCCCGCGCGACAGTGCGGAACATGAAGCAGAACCTCGGGTTCGCATTCCTCTACAACACCCTCGGCATCCCCATCGCTGCCGGCGTCCTCTACCCTTTCACCGGGCTGCTGCTGTCCCCGATCATCGCGGCCGCCGCCATGAGCCTGTCCAGCGTCTCGGTCATCGTCAACGCACTCCGGCTACGGAGCGCCCGCGTATGACCCGCAACGTCGGGAAGCTCGATCGGTTGATCAGGGTGCTCGCTGCGCTGGCGCTGTGCGGGATCGCCGTGATGTCGCAGACGTGGCCGGCTGTCGTCGTGGGAGGTCTGCTAGCCGTCACAGCGGTCTTAGGATTCTGTCCGCTGTACTTGTTGTACGGGCTTTCCACCGTCGGAGGTGTGCACCGCGACTGCGCGGATGGCCGGTGCGGCCTGCCGGTCCCGCGGCGCTGACCCGAACGGCGCGGTCCCTGCGACGACCAAATCGTCGGTGGTTGTCTTTTCGACGAAGTGAGGTGATGCTGCGGTCGAATCGGGCGGGGCGGTCTTACTTATCGGCCGTCCGCGTCGGCGCCAGGCCGCGCCAGGGATCCTCGTGCCGCCAGATGCTGGGGAAGTGCAGGGTCACCGCGTCCTCGTCGGCAAGTTCCCCGAAGATCTGCAGTGTCTTGTCCAAGTCGTCTCCGGCGTAGGGCAGAGCGCGCAAGGGGCGATCCAGCGGCCGGAAGAAGTCGTCCCAGTGGGTCAGGACGACGCGACGCGCTCCGACCGTTCTCACGGTCTCCTGCCAGTACTCGCGGATGTAGTTCTCGGGGTTGACGCCCAGTTGCCCGATGCCCAGATAGGCGACGTCGGCCGACTTGCCGGCGAGGCCGCCGCGGACGTAACCCGCACTGCCCTGCACCAGCGCCTTCCGGCCGCCCGCATGATCCACCAGGACCGACCAGGCCTCGCCGCAGCGGTAGGCGCTCACTCGGGCCGGAGTGACCAGGGGAGCTGTGATCTCGCCCGGGTACCTGTCGGGTGGGCAGTGCGCGGAGGCGATCAGTGTCAAGGTGAAGTCACCGACACCGACGGAGTCGCCCGTTGACGCGATGCGTAGGGACTCCTCCGGAAGTCCGGCGCCGCGCCCGACGTTCGCCGCAGACTCGCCACCGATCAGGCGGGCGCCGGTCCCCCGGGCCACAACTGCGGAATCCAGCACGTGATCGTAGTGGGTGTGTACCGGCAGGATCGCGTTCAGACGTCGGCCGGGGCTGCCGTTGAACGTCAGGCCCAGACGCGTCATGGCCGAGGCGATCCTCGTCTCGTCGGGTCGCAGTCTCGCCGCTCCAACCCTCAGCAGCGAGGGCCGTGAGAAGAAGCCGTCGAAGAGCACGCAGGTGTCGGTGTCGCGGAACAGCAGCGTGGAGACGCCGACGAACGTAACGCCCACGTCGCCATCAGCCCCCGGCACGTCGAAGGCGACGCGTTTGTCCGCGAGCGACGGGCGACCCCACTTCACGCGCATGGCTCTCACAGTAGGCGGGACCCGACCGGTGTTCGTTCCAGAGGCCGCGAACCATGGGCCGTCCCGGCGTGTTGTTGGGGGACAAGCCTTCAGTTCGACCTTCAAGCTGGAGTGCCGTGGTGTGTCGCGGTGAGGAGCGGGTGAAGTTGGAGGCGCAACCGCCTCTGGCGGGTTGTCACGACCACTTGCGGACGCCCGCGAATGACGGCTCGAAGTGACCCGAACGACTCCCGGCGCTTGCCCAGGTCCAGACGTGGAAGGCGGCGCCAGCGGCCATGCCGCCCGTTGGCCCACTGGCTCCCACCGTCGGCGTCGGGAATGCTGACCCCGAGCACGCTGTCCAAGCTCTGCGCAGCCCACTGCTCCGCGGGTCCGCCTGGCTCGACGCGGCGTGCGATCCGCGCTTTGATGGCAGGTGCCACGACCGGGGGCCTGTGTCAGCGATGAGGAGTCCAGCCATGCGAGCAACAGTTCTGTACGGCCCCCGCGACATCCGCGTGGAGGACCGTGACCGGTCGGCGCTGCGCGAGCCCACCGACGCGATCATCCGGTTGGCGGCCGCGTGCGTGTGTGGCTCTGATCTCTGGCCCTATCGCGGCATCGACCAGGTGCGCAGGCCGACCCCGATGGGTCACGAGTACTGCGGCATCGTCGAGGAGGTCGGGGAGGCAGTCACGGACATCGCGCCCGGACAGTTCGTCATCGGGTCGTTCCTCGCCTCCGACAACACCTGCGAGATCTGCCGGTCGGGCTACCAGAGTTCCTGCGTCAACCGCAAACCCGTTGGGGGTTCGCAGGCCGAGTACCTGCGCGTGCCACTGGCCGACGGCACGCTCGTCGCCACCCCGGGGCTGCCGGACGACGATCTGGTGCCGAGTCTGCTGGCCGCCTCGGACGTCCTCGGCACCGGTTGGTTCGGAGCGGTGGCGGCGCAGGCCGGACCGGGCAAGACGGTGGCCGTCGTCGGCGACGGGGCCGTCGGCCTGCTCGGGGTGCTGGCCGCAAGGCAGATGGGCGCAGAGCGAATCATCGCCATGAGCCGCCACGAACCCCGTCAACGCCTGGCCGAGGAGTTTGGTGCCACGGACATCGTCGTGGAACGCGGTGACGAGGGTGTGGCCCGGATCAAGGAACTCACCGGGGGCCTCGGCGCGCACTCGGTGGTCGAGGCGGTCGGGACGCAGGAGTCGATGATGCAGGCGATCGGCGCCACGCGCCCTGGCGGGCACGTCGGTTTCGTCGGGGTCGCCCATGACGTGAGCCTGCCGGGCGAGGCGTTGTTCTTCTCGCACATCCACCTGCATGGCGGTCCCGCCCCGGTGCGCCAATACCTGCCCGAACTCATCGACCTGATCTGGACCAGGCAGATCAACCCGGGCAGGGTCTTCGACCTGGAACTGCCGCTGGACGAGGCGGCGGAGGGTTATGCAGCGATGGACGAGCGTCGCGCCATCAAGACGCTGCTGCGGCCCTGAGCGGTGCGCGCCGGGTCAAGGGGGGAGAGACACGTACAGATGGGAGAGTTCCAACCCGGTTCCATCACTCCCGTCTGTGCCGATCACTAACGCCCTCACCCAGCGCGCGCCGCCAGTGCGACGCTGGCATCGGCGGGACCCACCGTCACGCCAGCCTCACCCTCATGTTCCGCGTCGTCCGCTCGATGACGTCCAACTCGGTGGTGCCGACGCCCCGCAGCAGGCGCGCAGGCGCCTCGTTGTCGGCCAGCATGTACCCGGTGAAGTGGGTGATGCCGGCGGCCTTGGCCTCGCGGGCGAGGGCCGCTGTGAGCAGGCGGCCGGCGCCCTGGCCCTGGATCTCGTCGGCAAGGATGATGCAGAACTCCGCGGCGGAGGCGTCCTCGGGTAGCCGAATGGCCTGGGCGATTCCCAGGATGATGTCATCGCATGACGTGCGCGGCCAGACCAAGAGCATCGCGAGTTCGTCAGTGTCGAAGAGCTGACGGATGTCCCCGGCGGTCAGGCGCGGCTTGCCGGTCATGAAGCGCCGGTACCTGGATTCCTCGGACAGTTGCTGGAAGCCGGAGATCACTTCCGGCCGGTCGGACGGCTGCATCGGGCGCACCGCGACCCGCAGGCCATGTGCGAGGGTGCCTTCGGCAGAGTAGGTGGTTGTCGTTGTCATGTCTTCAGCGTGACAGCGATCCTGCACAAGCAATAGATGCGTCAGATCAGGAAGACGAGTCATGATTGTTCTGTGCGAACAAACACCCTGGACATCCCAGATCTGCCCGCTGCCTTGGTGCTCGCGATCCGCGACCAGACACCGCAGGTCGCCGAGATCACCGTCGCGACCGTGGCAGCCCAGGTGCCTGCCTACGCCCCGGCCACCCGCGACCCCTATCGCGAGGAGTTGCAGTCGGGGGTGCGCATCGCGTTCGAGGAGTTCGCGCGCCTGCTGACCAGCCCGGAGGAGGCCTCCCTCAAGCGGATCACGCGCGCCGCCCATTACCTCGGGCGCACGGAAGCCCGTCGGCGCCGGGGGATCGGCGCCCTTCTGACCGCCTACCAGGTCGGGACCGGCGTGCACTGGCAGGAGGTCTCGGCGCTCGCACTGGGGTACGGCCTGGACGCCACGCAGATGGCGCAACTCGCGGCGCTCATCTTCGCGTACAACGAGCAACTGTCGGCGGCCAGTGTGGAGGGCTACGCTGCCGAGACGCAGACGCGCGAACGCCATCGGGAGGACCTGGCGCGCGCGTTGCTTGCCGGCGAGGTCAGCGAGGGTCAGATCGAACGCGCCCGTTGGACCGCCCCCGCGACGCTGACGTGCGTGCTGCTCGATCAGCGCCACGCGCAGTCGGTGCTGGTGACGTACCCGGACTCGGTGCAAGTGGCGCTGGACGAGGTGGTGGCTGTTCTCGTTCCGGATGTCTCGCGGGCCGCCCTGGTGGGGGCGGTCGCCGGCACGGATGCAGTGATCGGGTCGACCGTGCCATGGCGCCACGCGCACTTGTCCTACGAGCGGGCCCGAGTTCTGGCAAGTCTGGTCGCGGATCGGCCGCTGGACACTGACGCACATCTCGTGGAGCTCATCCTCTCGGCGGCGGCCAGGGAGGATCTGCGCGCTCAGGTGCTCGAGCCGCTGGCGGGCAATGAGCGGCTGATGGAAACCCTGCGATCGTGGCTGTTGCACGCGGGCCGCCGCGACGCCGTCGCCGCCGACCTGTTCGTACACCCGCAGACCGTGCGGTACCGCATGGGCCAGATCCGCGAGGCCTATGGCGACCGGCTCAACGACCCTCGCGAGGTGCTGAAGCTGGTGGTCGCGCTGGGTTGAGGCGGGGAGTGCGTCACGCGAGTCCGTCGATGACCCGAAGCACGAGTCTGTCGAATTCCTGATCGAGGTCGAGGTGGGGCTGGCCGGCGAGCGCGGTGAAGATCGGGTACTGCCCGAAGCTGAGCAGTGTTTCGAGTTCGCGTTGGCGTGCCTCGTCCACACTCCTGGTCGGCGTGGTTGCCGCCACGACCAGGGCCGTCACCAGGCCGTTGAAGAGGCCCACGGTTTCGAGCAGCGAAGCGCGGGGCGTCCCAGCCTGTTCGAAGAGCTGCAGTGCACGTTCCACATACGCCAGGGTCGCGGGGCCCAGCGGGTGGTAGCGGGATGTGAGTTCAGGCAGCCACGGGTGGCGTTCGATGATCGACTTCTGTTGTCGTGCCAACGCAACAAGACCTTCGCGCCACGTTCCCGGCAAGGTGTCCAGGTCGTACTCCGCGGCCACGAGTTCCACCATGGCCTCGAGAAGTGCCTTCTTGTCGGCGATATGCCGGTACAGACCCATGGGGGCCACGCCCAGTTTCATGCCCACCGCGCGCATCGAAACGGCGGGTACGCCGCTGAGGTCGGCGATTGCGCAGGCTGTCCGCACCACGTCCGCGCGCGAGATGAGCGCGGGGCGCCCCGGTCTCCGGCGTGGGCTCATAGCAATAAGCGTACGATGTAAACAAATATCACCCGGAGGGATGCGGACTGTGGCCACTTGGACCCCCACTGCCTACGCGCAGAACGACGGGGTACGGATCGCTTACGACCGCCTCGAGGGAGACGGCGAACCCTTGTTGCTGGTCATGGGCCTGGGAACTTCCCGCTTCTGGTGGCCGATGGGATTGTGTGAGGCGTTCGCAGACCAGGGTTTCCAGGTGGTTCGATACGACCAGCGGGATGCCGGCGAATCCGACCGCATGCCCGATGCCAGTACGGCCAACCCCTTTGCCGCGTTGTTCGGCAAGCAGGGTGAGGCCTACACCGCCGAGGACATGACCGACGACGCTGTGGCCGTCATGGACGAGCTGGGCTGGGACAGCGCACATATCTTCGGTCACTCGCTGGGAGGCACGATCGCGCAGCGGATAGCGTTGCGCCACCCCGAGCAGGTGCGTTCGGTGGTGTCGTCGGGGGCTGTTCCCAGCGACGTGTCCGGCCTGGGCGTGATGCGCTACCTGCGGTTCGGCCTGCTCGCGAAACTGGCACGCATGAAGGTCCCCGAGGGTCGGGAAGGCGACATCGCGGCGAGTATGGCAGTGGCCCGCGGTGTCGCCTCGAAGACGTATCCCTTCGATGAGCCAGCCGCCCGGGCACGGATCGAGCAGCAGGTCGACAGTGGGCCTCGCGACACCAAAGCGCAAAGCCGGCAGATCGGCGCACAGTGGCATGGCTCCAAGCTGTCCCGTCTGAAGGCCCCGACGCTCGTGCTTGCCGGCGACGAGGACCCCATCGTCAAGGTCAGCGCCGGTCGGCGAACCGCACACAGCATTCCTGACGCGCGCTTCGTGATTCTCCACGGGGCTGGCCACGACATCCCCTCTCCACTCTGGGAGACCGTGGCACAGCAGGTCCGGGCGAACGCCGACAGGGCATCGCGCGCCTGACCGCGCCAGTGGTGCTACCCCACGGGGGCCTCGGCCTTGACGGTTAACCGTCTGGCATCTTCGGTGCGCCGCTGCACCTCGTCAAGCCGTGCGGTCTTGCCGACCTCGCAGCGGGTAACAGAGGCAACGGCACGTCCGTCTTGGCGTGGGCCGCCGCAGTGGGGGCACCTTGTGGGAAAGTCCGTGACTGACATCGAGAGGCGTCCGCGAACAGCGGTGATCGAGAGGGTCGCCCATATCGCGGCCTACTTCTGGTGGCCCCTCGCTGCGCCTAGGCGCGTTGGATGGGGCTCATGTAGTTGGCTGATGCTCAGGCGACGACGAACCCACCGAACTGCATGAACCCCACCGAACGCGCCGGGGAGGTGCTACAGCGGCAACGCCACACACGTGTTCGCGTGACACCGGTAACCGCGCTCGACCTTGTGGGCGCTGGTGGCAACTGGCTGCGGAGGCCGATAGGTCGTACTATCGAGTTGTGACCAGTGAAGTGGAAGAACGGCTGCGCGTCGAGCTGCGGAGAGCTGCGCTTCGCAGCGATGAGTTGCACCGAGAGTCTCGCTCGGTGTTGGTTGATGCGGTGCGCAGGGGGGCTGCGGCGGGATTGAGCCAGCGTCAGATCGGCGAGTGTGTCGGCCGGAGTCAGCCGGAGGTGGCCCGGCTGTTGAGATTCCAGCCGACGTCGCTCAGGGGACGTGTTGTCGCTGGTAAGCGTTCTGAGATTCTGCGGATCGCCCGGGAGGCGGGTTTCTCTGATGTGCGCATTTTCGGGAGTGTGGCTCGCGGCGACGATGGGCCGGACTCCGATGTTGATCTGCTTGTCACAGCGCATCAGGGGGCTTCCCTCCTAGATCTTGCGCGGCTCGAGCGCAGCCTTTCGGACGTCTTGGGGGAGCGGGTGGAAGTGGTGCCCGACTCCGGGCTACGTCGCCATCTCCGAGAAGAGGTCACAGACCAGGCGATACCGCTGTGAGTCGCAGCGACCGGCAACTCCTCGCCGATGCACTGAGTCACCTGGAGGTACTGCGAGACCATCAGGCGCGGCGCGACCTGGATGATCAGACGGTCGCCGATGCGGTCTGTCTGCGCCTGGCAGCGGCCATCGAGGCGGTTGCCAACGTCACGGTCGACGTACGGGCCGATGCCTTCGGCGAGGATTGGCCGCTCATTTGGGCCACGCGGAATCGGATCGCTCACGGCTACACGTTCATCGATCGCGACATGATCGCGGCCACGATCGACAACGATCTGCCCGCCTTCGAAGCGACGATTCGGCGGCTACTCGCCGAAATGACATAGGCCTCGAATCAGAGGGGCAATGCCACACCCGTGTTCGCATGACACCGATAGCCGTGGGGCACCTTCCTCGAGAGGCTGGTGAGTCCCCCTTCCCAGAAATCGGCGATTGCTCTAGCAAGGCATCCATCTCACGCGGCTCTCCAAGCTCCAGATCGTGAACATGAGCGGCCACCTATCAGGTGAGGCCGCGATTGGAGGGTCGTCCGAGGTGTTGGCGGGGTTACCGTGTAGACCCACGCATAGGTGTTACGGCCCGTTGGATTGTGGAGGGGAAAGCATGAAGGGCGCCCGACCAAACGATGCTGAGCCGGAGCACATCAAGAAGATCCGTGTCTCCATGGATGAGGCCCACCTCAGACGCTTGGCGAAGAACGCCAACACCTCGGCCAAACTGGCGGTCCTTGACAACCCGGTGTGCCCTGATGATGTCGTCTCGTTGCTATGCAGAGACAAGGAGGCGGCGATAGCGCAGAAGGCACAGGCCCGAATTCAGTCACACATGATGTGGCTCGAGGAACGCAAGAAGATGCTGGAGCAGAAGTACAGCCCCCTTGTAGCGCAACTCCATGCACCATCTTGGGACCGCCCTGCACCCACCCCGTACCACGGCACGGTGGAGACGGCTGAGATTCAAGCTCTGATCGAAGGCGGCAGGGATCGACTACTGGTCTTGACCATCAAGGGTCGAGATGAGCCGTTGCTCATTCTGAGTCCTAGCAGCCAGGCGGTGGATCGGCCCGACATCCTGCAATTGGAGCACGAAGACCAGTGGTCGGAACTGGTAGAGGCAGCCAAGAGCGAAGCAACGCTCCGAGTCACTTGGTGGGAGTTGCCTCGACGCCAGATTGTGCGCCTGGCCATTGGTTCCCTCTACCGCCCACGGCCACGACACGACACCCCTGAATCGCCCACAGTCATCGGATGGGTGTCGCTCCAGATTCCGTTGGGATTCTGACCCACGGATCTGTCATTGCGAAGGAATGCAACGCGTCCGTGCCTGGTTTCGCGGTTCGACACCCGGCCGTGGACGCACAGATCAACCTGGGTTTGCACCGGACTAGTGTCCGACCCTTGCGGTGGAATGGGTGATGTGAACGTGACCGAGCAGAGCGCAGACACCCACGCGGTCTTGGAAAGCATTTGCCGTGAGAATCTAGCCGTCTATCGCGAGTCCCCCGGGCGACTCCAGGAGGACGTCAGTCAGGAGTCCCAGGTCGCTCACGATTACCGGGGGCGCCTCGTCTACGAATTGTTGCAGAACGCCGACGACTCGTTTGCAGGCATTGCCAGCACGGATGACCGCGTTCTCTTCAGAGTCACAGATGATGAACTCTGGGTTGCCAATACCGGTCGGGCCTTCACAGAAGCCGATGTTCGTGGGTTGTGTGGACTGGGTGCCAGTTCGAAAGTCGGCTCGTTGGGCCCGAAACGAGCGAGCATCGGTCACAAGGGCTTGGGATTCAAGTCCGTGCTGGAGATCACGGATGCGCCGGAGGCGTACTCGGAGACGGTCGCGTTCCGTCTCGGTAAGCACAGCGCCGGCGAGCAGGTCAGGTTGCTCTGGGGGAGACTCGGCCGCGGACAGGTTCGTGATGTCCCTGCCATGCGGTTCCCAATCACCATCGATCAGAACCACGCGATTTGGCGGGACCTCCAGCGCGAAGGCTTCCGGACCGCATTCCGGTTCCCATTTCGGGAGGGGTTCACGATGGGACAAGTTGCGGCTCTGGCGCACCAGTTGTTGACCCTGCCCATGACGAGTGTCATCTTCCTGAAGCATCTCGAAGAGGTTCTCATCGAGGTTGTCACGGCCGCGGAGAAGACGGATCGGCAGTGGCTTCTTGAGCGCCATCGTGTGGCTGAGGCCGGTATCGAGCCCTGCAGTGGCATGGAGAGCAGTGGCCTCTACCGGGTCGATCTCGTCAACATGGACGCAGAAGGAGACCGGTACTGGGTGGCCCACAACGGTGAGGTCCCCATCGGCAGCCATCGCGATGGACTCTCCGGGCCCGCGTGGGACGGGGTGGACATCACTGAGGTATCGGTAGCCGTACGCGACGAGGATGATCCGCGAATCGCACCTTCGAACCAGCGCTTCCACGTCTTCTTGCCAACGCAGGAACCCTCCGGATGCTCAGTGCTGGTCAACGGCGCCTTCACGACGGACCTGTCGCGCCAACACGTACAAGTCGATGAATCCCCTGACAACTACAACGGGTACCTCGTGCACCAGGCCGCCGACACGTTCGTGCGGTTGCTCATGCCCCATCTGATCGACAAGGGCGGCTTGCGCTACGTGCTTCGAATCCTTGACCGCAGCGCCGCAGACGTAGGGCCTGCGGCCGATCTGCTCACTCGGGCCCTCACGCTCAGGCTCGCGGCGACTTCGCTCATTCCGTCCGGCGGCGAGGCACTGACCCTGCGCGAGGTCGTTCTACCGTCTCCATTACTGGAGGAGCAGGGGCCGGCCTTCGTTCATTTGTTGGCCGCCGGCAGCACGGTCTCAGACAGGCACTTCCCTGATCCGGAGTTCTGCGAGGGCGAGTTGGCGGCCGTTTGTGCGGACTATGGGGCAACTGCCCTCACCGCTGCTCGGTCGCTGCAGGCGCTCGCTCGTCACTTGGACCCGGCCAAGGCGGTTCTGCGTGTTGGTTCAGATTCTCGCTACCGGATCGATCCGGTTCTCGACCTGTGCGCGCTGATGTGGGACCGAGCTGATGCCAGCGAGCGGCAACAACTCGAAGGGGTCGCACGGGCAGAAGCGGTGTTCCCGGTTGGTGAGGACGAGGCGGGAAGGGTTCGTCGTATCGCACTGGGAGATGAGACTGCGTTCTACCCGCCGGCCGGCTCTGCGGAGGACCTTCCGCTGCGTCGGATCCGATTCTTGGCACACGCCGTTTGCTGGGGGAACCTGGGCCGGTCGGAACAGAGTTCGGTGCTTGGAGATCGCATGAAGGCGTGGGACGGGCTCTTCGGCATCAAGGAGTTTCGGTTCGAGGAAGTCATGCGCGCCGCCGTGCTGCCCGGCTTCACACGCAAGGGCGGCATCGACACCGAACTTCGGGAGGCGAACCGCTCCATCGAAGCGCTTGCGACGATCTGCCGTCTTGCTGGCAAGACCACGAAGCCGGAGAATCCGCTGCCGATGGGCCGCCTTGGGTCCGACCGTGCCTTCTTCAACCTGAGCCGACTCGAGGTTCCATGCCGGCCTGATCAAGACGGTCAACTCTTGTGGGCTCCTGCACACCAGGTCTACTTCGGACGGGACTGGGTCGGGGATGACTCCGTCGAGGGGATCTTCGACGCCATGGCCGCCGCCGGCCAGAAGGTGGACCTGAAGTTCCTGGCAGCGCCGGAGGCATTCGCCGAGTTCGCAGGCACACTCGGGGTCCAGTCCGAAGAGGGGACCGGAGTCCCGGGCCAGTCGAGCCAGGACGAAGGCGAAGTCGACCTGGAGGATGACACCGATGAGGCGTTGGAAACGACCGCCGACGATCGGTGGCGCAACTTCTTCGCATGGCTTGGGGTCAGCCGCGGCCTTCGCCTCATTCACTTCCACGACGTCGACGACACCGGTACAGGCTGGACCAGCACGAAAGGCCTCGGGCTCCCGGGCGGCTGGGCGTTCAACGGGCTGAACGATGCGTGGTCGCAGTACCAGTCCGACCTGATCGGCTCCCTCGAGAGCGACCCTCGATGGACGACCACTGACCACTACCTGTATCAGGTGCACAACCTCGACCGCCTTGACGAGATCGCGACGGTCGCCCGCCAGGCTGGTAACGCCGTCGCAGGTGAACTCCTCACGCACCTGGTCCGCAACTGGCCCTACTACGCCAAGCACACGATGACAGAACTGGCTCTGGTGGGGACAGGCAAATGGCCTTCTTCGCGCTCCGCGCCGCCACGGGCGACGACCGAAGAAGTGGTCAGTGGCGGCCCCGACTTCTGGCTGCATCGGCTGCGTAATCACGCCATCTGTCCCACGAGCCGCGGACCGCGGCGTCCAGGGCAGACGTGGCGCCGCACCGATGAACTCGAACGAAGGCTGGCGCGTGGCGGACGCAGCGCAGACACCTATCTCCCCGTTCTGACGCAGCCAGAAGACGTTTCGGCTGCGTCCCTGCGTGCATGCCTGGACGAACTCCAGGTCCGTGGGGAACTGACTCCGGCGGCGTTCACCGTCGAGGATGCCCGTGACCTGTGCGAGCGCCTCTCGCAGATCAATCCCGACGGTGTGACTGAGCAGATCGCCCGTCGCGAACTGAGGCCCATCTACCGTCAGATGTTCGCGCTGCTCGCCGGAACGCCCACTACCGGCGCGAAGGCCTTGGCCACTTCGCTACTGGCCGCACGGACGGCCACAGGAATCGAGTTCCTTCCCGCTCGCGATGTCCTCTACGCCTCAGTGCCTGGTAGCCGAGAGCGAAGTGGAGTGCAGGATCGAGTGCCGCTGTTCGTGCTCGAAGCCGAACCGGGAGCCGACAGACCCCTTCGCGAGCTTTTCGGTGTGCCATTCCTCGAAGAAGCCCTGCAGTGGAGTGTCCGGCCAGGAGAACTAGCCCTCGATGAGGACCAGATGGCCACCTTCCGCGGTGGATTGCACGACCTCCGACGTTCGCTACTGGCACGTCTGAGCGCTGATAGGGCAGACCGAAGCGCCCAGGACCAGCAGTTGATCGACGAGTTCATCGAAAGGGTTGAGCCCGTCGAGTCCCTCTCGATGAGTTGCGCATTCAAAGGTGAAGACCTCGGAGACATCGCCCAGAGGACCTATCACGTCCGGCACGCCGAGGATGGCGCATTGCAGGGCTTCATCGTCTGGACCGGTCCTGAGTGGCCGCCGATAGCAGAGGACGCACAGGCACTGGCAATGGCGCTTGCGCAGGCCCTCGGAGTGAATACTGTGGAGACCTTTCTCTCCTTCATCACCGCCAGCGACGAGATGCGCACGCAACTGCTCGAACTGGCTGGCGCCTCAGACAATCTCCCGGGGGTGGCCGAACGGCTGGCCGGTCACGACGATGTGCAGACGGAGGGGCTTGGCGGTGCGCCAGAGTCGACTGTCACATCTCAGAGTGATGGAGAATCGACAGAGGCCGCCGCGGGCTCACGTGTGGGCCACCCACCTGAAGTGCTGCCGGCAGCGCCACGCGTCCCGCTGCATCACTTCGACGACCTCCTCATCGACGGCGAGATCATCCGGATCATGAATACGCCCGCAGTTGCGATCGGCGGAAGGGTTCACTCCAATGGATCGCATTCAGGAGGGGGTGCGGGTAGCGTCACCCCTGGTGCCCCCCGAGCGGCGCAGGGGACAGACCTCAGTGAGCTAGATCGCCTCGGCATGCGCATCACGATTGCCTTCGAGCAACGTCGCTTCCCTGGTCGTTCGATCGCAATCCTTCCCGGCGACGAACCGATTCCCGAAACAGACGTCTTCATCGTGGATGTCAGTTCACCCGGCATGATCAAAGAAGCCTGTGAGCAGTCACCGGTGGTTGAGCGGGTGCTCGCGGGGCTCGGCAGCCAAGGAATCAGCGATCTCTATCCGGGGTTCGACATTCTGACGATCGTCGGTACCGAGGTCGACCGGATGATTGAGCTCAAGTCCTCAGGCGTCGATGCCAAGGTCCAGGCGATGAGCTGGAACGAATGGAAGACGGCCGGCGGACCGATGCGGGATCACTTCTGGTTGTACCTAGTGGGCAACCTGCGGGCCGACCTCCAGAACGCAGCCCCGTTCGTCCGTGCCGTACGCGACCCCATCGGCACGCTAGCTTCATCGAAGGCGGAGGACGTCATCCGAAAACGAACCATCCAACTTCGGGTCAGGGAGTTCGCCGCCGCTGACGAGTTGAAACTGTCGGTGCGCTCATTCCATGGGCACGACTGAAGCGAATCGGAAGACGCGCAGTTGCCAGGCCTGGTGTGGCCGTCCCCCCGTCGCCCGGCCTCGTCGATCACAAGTCCGGATGGTGTTCGGTTGACGGGAGGCCGGAGGTTACAGAGAATCTGCCCATTTGGCGGTTGTGTCCTCGGGGTTCTCGCCCGTGTGCTGGCGTCCGCGGTGACAGCGGCCCCGAGAGAGGTGACCCGGCTCTCGGACTCGAGTCGGGCACCGCGCCAGCCCGCCCCCCCCGGCCCGCGGCCGTGCCCGGCCCCGCCGCCCGGGGGGGGCGGGGCCCCCCGGCGGGCGGGGCGCGGGGGGGGGCGGCCGGTGGGCCGGGGGGGGTGCGGCCGGCTGCCCTTTGGTGGGCGGCGCGCTGGCGGTGTGGGGGGGGTGTGGGTGGGGGTCGGGGGGGGCGCCCCGGCGACCTGCCGCGTGCGGTGCATCTCCCCCGCCGACCCCTCACCATCGTCCACGACTCGGTCAGCGTGCGGGTGGGAATACCGCTCCAAGGTGCCGGACCAGGTGGTCTGTCCACGCTGCTCTGCCGACGTCCTTGTACGTCTGGAGCAAGTCATACTCGCGGTCTTGGTCCCAGGCCAAGCCAGAATGTTGATCGATTGCGAGAACTGGCTTCTCTCCTTGCGACGGAAGCAGGAACCAGAACCGGTACTCGAATAGCCCCAGCGGGCCGGGATCGCCTCGCAGTTCTTCAAGTTGCCGCTGGGCCATGGGCAGGGCTTGGAAGTGTTCCCTTCGAACCCCACCTTCGTAACCCGCGCTGTCAAGAACCCCGTTCTCCATGATCCAGCGCACACGAACAGCAAGTGCGACTCGTTCCATGAAGGCGGAAATGGCGCGGATCCCTGTCGATGTGGGACGTGCCGCGGGTGTGCTTGAGGGGGCAAGAAGGGTCGGCAGCGGATTCGTACAACTCGACGAGATCCCGTCGGCGATCGCGGGCCATGATTGCTTCCGGCCAGCCCAGATCTCGCGGCCCATGAAGATGGCAGCCGATGCCCCCCCCCCCCCATGCCCCCCCCCCCCCCCCCCGCCCCCCCCCCCCCCCCCCCCCCCCCCCCGGCGCCCCCCCGTTTCGTGGTTCATATGCACCAGACTGTGGGCATCGTCTCCGACGATCTTGTAGACCGCCAGACAGTCTGACTGCCCGCACCCTGGGTGAGTCTCGATGACAGTCAACCGGCGAGGGTGTCGCCTCACCAACCCCCCCCCCCCCCCGGCCCCCCGGCCGCCCGGCCCCGGCCCCCCCGCCCCCGGCCGCCGGCCCCCCCCCCCGCCCGGCCCCCGGGGGGCGCCCGGCCCCCCCCGGCCCCCGGCCCGGGCGGCGGGCCCCCCCCCGCCCCCGCCCCCCCCCCGCCCGGGCGGGGGGGGGCCCCGGGGGGGGGGCGGGGGGGGGGTCCGCCGCAATCCACCACGCGGTGGCAAGCACCAATGGTCTGCGGGGTTGGTATCAGTCGCGCTCTCGGCCAGGCCGCGACTAGTACGTCGACGTCGCGAAATCGCACGTCGGACCTACTGGATCGGGAACGTGCGGCTCCCCCCCACTTGCTCGGTCGGCAGGCAGGCCCTAATGACCCGCTGGCCAGTGCGGACAGCGCCCCCGAAGTGGGCTAGTCGGCTTCAGAATCCGATCGGGCATTGGCAGAAGCCGATTCTTCGAGGCATGGGGGTTGGTCGATCGGTGCGGTCAGTGCATGGCGATCAGTCGCAAACCACCAACTCGCAGTGGCTCAATGCCTTCTATAGCGGCAACGCCACCCCGGTATTCGCATGGCACCGGTAAAGACTGCCACTTTGGTAACCGTGCTCGACCTTGTGCAGGTACTGCTGGTGGTACTCCTCGGCGTAGTAGAACGTGTGCTCGGCGGCCGGCTCGATCTCCGTGGTGATCGGCCCGATCCCGCGGGCGGTCAGCACGTCCTGGTACGCGTCTCGCGTCTTCTCAGCAACCGCGCGCTGCTCTTCCGTGGTCCAGAAGATGGCCGAGCGGTACTGGGTCCCCACATCGTTGCCCTGCCGGAAGCCCTGGGTCGGATCGTGATGCTCCCAGAACAACCGCAGTACCTCCAGCGTCGAAACGCGGGCCGTGTCGTAGGCCACGAGCGCGGTCTCGGTGTGGCCCGTGCGTCCCGTGCAGACCTGTTCGTACGTGGGATAGCCCGAGTAGCCACCCATGTAGCCGACCGCCGTGGAGACCACCCCCGGCAACTGCCAGTAGTACTCCTCGGCGCCCCAGAAGCAGCCCATGGCCAGGTAGATCACCTCGACCCCGTCATCCCACGGTGCGTGCATGCGGGTTCCCAGGACGACGTTGCGGTCGGGCACGGTGAATGGCGATGCGTCGCGCGACGGCAGGGCATTCTCGGATGCCACCATCGAGCGCTTGTCGGTGAAGATGCTGCGCAGGTCCATGTGTCCAGTCTCGCCCAGTTCCGGCGAGTGCGAAACCGGCTGCGATAGTGGCACGCGTGAAGACGTGGGTGCCAAGGATCGGCGGACTGCCGAGGGAGGTCACCGTCCTCGCGGCGATCGCGTTCTGCGTGGCGCTCGGCTTCGGCATCGTCATCCCCGCGATCCCGCTGTTCGCGCGCACGTTCGGAGTCACCGCATTCGCCGCCAGCGCCGTCATCAGCGTGTTCGCCTTCATGCGCCTCGTGAGCAGTCCCGCGGCCGGCTGGCTGGTCAACCGTTTCGGTGAACGCACGATCATGTCCACCGGCCTGGCGATCGTCGGCCTGTCCAGCCTGGCGGCCGGGTTCGCCACCGACTACGTGCAGTTGCTGCTGCTGCGGGGGATCGGCGGGACCGGTTCGGCCATGTTCACCATCTCCGCGACGGCCCTGCTGCTGCGGGTTGCCGCCCCCGAGTACCGCGGCCGGGCGTCGGGTGCATTCCAGGCCGGCTTCCTCATCGGTGGCGTCGCCGGTCCGGCGGTGGGCGGATTGGTGATCGGGCTGTCGATCCGCGCGCCCTTCTTCGTGTATGCGGGGACGCTGCTGGCGGCCTTCCTCGTGGCGGTCGCGTTGCTCCCGCGGCTCGAGCATCAGGAGTCGCCGCATTTGGCCGACGACACCGAACGCATGGGTTTCCTGCCGACCTTGAAACTGCCCGCCTACCAGGCTGCGCTCGGCGCCAACTTCGCCAACGGCTTCGTCTTCTTCGGCCTGCGCTCGTCGCTGGTCCCGCTGTTCGTGGTGGAGGGTCTGCGCGAAGGGCCGGGTCTGGCTGGCGTGGGGTTCGTGGTGGCGGCGGGACTGCAAGCGGCACTGCTCGCGATCGGCGGCCGCACAGCCGACCACCGCGGCCGCAAGCCCGCGCTCGTGATCGGGCTGGCGGTGGGTGTGTTGTCGCTGGTGGTGCTCGCCGCGGCCCCCAACGCGGCGTGGTTCCTCATCGCGATGGCAGTGGCCGGGGTCTCGGGGGCCTTCCTCGGACCCTCGCCGACCGCCATCGTCGGCGACGTGTCCAGAGGGCACCACGGCGGCTCCGTCGTCGCCGGCTTCCAGATGATGTCGGACTTCGGGTCGATCGTCGGGCCGCTGGTCGGGGGCTTGTTGCTCGACCGCTCCAGCTTCTCCGTTGCGTTCGCCGCGGGGGTGGCTGTGTCGGCACTGGCGCTGTTGCTGGCCCTGCGCATGCCGGAGACCCTGCGGCGCGAGGGTGCCGGTGCTGCGGCGTGACACCGGCGGTGACCGCACGCTGGTGTTCCTGCCCGGCTTCATGACCGCCGCGTCGGCGTACGCGGCGTTGCTCGACCCGGTGGGCGTTTCCCTGGTGGTGCCGCAGTTGTACCCGCGAGGGCTGGCTGCACTGCGCGGCAAGCACACGGTGCGACAGGAGACCGAGGCCGCGGTGCAACTGGTCGCCGGACTCCCCGGCCGTGTGTTCCTCGCGGGACATTCGCGTGGGGGGCAGGCGGCGTGGCTGGCTGCAGGGGTCCTCGGCGAACGGGTCGCCGGCCTGTGCCTTGTGGACCCCGTCGATGGGCAGGGGCGGCGACCGGCCCGCGACCTCGTAACGCGGCGCTTCGCTGAGTACATCGGGCCGACCTGGATCATCGGGGCCGGAGTCTCGGGTCCGTGTGCCCCGGTGGGGGCGAACCACGAGCAGTTCGTGCGCGCTACGCCCGAAGCCGTGCACCTGGTGGTGCCGGACCTCGGGCACGCCGACATCCTGCAGGGCCGGGCGCGGGGTTTCGGGCGACGGTTGTGCGGCGGGGGCCAGGACCCGGATCGTGCGCGGGCCTTGTGCTCAGGGTTGTTGGCACGGTTCGTGGCCGGCGAGGTGCCGACTTTGGGTGAGCACCCGGGGTTCCGCCGGGTGCGGTGAGGCCCGCGCAAGGCGTTGGAGAGGCGCACATCGGGGAGCGATTCGACGCGGTTGTATCGCTCCCCGACTCCCGACGGGCCTACCCTGCTGATCATGAAGCGGCGCAGGTGGTGGATCGGCTCACTGGTCTACGCACTGGTTGCGATCCTCATCGGCTTCGGAGTGGCCACAGCCACCAACGGGCTGCTCGCGTTGTCCATCGAGCCCAAGCAGGCCCAACCCACCGCGCCCATCCCCGTGTCCCGTGTCGCCGCTGCAGCCGAGCCGCCGGACATCGCGACGGTGGCGACGCCCGCCGGGTACCGAGACGACCCGCTGCTGGTGATGGCGGTCGTGTGGTTCCAGGACGCGGTGGAAGCCAGCACCGGTACGCGTCCGCGTGTCGTGACCGGGCCGGCCGACTTCACCGTTCGCACCGCCGACCTGCCTGCCCAGGCGTATCGCCTCGGCCCGGTCGGGGTGTCCGGGGCGGGCCGGGAGGGGATGGCCAACGGCCTGCTTGCCGCCGCAGATGCGATCGCCGGGGGCACCGGCCTGCCGGACCTGGCCGGCGCCCCGGTGGTTCCGGACCTCGAGTACCGGTTCGCCGACTTCGGCGCGGTGGGGGTGGAGCCTGATCCGCAGGCCTGGGCGGCGCAGGACGATTACTCGCACAACTCGCAGCAGTTCGCCGATGTGATCCTGTCCAAGCCCCCGTGGGTGGATCCCGCCGGGATGGAACGGGTGACGCAGGAGTGGCAGGACTACATCGACCACATCCGCGCCTACGGTTACAACGGCGTCGTCGTCAACGGGTTCCTCGAGTACGTGAACTTCGACAATGTTGGCGACGGCTACCAGGTCTATGCCGAGGACAGCCCGTACCGCGCCCGTCACGACGCGATGGTCGAGCAATTCGGGCAGATGTGGAAGTACGCCGCTGACATGGGCATGCGCGTGGTGTTCAAGACCGACATGCTCGCCAACACCGGCCCGCTCAATGACTTCGTGGAGCGCGAGCTCGGCGGGTTCGACGTCGACGATCCCCGGCTCTGGGAGTTGTACCAGGCGGGCCTAGCGGAGTTCTTCGAGAACATGCCGTACGTCGACGGGCTCATGATCCGTATCGGTGAGGCCGGCAGCGTCTACAACATGCCCGGGTGGGACTACTTCTCCACGCTGGCCGTCACCACGGTGGACTCGGTACGCACCATGCTCACGAAGTTCACCGACACCGCGGCCGAGCACGACAAGACCGTCTACTTCCGCACGTGGTCGGTGGGGGTGGGTGAAGTCGGGGACATGCACACCAACCCGCAGTCGTATGCCACGGTGCTCGACGGCATCCCCGCGGACAACCTCGTGGTCGTCACGAAGTTCACGATGGGCGACTTCTACTCCTGGCTGCCGCTGAATCCCACGCTGGAACAGGGCGGGCAGCCGCGCATCGTGGAGTTCCAGTCCCGGCGCGAGTTCGAGGCGTTCAGTTCCTTCCCGAACTACCTGTCCGCCGACCACCAGGCCGCGCTGAAGGACTTCGAGCAGAAGAACCCGAACATTCAGGGCGTCTGGGTCTGGACGCAGGACGGTGGGCCGTGGCGGGCCGGACCGATGTCGCTGTATCTGAAGTCCGGCTACTGGCAGTTGTACGACCTCGACGTGTACGCAACCGGCCGGCTGGCGTGGGATCGCAATGCCGATCTCGCCGCGGTCAACCAGTCGTGGATCGCGCAGAACTTCAGCGATGACCCGAAAACGATCAAGGCCCTCCAGGGGATCTTCGCGACGTCGCGCGAGGTGACCAAGCAGGGGCTGTACATCCCGCCGTACGCGGACAAGCGCGTGCTCGCGCTCGGGCTCGAGCCGCCGCCGATGATGTGGATCTTCGAGTGGGACATCGTCAGTGGCGACACCGCAGCGCTCAGCGTCATTCACAACGCCTCCCGCGGTCGCATCCAGGAGGCGATCGACGGGGCTGCGACGGCACAGCGCACCGCCGAGGAGATGCTGGCGACCGCCGAGGCGACGGATCCGGCGACGTGGAAGGACCCCGCGCTGCGGGAGAGCCTGATCCACTCGCTGGAGTACGAGGCGGATCTCTTCGCCACCCTCGGGGCATTTCGCGCGGCCTTCCTCTCGTACTACGACTGGCTCGACACCGGCGACCCCGCGGACTGGGCGGCATGGCAGCGCAACAAGGCCGTCTACGACGAGGCGGTCGCTGCGCACACCGCCAAGTACGGGCAGGATCTCGACACTCCGGCGTACTCGTTCTTCGCCGTCGACGCGGGCCTGGCGCATGCCGAGCGAACGCGCTCGTCGCAGGTGGTGACGTTGGTGGTCCTGCTCGGGATCGTGGGCCTGTTGGTTCTGGGCGCGGTGGGACGCCGGGGTCCGTTGGGTGCTGCTGCCCGCGGTCTGTGGCTCGGGGCGACCCGGCCCTGGCGGCTGGCAGAGGACCCTGACGTGCCGCGGCCCGGGTCGTCCCGGTGGTTGGCGTGGCTACTGCCGGCGGCCTTGCTCGTCGCGAGCCGTGGGGCCTTCTCCAGCTGGTTGTCGTGGAGCTACCTGCTGGTGACCTTGGGCTCGATGGCGCTGTTCACGATGACCGCTCGGGTGTTCGTCCGGGGTCGCGATCCATTCGCGCTGTACGCGGGCGTGGGGGCCGCGCTGCTGCTCAAGACGCTGTTGCTCAGTGTGGTCGTGGTGGTGCGCGGGCCGCTGCTGTACTGGTACCGGTTCTGGACCGACGAGCAGTTCCGCACCGTGTACGTGACGATCAGTTTCGCGGCGTTCCTGTGGTTGTTCTGGGTTACCTACGTGGTGATGCGGTCGGCCTACGGGTGTGGTCGGCTGCGGGGCCTGGGCCGGGTGCTGGTCGCGGTGGCCGTGCCGGTGGTAGCGCTCGGTGGCTTGATGCAGTGGTCCGGGCTGGAGGCAGCGCTGACCACGTTCAACGACCAGATGGCGTTGTTGCCGCTGGGCCTGTCCCGGATCCTCGGGATCACCGTGCACCTCGGCATTCCGACCGAACTCCCGCTGTACCTGTTGGGGTTCGGCGCGGTGCTCGGGCTGGTGGGACTGGCGATGGGTGCGTCGCGGCGGGTCCTTGACTGAGGTGCCGGGCACCCGCTGCCCCGGCCACCGGCCGCCGGCGGCTGAGGGCGGGAGAGGTTCGGACGTTGGGGAGAGGTTCAACCGGGTTGGGTCGCTCCCGGGTGTCCGTTTCACTCCCCGATGCGGCGGGGCGCCGGTGCGGCCGCCGGGTTGACGGGGTTGCGCTGAGGGCGGGAGAGGTTCGGACGTTGGGGAGAGGTTCAACCGGGTTGGATCGCTCCCGGGTGTCCGTTTCACTCCCCGATGCGGCTCCCCGGCGGGAGGCTGGTGGCCCCAGCCTCAGCGCGCCGGTTCCATCCGCCGCGCTCGGCGCAGCGCCGCGACCAGCACCCCGGTCAGCAGCAAGCTCACGACGCCAGGCAGGACCAGGGCGGCCCGGGGACCGAACTCGTCGGCGAGCAGGCCCACCAGCGGTGCTCCGACCGGCGTGGTGCCGAAGAAGACCGCCATGTACAGCGCCATCACGCGACTGCGGTGCTCAGCATCGGCGTGGGTCTGCAGGTAGGCGTTGGCGGCGGTCATCATGGTCAGCGAGGTAGCGCCGCACGCGATGAGGGCCGCGGCGAATGACCACACGCTGGGCATGAAGCCGGCCAGTACCACCGTGCCGCCGGCCGCCATGGCCGCGAGGGCCACCAGGCGCACATCGGTGCGCGCCCGCCGGGCTTGCGCAAGCGCGGCGGCCAGCGAGCCCACGGCCATCAGGGACGTGAGCACACCGAACGTGCGGGCGTCCGCGCTGAACGTGTCCGAGACCATCAGCGGGATCGTGATGGGGAAGTTGAAGACCAGCATCGCCACCCCGCCAGCCGTGGCGATGACGAACCACAGATCCGGTCGGTGCCGCACGTAGGCCAGCCCGTCGCGCAGGCCGCCGGTGCGGTGCTGACCAGCGCGCGTCTTCAGGTGGATGCCCGCCAGCGCGGCGTACATGATGGCGAAGGTCAGCGCGTTGACCAGGAACACCCAGCCGGCTCCCCACGCTGCGATCATGAGTCCGGCCACTGCGGGACCGACCAAGCGGGCGGCGTTGAAGTTGGCGCTGTTGAGCGCCACGGCGTTGACCACCTGGCCGGGCGGGACCAGGTCCGAGACGATCGACTGCCGGGCCGGCGCGTCCAGAGCCGTGATCACGCCCAGGGCAGCGGCGAAGACCAGGATCAGGGCGCCTGTGGCGTGTCCGGTGAGGGTGAGCAGGGCGAGGGCGAGCGCTTGCAGTCCCATCCCGATCTGGGTGAGCTGCAGCAAGCGGCGGCGGTCGTGCCGGTCGGCGAGCACCCCCGCGAACGGGGCCAGGAAGAGCATCGGTGCGAACTGCGCGGCCACGACCAGGCCCAGCATCCGGGCGTCGCCGGTGACCTGCAGGACCAGCCAGGACTGGGCGATGCGGTGCATCCACGTGCCCACGTTCGACGCCAGCGCACCAGTGGCGTAGCGCCGATAGGCCGGGATCCGCAGCGCGGAGAATGTGCCGCCTAGTCCCGTGCCAGCCTGTCCAGGATCGGTACGGCCGCTTCCAGTGTCGCGCGTTGTTCGGGTGTCAGTTGCGACATCCGCTGCGTGAGCCAGTGGTCGCGGCGCTGCCGGTCCCGCTGCACCATCGCCCGCGCCTCGTCGGTCGCGGCGTAGATGACCTGGCGACCATCGGTGGGATGCGGTGCCCTGGTCACCAGCCCCGCCGACTGAAGGCTGCTGAGGATCCGGGTCATGGACGGCGGCTGCACGTGCTCGGCGGCGGCCAACTCGCCAGGGGGCAACGGTCCTTCGCGCAGCAGCGTGCCGAGTGCCGCCATCTGGCTGGCCGTCATCGTGTCGTCGGCGCGCTGGTTGCGCAGGCGTCGCGCGAGCCGCATGATCGCTATCCGCAGGTCCGGGGCTTCGGTCGGCATGCGTCTCCCTCTGCGGGATGAAGTCATTAACAATACTCATTACTTCTGCTAACGATATCACTGACGCAGGCATTCCCGCCGGTTTCAGGTGGGGGTTCGCGCATGCCGATGAAACACATGGAGGACGTCCATGGTTCGCGCAGCGCGTCACGCGGCACTGGTGGGTGCGTGTGCGCTGCTCGCGGCGCTGACGGCCCCGGCGTCCGCGGAGAACGGCGACGCCGCCAGGATCGTGGGGGACCTGGGAGCCGGGGAGGCGGGACGGGTCGTCACGGTGATGAAGACGGGATCAGGTGGGCTGGACATCGCCGTGGAGCCGGTCAGCGGCCGCCGCGACGCACTGGCCGAGGTTGCGGCCGGCCTGGCCGACCCTGCGGTGCGCAGTGTCGAAATGGACGCCCCGGTCAGCGCCGCGCAGGACCCCAACGTCTCCGACCAGTGGGGCGTGATGTCCGTGCAGGCGCCAGCCGCGTGGCTCGCAACGCGGGGGGCCGGCGTCACGGTCGCCGTCGTGGACACCGGTGTGGACGCCGGTCATGAGGACCTCGCAGGGCAGGTCCTGCCGGGTGTGGACCTCATGGGTCGCCGGACCTCGGCGGAGTCCTCCGACCTCAACGGCCACGGGACCCACGTGGCGGCGATCATCGCCGCGGCGGACAACGGCGCCGGAGGGGTCGGAGTGGCACCGCAAGCCAGGATCCTGCCCATCCGCGTGCTCGATGCTGACGGCGCCGGGTATGCCGGCGATGTTGCAGAAGGCATCGTGTGGGCCGTGGACCACGGCGCCCAGGTGATCAACCTCAGTCTCGGTGGGCCGGTCCCCAGTCAGGCCCAGGCGGCCGCAGTGGAGTACGCGGGGGAGCACGGCGTCGCGATCGTCGTCGCTGCGGGCAACAGCGGTCCCGGGGCCGTTCCGGACTATCCCGCGGCGTTCGAGGGTGTGACGGCAGTGGCCGCGGCCACTCCGCAGAAGGCCGTGGCATCATTCTCGAGCCGGGGGACCTACGTCGACCTCGCCGCGCCGGGGACGATGATCCTGTCCGCGCTGCCCGGCAATCACTACGCCCATCAATCAGGCAGCAGCATGGCCGCCCCCTTCGTCGCAGGTGTGGCAGCGCTGCTCTACGCCCTCGATCCGGACCTGGACGTCGCCGGGGTTCTGACCAGTACTGCCACGGACATCGACGTTCCAGGCCCCGACGTCGCCTCCGGCGCCGGCCTGGTGTGCGCGCTGTGCGCCGTCGAGGCGGTGGTCGGCCCCGTCATCCAACCCGCACAGGTCCAGCCCGGGCCGGAAACGAGCCCCGTGTCGGCGCCGGTGTCCTGGGGTGCGGTGCGCGTTCGTGCCGCCCGCGGCGATCGCGTCGTCCTGCGGGCGCCCCGGGTCTTCAGTCGGTGCACCTGGTCCAAACGGCGCTCTGCGCAGGCGTGGCGCGAGGTGGAATCCCAGCATTGCCAGGTGCGACTCGGACGCGTCCGCAGGGGAATGGACGGACTGCGTTACAAGGTGGTGGCGGTGGCAAGAGGTCTACCCGCCTACTCCGTGGTGCGCCTGGTGGTGCGTGGCTGACCGCGGCGGAAGTTGGGTAGCGACAGTCAACGAGGTTGCCTCTGGTTACCCATGTCCGCGCCGTCGCCACGGGGTGCGTGTCGCCCGTGTGACCCCGGCACCGCGCCATCGGCCAGAATGCAGGGGTGGGGCTGGTAGGAGAAGGCTTGGCCGTCGCGACGGAACCAGGTCCGGCGGACATGACCGCGCTTGCGCGCAAGGCCGTGCGCCAGGCGCTGACCCAGCTCGGGTCGACCCCGAACCTGGCGTTCGTCTTCGTGGCTGCGGCCAACGCCGAGGACGCCGAACAAGCACTGCTCAGCGCCCAGACCCATTTGGGGTCCGCGACGGTCCTGGGCACCTCGGCGGCCGGCGTGATCGCTTCGGGCAGGGGTACGGATGAGGGGACGGCGGTGGCCGTGTGGGCAACGCGCTTACCGGGGCTGCGGGCACGCTCCTTCCACCTCGAAGTCATGGCCGACCCCGAGGGGCACCAGATCGTCGGGCTGCCCGGACGGCGCCGGGACGACGTCATCGCGATCCTGCTGACCGATCCATGGTCGTTCCCCGCGACCGATTTCGCCGCGCACGCCGACGTCCTGCTCAACGACCTGCCGGTGGTGGGGGCTGTAGCGTCCGGTCCAGCGCCGGCGCGGGCCACACGTTTCCTGCTCGACGGGCGCATCCATCAGCGCGGCGCGGTTGGTGTGATGATCGGGGGGCACGCCGAGGTCACGACGCTCACCAGTCCGGCATGCCGACCGGTCGGCCCGGTGCTGACGGTCACAGAGTCGGAGGGGTTCCTGCTCAAGTCGCTGGCCGGCACGCCGGCTGCGTTGCAGGCCCAGGAGGTGGTGGCATCGCTCGGCGAGCCGGAGCGCGACCTGGCTTTGGCCGGCATGCAACTCGGAGTTGCGGTGGATTCCGTCGATCCCCGGATGGGGGACTTCGTCATCCACGAGTTCCAGCCGGCGGAGGGGGAGCGGGGGGCGCTGCAGATGGTCGCTCCGGTGCCGGTGGGGGCCACGGTGCAGTTCCACGTCCGTGACGAGATCGCCGCCGACGAGGACCTCAACGTGATGCTGGAGGGCGTCGCCGCGCGGATGGGGTCGCGGCTGGAGGGAGCGCTGATGTTCTCGTCCACCGCGCGCGGCCGTTTCATGTTCGGCACGCGCGATCACGATGCCGCCGTGGCGCACGGCCGGCTCGCCGTGCCGGTCACCGGCTTCTTCGCCGAGGCGGAACTCGCCCCCATGGGTGGCCGGATCTGCCTGAACTACCAGACAGCCACCGTCATCGCGTTCGGAGGCGGTCCGCGGGCGATGGTCGGTCACCACACGGCGGTGCGCCCGCAGCAGATCGCTGAAGCGGACCCGATGACCCGCGAGGTCCACAAGATGTTGGCCGAACTGGCTCAACCGCCGGACGAGGGTCTGCTGTGATCGACGCCGGCGCCGTGACTGCGGCCCAGGCCAGGCTCGCCGGGGTGGCGTTCCGCACTCCCGCGGTCCCCGCCCGCTGGCTCAGCGACATCGTGGGCGGCCCGGTGTACCTCAAGTGCGAGAACCTGCAGCGCACCGGATCGTTCAAGATCCGCGGTGCCTACAACCGCATCTCGTTGCTGAGTCCTGAGGAACGGACCAGGGGCGTAGTCGCTGCGAGCGCGGGCAACCACGCGCAGGGGGTGGCGCTGGCGGCGCAGTTGCTCGGGGTGAAGTCGACGGTGTTCATGCCAGAGGGTGCGACCCTGCCCAAGATCCAGGCGACCGTCGCCTACGGCGCCACGGTGGAGTTCTCCGGGCACACGGTGGACGAGGCGCTGACCGCCGCGCGGGCCCACAGCGACCGCACGGGCGCGGTGCTCATCCACCCCTTCGACCATCCCGACATCGTCGCCGGGCAGGCCACGGTCGGCCGGGAGATCGCCGAGCAGCATCCGGAGGTCCGCACCGTGGTCGTGTGCACCGGCGGCGGGGGCCTGCTGGCGGGCGTTTGCCTCGGTCTGGCCGATGGCGCCCCTGCCGCGCGAGTGGTGGGGGTGCAGTCCCGTGACGCGGCGTCCTACCCGCCGTCGCGGGCGGCCGGACGTCCGATCCCGCTGACCAGCATGAACACGATGGCCGATGGGATCGCCGTGGCCAGGCCCGGTGATCTGCCCTTCGGGATCATCGCTGATGCCGGGGTCAGCTTCCGGACCGTGGACGACGAGCAGATCGCCCGGGCGGTGGTCATGTGCCTCGAGCGCAGCAAACTGGTTGTCGAGCCTGCCGGGGCTGCAGCGTTGGCCGCGGTTCTCGTCGAGCCCGAGTTGTTCGAGCCGCCGGTGATGGTGACCCTCTCCGGCGGGAACGTGGATCCGCTGCTGCTCCTGCGGATCGTGCAGCGCGGTCTGGTCGCGGCGGGCCGCTACATGGTGATCTCCGCAAGGATCCCCGATCTGCCCGGTCACCTTGAGGCGTTGCTGGCCGCGGTGGCCGAGCATCAGGCCAACATCGCCACCGTCTCGCACAGCCGCACCGATCCGCGGCTGCGCGTCGATGAGTGTGACGTCATCGTGGAGGTGGAGGTCAAGGGGCCGGAGCACGCCGGGGAACTGGTGACCGGGCTGCAGGCCCGCGGCTTCGCCATCTCCGTGGGCTGACTTGGGGACAAGTACCCTAGGGGGGTATGCTTGTGGGCATGCGGAGATTGCTGCTTGCCATCATGGCGCTGTTCGCGCTGACCCTGACCGCCTGTTCTTCCGGCACGGCCACGAGCCTGTCGCCGTCGGATTTCCAGGCACTCACGCAGGAGGCCGGGGTGGTGACCCTCGATGTCCGCACGCCCGCTGAGTACGCGTCCGGGCACTTACCGGATGCGGTGAACCTCGACGTCGAATCGCCGACGTTCGCCCAGGGGCTGTCCCAACTCGACCCGAATGCGACCTACGCCGTGTACTGCCGCAGCGCGAACCGCTCAAAGGTGGCTCTGGACCAGATGGAACAGGCCGGGTTCACGAAGGCGCAGGACCTCGACGGAGGCATCGTCGCGTGGCAGAGCCAGGGCCTGCCCGTCGTGCAATGACGATCAGTCGTGCACTTCGACGATGGTGACCGTCATGGTGCGCCCGTTGGGCAGTTCGTAGTCGACCTTCGTGCCGGCGTGTTGTCCCAGCAGGGCCTTGCCCAGGGGTGACTCGGGGGAGCAGATCTCCAAGTCCGTGTGGGCCTTCTCCTCGCGGGAGGCCACCAGCATCATCTCCTGATCCCCGCCCGGGAACTCGATGGTCACGGTGGAGCCGTGGCTCACGGCTCCTTCGGCCACATCGTCCGGGCGCCCGATCTGGGCGTGCTGCAGCAGGTGCTTGAGCTCGCGGATGCGTTGCTCGTTGCGGCCCTGGTCCTCCTTGGCAGCGTGGTACCCGCCGTTCTCGCGAAGGTCGCCCTCTTCGCGTGCGATCTCGATGGCCTTGCTGATCTTGGGGCGCGTCACTTCGGTGCGCTCGGTGAGCTCCTCGGTCAGCCGGTCGTAGGCTTCCTGGGTCAGCCAGTGGACCTTCTGCTCGGTCACGTCGCATCTCCTCATCGATACGGCGGCCCACCGGCGCGTGGGGCGTCCGGAGGGCCGATGAAAAGACAATAGTGCCCAGAATCGCCGCGGAAGCGCACCCCGGTTGGCGCAGGCCGCAGTGCGGATGTGCGTATCGTGGTCGCGTGGACACCGGCCTGCGCTTGATGCACGTGCACGCTCACCCGGACGACGAGGCCAGCAAGGGCGCGGCGAGCACCGCCAAGTACGTGGCCGAGGGCGTTCGGGTCAAGGTGGTGACCTGCACCGGCGGTGAGCGCGGCGATGTGCTCAACCCGGGCCTCGAGATCGACCCGCAACACCTGGCCGAGATCCGGCGGGAGGAGATGGCCCGCGCCGCGCAGATCCTCGGTGTGGAGCACGCCTGGCTCGGTTTCGTCGATTCCGGATTCCCCGAGGGCGACCCGCCCCCGCCGTTGCCCGACGGGTGCTTCGCGGCGCTCGATCTGGACGAGGCCACCGCCCCCCTGGTCGAACAGATTCTTGAGTTCCGGCCGCACGTGATCACCACGTACGACGAGAACGGCGGCTATCCGCACCCCGACCACATCCGCACCCACGAGGTGACCATGGCGGCAGTGGCGCAGGCGGCACCGTTGTGGCAGGTGAGCAAGGTCTACTACCACCAGACGTTCCACAAGCGGAAGGTCCTGGCCCTGCACCAGGCCGCCGTCGAGCGCGGCTTGGAGTCGCCCTACGCGCACTGGATCGACGACCTCCTCGAACGACCTGACGACAGTCGCCGCGTGACGACCAGGGTGCGGTGCGCGGAGTACTTCGAGGTACGCGACGCCGCCCTGAAGGCCCATGCCACCCAGATCGACCCCTCCGGGCACTGGTTCGCGCTGCCGGCCGACGTGGCGCGGGAGGTGTGGCCCACAGAGGACTTCGAACTCGCGCTGAGCGTGCTGCCGTTCGACGGCCCCGAGGACGACCTGTTCGCCGGGCTGCGCTGAGCGGCCGCAGGCGTGCCACGACCGCGTCGTAGACTCGGAACGTGCTCGTCATCCCCGCCGTCGAAGGCGAACTGCCCGACCCCAGCGAGGTCGGGCCCGGCTTAGGTGCCCTGGCGGTATTCGTCTTCCTCCTGATCGCCGGGGTGTTCCTGATGCGCTCGATGCGCAAGCAACTGCGGCGGGTGGACTTCCCTGAGGACGCCGGACCGGACGACCCCGACAAGCCAGTAGCGAGCTGATGATCCGCTTCATCCTGCAGCCCCGTTGGATCCCCTGGCACGTGCTCTGCCTGGTGGTCACGGTGGTCTTCGTCCGGCTCGCCGGCTGGCAGTGGGACGTCGCCCAGCGCCAGTTGGAGCTGGACTGGCAGAACGCGGCCTACGCCGTGCAGTGGATCGTCTTCATCGGCTTCGTGTGGTGGTTCTGGTTGCGGGTGATGAAGGACCAGCGCACCATCGAAGCCCAGCGCGATCAGGAAGAGATGGTGGAGTGATGTCCGGTTCCCTGCTGCGTTACCGGATCATGGCCTACATCGTGGGGGTGCTGCTCCTGTTGCTGGTCTTCGTGCACATCCCGCTGCGGGTCTTCTACGACATCCATACGCCCGTGGCGACGGTGCACGGCTGGATGTTCATGATCTACCTGGTCACGGTGCTGGACCTGTCGCTGCGCTGCAAGTGGAACGTGTTCCCCCGCACGCTGCTGGTGATGCTGGCCGGGACCATCCCGTTCTTCTCGTTCTACGCCGAGCACAAGGCCACGCGGTGGGCTCGCGATTACATGGCGGCCCATCCGCAGTCACCGGCGGTGTCCCGGGCCGGTTCCGCGCGCGCGGACAACTAGCATCGGGGCCATGATCTCCGACCTCACGCGCCTTGCGGACAGGCGTCGGACGATCGCGCTCATGGTCCGGCAGGACCTCAAGACGCTCTACCGCCGCTACCGGCTGGGCTTCGTCTGGACGCTGGGCGAGCCGTTCCTGATGGCCATGCTGATGTGGGCGGTGTTCACGTTCATATTCGCCGGCGGCCGGGGCATCGGTCTGCAGCCCTTCATCGTCTTTCTCATCACCGGCATCTACCCGTTCACGTGGCTGTCCCAGACCATCCGCAAGAGCCCGCGCGCGTACATCAGGTTCGGCGATGTGCTGCAGACCAGTCCGCTCACCCCGGGCATCTGGCCGGTGCGCATCGTGCTGGTGGGGATGTTCGAGTTCATCACGTCGATCCCGATCATCCTGATCTTCATCTTCGTCGGCGGCGCGAGCCTGACCTGGGGGACCGCGTTGTTCCCGGTCGCGATGGTGCTGCAGTTGCTCCTGTGCACCGGGTTCGCGCTCTTCCAGGCCGGACTCGCGCTGCGGTGGCCGGATGTCGAGGTGTTCGCCTCCGTACTGACCCGCGCGTTCTTCTGGGGCAGTCCCATCCTGTGGTCGCAGAAGAACTTCCCGGAGTGGATGGTGCCGTACCTGTACCTCAACCCCTTCCACGGGGTGCTCGACTTCTACCGGGCCAGTGTGTGGCCCGAGGTCCTGCAGTCGTGGCAGAACTACGCCATCTCCTTCGGGGTCATCCTGGTGATCCTCGCCCTGGGCATCTGGATGGTGTACGGCAAGGGCGTCGACGTGCGGCGGATCGAATGACGCTGGCGGCATTCACCGACGCCGGCATGGAAGGTGTCCGGCTCAGGAAGAAGAAGCGCATCATCAAGGGCGTGCCGCGCATGATGGGCTCCCACGAGCGCGAGGTCTACTGGGTGTTCCAGGGTCTGCGTGCCCAGGTCGATCCGGGACAGGCGCTGGTGCTGGTCAGCCGGGACCCGGTGCGCACCAGCGCCGCGCTGCGGGTGATGGCCGGCATCCTCCCCGTGGACACGGGATCGGTGCAGCGCCCGGACCGGAGCCTGCTGCTGGTCAGTCCCCAGGGCCGGTGGCTTCGCGAATTGTCCGTCGAGCAGACGATCCGGCTGCTGGCCGGGACCTACGGCCTGTACGACGACGAGATCGAGCAGATGGTCGTCCCTGTGGCGAGGATGGCGGCAGTCGACTCCATGCTGCACCTGCCTCTGGCGGATCTGAGCCGCAAGTACGCCGGTCAGATCGCCTTCGCCATCGCCATGCACGCCCCCGTGCCGCTGGTCATGTTCGACCACACCGCGACCCTGGGCACCGCCGAGTTCCGGCACACCTGTCCCGATCGGCTGGTGGCACTGCGCGATGCCGGCAAGGCGCTGATCATCGCGACGGACAAGCCGAAGGTGGCGCTGCAGGTCGGCACCGATGCGGTCATCCTGCGCGGCAAACGCTGCGATCCGGTGTCTGTGGTGGACGCCGCCGAGTTCCTCCTGCGCGGTCCGGGCAAGACCCGCAAACGGCCCCAGCGAAACCAGGAGGAGGACGATGACGAGGGCCTGGACTTCTAGGCAACATTCGGGTCACAGGCGCTGACCGCGGTTCACGCTGCGGGGTACCCTGCGGTCAGAGGAGGTGGGTATGGGCCTGCGCGACGTGGCGTACTCGCTGTACGAGCGCCGTCTGCTGGCAGGCCTGGACCCCGACCGCATCCCCCGGCACGTCGGTGTGATCCTGGACGGCAATCGACGCTGGGCTTCCTTGCAGGGCACCACCGCCTCGGCCGGTCACCGGGTCGGCGGGGAGAAGATCGCCGAGTTCCTGCGGTGGTGTGACGCCGTCGACGTCGAGGTCGTGACCTTGTGGCTGTTGTCCACCGACAACCTCGCCCGGCCGCGCGAGGAACTCGACCAGTTGCTCGGGATCATCACGGACACCGTCGAGGCGCTGGCCGCCGAAGGGCAGTGGCACATCCACCCGGTGGGGGCGCTGGACCTGCTCCCCGACCAGACCGCCAATGTCCTCAAGGAGGCCGATGCGGCCACCCGCGACATCAACGGCATGACCGTCAACGTGGCCGTGGGCTACTGCGGGCGCCGGGAGGTCGTCGACGCGGTGCGGTCCCTGCTGGTCGAACACGCCGATCGCGGGACGTCGCTGGACGACCTCGCGCAGTTGCTGGAGCCCGAACACATCGCTGAACACCTGTACACCCGCGGCCAGCCCGATCCGGACCTCGTGATCCGCACCTCCGGCGAGCAGCGGCTCAGCGGTTTCTTACTCTGGCAGAGCGCCCATTCGGAGTTCTACTTCTGCGAGGCCTACTGGCCGGACTTCCGGCGGGTTGACTTCCTGCGCGCGATGCGTGCGTACGCCGACCGTCAGCGCCGCTTCGGCGGTTGATCACTGCGGCCGCAGGACCGTTCAGCCGATTGCCCGGCGCCGTCGGCGTGGCGTGCTCGCGGCGGACAGCCCCGCGGCCTAAGGTCAGGCGCATACCGGACCCGCGCCGGGCTCCGGTGGAACGGAGGCCCCAGCGTGCCCTATGACCACCCCTTCCGTACCTACGTCCTGGACACCAGCGTTCTGCTGTCGGACCCCCACTGCATCTGGCGGTTCGACGAACACGAGGTGGTGATACCGGCGATAGTGATCACCGAACTCGAGGGCAAGCGAACCCACCCCGAACTGGGGTACTTCGCGCGGACCGCACTGCGGCTGCTCGACGACCTGCGGGTGGCGGCCGGCCGGCTCGACGAACCGGTGCCGCTGGACAGCGGGGGGACGTTGCGGGTGGAACTCAACCACGCCGATCCGTCGATCCTGCCCAGTGGGTTCCAGATCGGGGACAACGACACCCGAATCCTGGCGGTGGCGCGCAACCTGGCCGCCGAAGGGCATCACGTCGTGGTGGTCTCCAAGGACCTCCCGCTGCGTGTGAAGGCCTCGGCGGTGGGCCTGATCGCCGAGGAGTATCGCGCTGAGCTGGCCTCGACCAGTGAGTGGAGCGGCATCGAGGAACTCGACGTGAGCCAGTCGTGGCTCGACGACCTCTACCGGGGCGAGATGGCCGACCTCGATGAAGCCCGCGACCTGGCGTGCCACACGGGCCTCATCCTGACCAGCGAGTCCGGTTCGGCTCTGGGGAGGGTGACCGAGGGGAAGCAGGTGCGCCTGGTGCGCGGCGACCGGGAGGCCTTCGGCCTGCACGGGCGCAGCGCCGAGCAGCGCATCGCCCTGGACCTGCTGCTCGATCACTCGATCGGCATCGTGTCGCTCGGAGGACGTGCCGGCACCGGCAAGAGCGCGCTGGCCCTGTCCGCCGGGCTGGAGGCGGTCCTCGAGCGTCGCCAGCACCGCAAAGTCGTGGTGTTCCGGCCCCTCTACGCCGTAGGTGGCCAGGAACTCGGCTACCTGCCCGGGACCGAGCACGACAAGATGGGCCCGTGGGCCCAGGCCGTCCACGACACCTTGCAGGCGGTGACCACCCAGGAGGTGGTCGATGAGATCGTCGACCGCGACATGCTGGAAGTGCTGCCGCTGACCCACATCCGCGGGCGCTCACTGCACGACGCCTTCGTGATCGTCGACGAGGCACAGTCCCTCGAGCGCAACGTGCTGCTCACGGTGCTCAGCCGGATCGGCCGCGACTCGCGAGTCGTGCTCACCCACGATGTGGCCCAGCGCGACAACCTGCGGGTCGGGCGTCACGACGGGGTGGTGGCAGTGGTCGAAAGGCTCAAGGGCCACCCGCTGTTCGCCCACATCACGCTGACCCGCTCCGAGCGCTCACCCATCGCGGCCTTGGTCACCGAACTGCTGGAGGACCACGCGCTGTGACGGGTGTGTGACGCTACTCACGCTTGCGTCCGCTGGACGCAGGGCATGTAACCGACAGATCCCTCTGGAGGTTGTCCATGCCCGCACGCGTGACCCGCGTCCTGATCGGCGCAGTGGCAGTATCGGTACCGGCAGCCATGCTGCTGCTGGCCTCGCAGAGTGCCCCTGCTGCGTCCACCCACGGCGTATCGGCTACCGCAGCGGCCGCCGTCCCAGCGTCCGACCAGGACAAGACCCCTGCTGTGATTCCTCCCACGAAGGTGTGGCGGGGGGCAGCGTCGCACGCCGACCGCTACGACCGGGCTTCGCGCAGTTCATCTCCCCACCGCTTCGGGACCGTCGCGTACAACAAGTGGTTCGCCCGGATGTACATGCAGCAGAAGTACGGATGGGGCGCCGACCAGTTCTCAGCACTGGAACAGCTGTGGCAGCGGGAGTCGGGTTGGAGCCAGCACGCGCACAACCCCTCCTCCGGCGCGCACGGCATCCCGCAGTCGTTGCCGGGGTCGAAGATGGCCTCCTTCGGCAGCGACTGGGCGACGAACCCGGAGACGCAGATCAAGTGGGGCCTGTCCTACATCAAGTCGGTCTACGGTGCCCCAGCAGCGGCTCTCGCGTCGTCTCACAGCCGCGGCTGGTACTGATCCAGTTGTCGCAACTGCCTGATTCGCCCGATTCCATCGGTCGGAAGTGACATATGTCACGCAAATCGCGGCCGTGTTGGCGGGTCGTCCCTGGACACAGTGGAGGTGAACGCCACAACCCGGCGTCCAGCACGCAGGTCGCGCTGACACCCTGGCGGCACAACCGGTGGATCGAGCCGGCCGTACGGGGGCAGTGACCAACGGGTCCACCACGCGTCCCTCGATCCGGGTCGCCCGACCGATGGGTTCGCATGATCACCCCCCGTATCGCCGCCGGCATCACAGCCGCCCTGATGGTGGCCTCGCCCGTGGCCGCCCACGCCGCCACGCGACCCGATTTGCCGCGGCCGAGCCGGTCACAGGCACCAGCCCGCTTCGGGACCGTCGCCTACTCGCAGTGGTACGCCAAGCAGGCGGCCATGATCCGTTTCGGTTGGGGCCCGCGGCAGTTCAAGGCACTGAAGACCCTCTGGATCCACGAGTCGGGATGGAACCACAAGGCGGTCAACCGGTCATCGGGGGCGTGGGGCATTCCGCAGTCGTTGCCCGCGTCCAAGATGCGCACCCACGGCAGTGACTACCGGACCAACCCCGAGACCCAGATCGACTGGGGCTTGGACTACATCCGCGGCCGCTACGGCACCCCGGTGAAGGCCTGGGCCTTCTGGCAGCGGCACCACTGGTACTGACCGGTGTGACCCGGCTCACGATTCTCTGGTCAGACGCAGGGGCATGACCCGGGTGCACAACCCGAGTCACCTGGAGATCCCCCGCATGAATTCGCACACGACCCGCGCCACTGTGGTTGCCGCCAGCATCCCGCTGCTGCTCAGCGGCTTCAGCGCGCAGGCCCTCGCGACCCCTCACGTCAGCACCTCGTCCGCGACTGCCGTGAGCAAGGACGACCGGGCCGACCGCATCAAGGCCCCGTCGCGCAGCCGCGCCCCGTACCGGTTCGGTTCGGTCAAGTACAACCAGTGGTACGCGACGCAGTACATGCAGTACAAGTACGGCTGGGGCCCGAAGCAGCGCCGCAGCCTCATCAAGTTGTGGAACCACGAGTCCGGCTGGAACCAGCGCGCCCACAATGGGTCGTCCGGGGCCCACGGCATCCCGCAGGCCCTGCCCGGGTCCAAGATGCGCACCCACGGCAAGAACTGGCACAGCAACCCCGAGACGCAGATCAAGTGGGGTCTGTCCTACATCAAGGGCCGCTACGGCACTCCGAACGGCGCCTGGAACGCATGGCTGCGCAAGGGCTGGTACTGACCTTCCTCTGACGTGATCGACCCCCGCGGGTATGAGCCGCGGGGGTCGTCGTCGTTCTGGGGCTCGACCGGCGCGGCCGTGCGCGGGAAATCAGGGCGTTGGTGAAAGGTACGGGCGGGAGAGATCCAACCGTGCAGAATCGCTCCCCGCTTGAGGTGTCTCTCCCGCCTTGAGCGCGAGGCGTCTTGTGGCGGCGCCGCAGTGCGCGCGGGCCACCCTGTGCGCGCGCGCGGGAAATCAGGGCGTTGGTGAAAGGTACGGCGGGAGGGATCCAACCGTGCAGAATCGCTCCCCGTGCTTGAGGTGTCTCTCCCGCCTTGAGCGCGAGGCGTCTTGTGGGCCCTCGCGGCTTGTGCGGCGCCGCAGTGCGCGGGGCCCACCTTGTGCGCGGGAATCAGGGCGTTGGTGAAAGGTACGGGCGGGAGGGATCCAACCGTGCAGAATCGCTCCCCGCTTGAGGTGTCTCTCCCACCCTGAGCGCGGGCCACCTTGTGCGCGGGCCAGCGGCCGGCGTGTCAGTCCTTGGGCGGACCCACCGGGATGCGGGTGGCGATGGGCCGCATCGTCTCCGCGAAGAAGTCGTTGCCTTTGTCATCGACCACGACGAACGCCGGGAAGTCCTCCACTTCGATGCGCCAGACCGCCTCCATCCCGTGCTCCGGGAAGTCCAGCACCTCCACCTTCCGGATGCAGTCCTGGGCGAGCCGGGCGGCCGGCCCGCCGATGGACCCGAGGTAGAAACCACCGTTGTTCTGGCAGGCATCCGTGACCTGCTTCGACCGGTTGCCCTTGGCCAGCATCACCATCGATCCACCGGCCTTCTGGAACTGATCGACGTAGGAGTCCATGCGCCCGGCAGTCGTGGGCCCGAACGAACCGGACGCGTAGCCCGGGGGGGTCTTCGCGGGTCCGGCGTAGTAGACCGGGTGGTCCTTCATGTACTGGGGCATCGGATGACCGGTGTCGAGCAGATCCTTGATCCGCGCGTGGGCGATGTCACGCGCCACCACCAGCGTGCCGGTCAGGCTCACCCGCGTCTTGACCGGCAGTCGGTGCAGGTCCGCGAGCACTTCGGGCATGGGGCGGTTGAGGTCGATCGCCACGACGTCGTCGTCGAGATGGTCGTCGGTCACCTCCGGCAGGTAGCGCGCAGGGTCACGCTCGAGCACCTCGAGGAAGGCACCCTCGGGGGTGATCTTCGCGAGGGCCTGCCGGTCGGCGGAACAACTGACGGCGATCGCGATGGGTGCGCTCGCGCCGTGGCGCGGCAGCCGGATCACCCGCACGTCATGGCAGAAGTACTTCCCGCCGAACTGCGCCCCGATGCCGAACTCGCGGGTCTGCTCGAGGATCGCCTGCTCCAGGTCGAGGTCCCGGTAGCCATTGCCGTCCGGGCCGCCGTGGGTCGGCAGGTTGTCGTAGTACCGCGCGGAGGCGTACTTGGCCGTCTTGAGCGCGAACTCTGCACTTGTCCCGCCCACCACCACGCCGAGGTGGTACGGGGGGCAGGCGGCGGTGCCCAGAGCGCGCAGCGAGGAGTCAAGGAAGGTGCGGAACGTCTCGGGGTTGAGCACGGCCTTCGTCTCCTGGAACAGGTACGACTTGTTGGCGCTGCCCCCGCCCTTGGCCATGTAGAACAACTCGTACTGCAATTCGTGGCCGGGCTTGGTGTCCGCACCGATCTCGATCTGCGCGGGCAGGTTGGTTCCCGTGTTCACCTCGTCCCACATGCTCAAGGGGCTCATCTGCGAGTACCGAAGGTTCAACTGCTGGTAGGCGTCGTAGACCCCCTGGCTCAGGGCGAGTTCGTCCGGGCCGTCGGTGAGCACCCGCTGGCCGCGCTTGCCGGAGATGATCGCAGTGCCGGTGTCCTGGCACATGGGCAGCACGCCACCGGCAGCAATATTGGCGTTGCGCAGGAGATCCAGGGCCACGAAGCGGTCGTTGGGGGAGGCCTCGGGGTCGTCGAGGATGTTACGCAACTGCTGCAGATGACCAGGACGCAGCAGGTGCTGGATGTCCCGCATCGCCGCGAACGTGAGCTGGCGCAGTGTCTCGGGCGCCACGCGCAGGAACCGCTGGCCGGCCAGGTCCACGACCTCCACGCCCTCGGTGGTGATCAGGCGGTACGGAGTCTCGTCCTCGCCGCGGGGGAGCATGTCGACGTAGTGGAAGTCCGGCATGCTCCCAGCCTAGACCCGTCCACAGGCAGCCCGACATGGCTGCGATGGCGGATCCGCGTGCCAGACTTGAGGTGTGCGCTCACGGGGTTCTCTCACGGTGTCGGCGGTGTTCGCCGCCCTGACCGTGGCACTGTCAGCGCTGGTCGTCGCGCCTCCGGCGCAGGCGGTGAAGGAACCCAAGATCGTCTACCTGACCTTCGACGACGGGCCGAACGCGGGCAACGACCCGCGCCTGTTGAGACTGCTGGCCCGCGAGCAGGTCCCGGCGACGTTCTTCCTGGTGGGCCAGTCGCTGGCCGCCGATCCCGGACAGGCGACGCGGCTGTGGCTGGCTGGTCATGCGGTGGGCAACCATACGTGGTCGCACGCGGACCTGACCCTCCTCGACCCGGCGGGCATCCATCGTCAGATCGCATCGACGCAGCGGCTGCTGGGCGCTGCCGGAGGTAGTTGTCTGCGTCCGCCGTACGGTGCCACCAGTTCTACGGTGACCGCCGTGGCCCGCGGCCTGGGACTCAAGCAGGTCCTGTGGACCGTGGATCCGCAGGACTGGGCCCACCAGGACTCCGCCTACATCACCACGCACGTGCTGACACACGTGCGCAACAGGTCCATCGTGCTGCTGCACGACGGCGGGGGCCCCCGCCTGGCAACCATCAGCGCGGTGAAGCGGATCATTCCCGAACTCCGCCAGCGGGGTTACGAGTTCCGCACGATCCCGTCCTGCCGGGTGCCCTTCACCGGTTGGCTGTTCGACGCGGCGAAACCCCAACCCAAGCCCAAGCCACCGAGACCGGACCCGCAGCCTTCGCCGACTTCCTCGCAGGCTGGTGGAATGGGGTCATGAGTTCGGAACGCACCCAGCGCGGCCTGCGGGACCTCGTGCTGAGTCTGTTGGTCGTCGGGGCCTTCGTGGCCTTCTTGTTTGCTGTCGTGTGGCGACCCGCGCCGGACCCGGTGCGCACGGTCGACCCGGTGCCGGCACTGACTGCGGCTCGCGAGCAGGCCGACTACCCGGTTCAGGCGCCCACTGGCCTGTCGGCGCAGTGGCGAGCCACCTCGGCGCGCTTCGACGGTGACGAGAACACCACCACCTGGTTCCTGGGCTATGTCACGCCCGAGGACCAGTACGTCGCGCTCGCCCAGACAGATGGGGACGCCGGGGAGTTCGTCGCTGATCAGACGCTGCGAGGACGCCCGGATGGTGAGCGAATCATCTCGGGGCGTCAGTGGCGGCAGTACACGACCGACGACCAGCGTTCGCTCGTGACCTCGATGGACGGATCCACGGTCGTCGTGACGGGCACCGTGTCGTACGAACAACTCGCCGACTTCGCCAGCAGACTGTCCTCGTGACCGCGCCCACCCTGGAGCAGCCATGGCCGCTGCGCGTCATGCTCAAGCAGTTCCAGGACTGGGTGGGGAAGCTGGGTCAGGTGTGGGTCACGGGGGAGATCTCCAAGATCCGCGCCACGGGCAACCAGACCTTCTTCACGCTGCGCGACGACCTCGGCGAGACCAGTGCGGATGTGATGATCCACCCGCGCAACTTCGCGGACCTGCCGCGCACTCCGGTGGAGGGCGACCGGGTGGTGCTGCTCGTACGACCGCACGTGACCAAGCAGACCAGGGTCCTGCTGCGGGCCAGCGAGATCCACCTGGCCGGGCTCGGGGACCTGTTGGCCGAGATCGAACGCCGGCGACGACTGCTGGCGGAGGAGGGCCTGTTCGCCGCGCACCGCAAGCGCCGGCGCCCCCTGATCCCACGCGCGGTGGGCGTCGTCACCGGCCGCGACAGCGATGCCCTCAAGGACGTGCGCCGTATTGCTCTGGCTCGGTTCCCGACCATCCGGCTGGAGGTGCGTGAGGTTGCTGTCCAGGGCCGCGCAGCGGTGCCCCAGGTGACGGCGGCACTGCTGGACCTCGAGGCCCACACGGAGGTGGACGTGATCATCGTCACCCGTGGCGGCGGTTCGCTGGAGGACCTCCTGCCGTTCTCCGACGAGGGGCTGGTACGCACGGTCGCTCGCTTGTTCACGCCGGTGATCAGCGCGATCGGGCACGAGGCCGACCGGCCGATCCTCGACGACGTGGCTGACGCGCGAGCGGCCACGCCCACGCACGCGGCCACGCTGGCGGTGCCGGATGTGGCCGAAGTGGCGGCCAACATCGACACGCTGCGCAGGCGGCTGCGCACGCTGATGGCGGCTAGGGCGGGCCACGAGCGGCGATGGCTTGAGGCGTGGCGACAGCGGCGCGTCCTGCAGGATCCCCATGTCATCCTCGTCGAACCGCGGGCCCGTCTGCAGCGCTGCCGGGAGCGGTTGCTGCCCGCGGTGAGCCGCCTGGCGGAGCGGCAGCGCGTCGACCTGGCCAGCCTCGACCTGCAACTGCGGGCACTGTCGCCGCAGGCGACTCTCGACCGGGGCTACGCGCTGGTGACCGATCCGGACGGCCGCATCGTGCGCCAGCCACCAGAGCCCGGCGGGCGCATTCACGTGCGCGTGCAGGCAGGACACTTCGAGGCATTTGTGGAGGAGCAGCCATGAGCGATGAGACGCCGGAACCGTTGACCTTCGAGGCGGCACGCGACGAGCTGGAGCGGATCGTGCGGCGACTGGAGGACGGCAACGTCAGTCTGCAGGAGTCGGTGGAACTGTGGGAGCGCGGTGAGGCGCTGGCGGCGCACTGCGACGTCCTGCTCGGGCAGGTGGAGAACCGACTGGAGGCGGCGAAGGCGCACATCGAAGAGTCCACGTAGCATTGAATGGTGGGTAAGATTCTGCTGGCGGCACCCCGCGGCTACTGCGCCGGGGTGGAGCGTGCCGTCGTTACGGTGGAGAAGGCCCTGAAGTTGTACGGGCCGCCGATCTATGTGCGCAAGCAGATCGTCCACAACGTCCACGTCGTAGCCGACTTGGAGCGGCGGGGGGCGATCTTCGTCGACGAGACAGACGAGGTCCCGCCCGGATCGCGCCTGGTGTTCAGCGCTCACGGCGTCGCCCCCAGCGTGCACGACGAGGCGCAACGCCGGAACCTACTGACCATCGACGCCACCTGCCCGTTGGTGACGAAGGTCCACAACGAGGCCAAGCGTTTCGCCGAGTCCGGGTACCAGATCCTGCTCATCGGCCACGAGGGCCACGAGGAGGTGGAGGGGACGGCCGGGGAGGCGCCGCAGGCGATCACCATCGTCGACTCCCCGGAAGCCGCCGACACCATCGAGGTGGATCCGCAGCGTCCGGTCGCATGGCTGTCCCAGACCACCCTCTCGGTGGACGAGACGATGCAGACGGTTGACCGGTTGCGTGAGCGCCTGCCCCTGCTGATCGATCCCCCCAGTGATGACATCTGCTACGCCACGCAGAACCGACAGGCCGCGGTCAAAGTGGTCGCTCCGCAATGCGACGTCGTAATCGTGGTGGGCTCGGAGAACTCCAGCAACTCCGTGCGCCTGGCCGAAGTCGCGCGGGAGGCCGGGGCGCAGGCCCACCGCATAGACGACGCCAGCCAGCTCCAGCAGGAGTGGTTCGACGGGTGCAGCACTGTCGGGCTGACCTCCGGTGCCAGCGTTCCGGAAACGCTCGTCGAGCAGGTACTCGAGGCCCTCGACGCGTTCGGCTTCGACGAGGTCGAGGTCGTGACCACGGTCGAGGAGAGCCTGATCTTCGCCCTGCCGCCGGAGTTGCGCCGCGACATCAAGGCAGCGGCACGCTGACGATCAGCGGTGCAGCATCCAGCGCCGCACGATCACGATCAATGCCGAAGCGCCGGTCCCCGCGAAGATCCACGGTGCGCTGTAGGCCAGACCAGCGATCACCATCGCACCTTCCCGGATCAGCAGGTTGTCCCGGTTGCCGTTGAGCAGGTCCGGCTGACCGGCGATGGCGATGGCCGTGAAGTAGGCCAGTGGTGGGGTGATGATCGCGGTGGAGAGGTCCCGATAACCCACGGTGGCGGCCGCGATGACAGAGATCACCACGAACACCGCACCCGTGAGGTAGGTGATGCTGCCGTTGATGGCGGTGTCGGCCAGTGCGCTCAGGATGGTCACGGTGAACACCAGCAGCACCATGAGCCCCACACCCAGACCGCTGCGATCCTCCTGCCCGGCGGGCTGCGGGATCGCGCTCACATCGGCCACGGTATCGGCAGGGGCGGGCTGCTCAGGCGTCATCGCGACCGACACCCCGACCGGGCTGGCCGTGACGGTCGGCTCCTTGGTGCTCACCGGTCAACGGTAACCCGAGGAGCCGGGTTGGCCGTGCAACGCTACCCGGTGTCCCGCATCAGGTCTTCGGCCTGTACAGCGACTGTGCGGGGGCGCACGTCCACCTCAGCCACGCCGATGGGGTCGCTGTCCGTCGCGGTGAGCCGGGCCAGTCGGCGTGCGGATGGCAGCACGCGGGTCTCCAGCGACCCGACAAACAGGTTGTAACTGCCGACGGCCCCGGTCAGGTCCTTGCCCAGTCGCTCGAGGTGGCCGGCCATGGTGAGCAGGCGCTCTTGCACCTGGCGCCCGGCACGGAGGATCTCCCGGGACTGGTCGGCCATGGCCGACTGCTGCCAGGCCCACGAGATGCTGCTCAGGGTGGCCATGAGGGTGGTCGGGGTGGCCAGGACCACCTTGCGCTGGAAGGCAGTCTGCAGAAGGTCGGGGCGTTCCCGCAGCGCAACCCCCAGCATGTGCTCGGCGGGCAGGAACAGGATGACGAATTCCGGCGTGCCGACCGCCTTCCAGTACTTCTTGCTCGACAGGCGGGCCACATGGCCCGCGACGGCCGCGGCATGCCGGGCGGCAGTGGTCTGCTCGTCGGCTTCGGGGTCCAGGAAGGCGTCGAGGGAGACCTTCGCGTCCACCACCACCCGGCGACCGGCGGCGAGGTCGATGAGCATGTCCGGGCGCAGGGAGCCGTCGTCATCGGCGACTGTGTGCTGCTCGACGAAGTGGACGTGATCGAGCATGCCCGCGGCCTCCACCAGTCGGCGCAGTTGCATCTCACCCCATGTGCCCTGGTGCTGGGTGCGCGACAGCGCCTCAGTGATGCGCCGGGCCTGGAACGCGACGTCCGAGGTCGCCTCGCCGACCTGCCGACCGACGGACAGAACCTGCTCGGACAGGCCGGACAGGGACGCCACCCGGGCCCGCTCAGCGGCATCGACCTGCTGGGACAGCCCGGTCATCGCCAGCCGCAGTGGTTGCAGCGTGGCGTCGAGGGTGCCGCGGTCCTGGACCTGCTCGGTGAGAGCCTGGCAGCGGCCCTCGAGTTCGGCGACCCGGGTGCGTGCCGACGCGGAGCCGAGCCGGTATGCCACGTACACGGCGATGGCGATCAGACCGGCGATGAGTAGCAGCCACACGGGGGCGATGGAGATCATGGTCGCACCCTGCCCGATGGGTGTGACATGCGTGTTGGCTCTCTACACTTCAGTGGTGTCCCTGACCATCGGAATCGTCGGCCTGCCCAACGTGGGCAAGTCCACCTTGTTCAACGCCTTGACCAAGGCCGGCGCGCTGGCGGCCAACTACCCGTTCGCGACCATCGAGCCCAACGTCGGCGTCGTGGGCGTCCCCGACCCCGCCTGCAGAAGCTCGCCGTCGTGTTCGGCTCCACGAAGATCGTCCCGGCCACGGTGCAGTTCGTCGACATCGCCGGGATCGTCCGCGGCGCCAGTGAGGGGCAGGGACTGGGCAACAAGTTCCTGTCACACATCCGGGAGTCCGACGCGATCTGTCAGGTGCTGCGCGCGTTCCACGATCCGGACGTGGTGCATGTCGAAGGGCGGGTGTCGCCGGCCGAAGACATGGAGACCATCAACACCGAACTGATCCTGGCCGACCTGCAGACCCTCGAGAAGGCTCTTCCGCGCCTGGAGAAGGAGGCCCGGATGAACAAGGACCGGGCAGCCGTGGTGGCCGCGGCGCAGCAGGCGCAGTCCCTCCTCGAGGAGGGCCACACCCTGTTCTCCGCCGGGGTGGATCCGGAACCCTTGCGGGAGTTGTTCCTGCTGACGAACAAGCCGTTCCTCTACGTCATCAACTGCGACGAGGAGGAACTCGGCGACGAAGGGTTCCGCACCAGGATGACCGAACTCGTCGCGCCCGCCGAGGCGGTTTTCCTCGACGCGCAGGTGGAGGCGGACCTCAGTGAACTGCCCGAGGCCGAGGCGCTCGACCTCCTGCAGTCCATCGGACAGCTGGAGTCCGGCATACAGGCACTGGCCCGGGTCGGGTTCGCGACGCTCGGGCTGCAGACGTTCCTCACCGCAGGACCCAAGGAGGCCCGGGCATGGACGATCCACGCCGGCGACACCGCGCCGGAGGCGGCCGGGGTGATCCACACCGACTTCCAGAAGGGGTTCATCAAGGCCGAGGTCATCTCGTTCGAGGAACTCGTGGCTGCCGGGTCGATGCAGGAGGCCAAGGCCCACGGGAAGGTGCGCATCGAGGGCAAGGACTACGTCATGGCCGACGGTGACGTGGTGGAGTTCCGCAGCGGGCTGGCCGCCGGCGGGAAGCGGTAGTCCTGCGTCCGGATGGGGGACCCCGGCGGACACAAGATGATCAAGAGTCGGGGCGGTCGTGCCGACCACGACTACATGAACACCGAGACGACCCGGGTGTACGACCAGGCCGGCGGCGTCTCACAGGCCGTTGACGATCGCGAACTCCTCCGGGCGGTGGTCAACGCCGCGCTCGATCCGCTGATCGTGATCCGCGCCCTTCGTGGTGACGACGGGGTCATCGACGACTTCATCCTCGTCGACTGCAACGACCGGGCCACCGAGTACCTGTCCCGCGGGCGGGAGGACCTCCTAGGACGCCGGATGGCTGAGGTGTTCACCCCCGACACCGCCGAGATCGCGAGGGGCTGGGCCGCTGAAGTGGTCGCCACCCGCAAGCCCCGGTTGCATGCCGGTGAGCACTTGACCAGCATCGTGACCGCGCACGTGCGCCTCTTCGACGTCAGTGTCGTCCCGATCGCCGACGGTGTGGCGTTGACCTGGCGCGACCTCACCGACGCCCGGCATGCGCTGGCCGAGTTGCGGCGCAGCCAGGAGAGCCTGCGCGTGGCCATGATGACCGCCCCGGTGGCCATGAACATCGTGAGCATCCACGGCACGTTCTTGCAGGTCAACCCCGCGATGGCAGGTTCCTCGGCCGCAGCGAGCAGGAGCTACGAACGACGAAGTGGCAGGACCTGACCCACCCCGACGACTTCGAGAAGGACGTGGCCCTCCTGCAGGAGCTTCTCGACGGCAAGCGCGACTCCTACCGGCTGCTCCGGCGGTTCACCCGGCCGAAGGGGCAGGAGGTCTGGGGTGACATGGCAGTGGCGGGGGTGCGCGACGAGACAGGTCGGGTGCTGTTCCTCATCAACACCATCGTCGATCTGACGGAGTTGGTGCGCAGTCGCGATGATCTGGCAGAGTCCCGTGAGGCGGTATCGCATGCTTGCCGAGCACACCTCCGCCGTGGTGCTGCAGGTGTCCCGGGACGGTCGGCTGGAGTGGGCTTCGCCCTCCGTGGCTGACACCTTCGGGTGGAACCGCGACGAGGTGGTCGGGCGGTCCATCAGCGACTTCATCCCGCACGGCGACTGGGGCAACGTCGCCGACGCCCTGGCCTCGAGTGCGTCAGACGGCAGCGCCACCGGCGGGCAGTTCCGGGTGCGGCGACGGGGTGGCCGGCTGATCTGGGTGGACGCCACGGCCAGTTCGGTGCGCGATCCGCACGGGAATCTGGTCCGCGTGGTGCGCCTGCGCGACGTGGATGCCCGGGTCCGGGCGCGGATCGCCCTGCAGAACAGCGAGGAGCGGTTCCGCGCCGCCATGCGCGCAACCCCGATCGGGGTGGCGATCATCAACCGCGACGGGTACATCGTCCAGGTCAACGCCGCATTGAGCCGCATGTTGCGGCGCAGCGAACAGTCCCTGATGGGCAATCGCATCACGTCCCTGACACATCCCGAGGACCGGCGCATCGACCTCGAGATGTGGAACTGGCTGCACGGCCGGCAGGCAGGATCGGTGACCCGCGAGAAGCGACTGATGGACTCCGACGGTGAGGCGCTGTGGGTGCAGAACGCGTTGGCATCGGTCCGGGACGAGGACGGCGAGATCCGTCCTTCGTGGCCCAGTTCATGGATGTCAGCGAGACCCAGCAGGCCCATGCGGCGCTGGAACTCATGGCCCTGCACGACCCCTGACGAACCTCAAGAACCGGCGCGCGGTGCTCGACCAGTTGCAGTCCGTGCTTCCCATCCGCCGCGAACGGGCTCGTGTCTCGGGGTCCTGTACTGCGACCTCGACCGGTTCAAGAAGGTCAACGACGTGCACGGGCACGCGGTCGGTGATGCGCTGCTTGTGGAGGTCGCCCGCCGGATGGAGGCCGCCGTGCGGGATTCGGACACCGTCGGGCGCATCGGCGGCGACGAGTTCGTGGTCCTGCTGACGCAGATCCGGGACGAGGACGCCCTGTTCGCCGTCGCGCAGAAGATCCGGGCCACCGTCAGCGAGCCCTTCACCGCCGACGGTGTCACGCTCACCCCGACTCTGAGCATCGGGGCGGCCCTGGCCGATCCCGGAGACAGCCCGGATGCCGTCGTGGCCAAAGCCGACATGGCACTGTATGCGGCGGGGAGCAGGGCCGCGACCGTGCCGTGCCGTACTCCCAGATCCTGGGCTGAGGCCGGCCGATCAGCACCGCAGCCGGCGCCGGACCGCGCGCGGCACACTCTTGACCATGGCGCGGGCCTGCCAGGTGGGCCGGCTCGTCTCGATGAGCATGGCCTGCTGGTCGGCGTTCAGGTCCGTGAGGTGCTGAACCTGCTGGCGCAGCTGCTCCATCTCGCGGGCGGTGTCCCGCCGCTGTTCGGCGTCCAGGTCCGCGAGGCGCTGAGCCTCCTGCCGCAGTTGCTCGTTCTCGTGTGCGGTGTCTCGCCACCCGCAGCGGTCCGGTCCGCGCTGTCGAAGATGTCCACGAGCGCCGGGTCCCAGCCGGCGAACCCCTGCAGGAGAGGGTCCACCGACTGATCGCGCATCAGCGCGTCGATGGCGGCCATGGCGTCGTGTGCAGCCACCGCGCGCATCATGGCGTACGGGTCATCCAGGTACCGGCGTAGGTACTCAGGGTGATTGTCGGCCGTCCAGGCGTCGTCCACCGGCACCGCCGTGATCCCCCCGGCAGGCACCCGCGCCGCGCCGATCCCGAAGTCGTTGGACACCGTGAACCAGGCGAGACCGTTGCCGGCACACAGGTCGCGGAAGGCGGCGAAGGTCACTCCGCACCAGCTACCGGGCATGAACTCGGGTGAGATCAGCTCGGGGGGCGGCAGGCAGTCGTGGACCAGCAGCAGTCCGCCGGGACGCACGAGGGAGGCGGCGGACAGGATGCCATCGACGGAGGCATCGTAGGTGTGGAAGGGGTCGAGGATCACCAGGTCGACGCGCCCGTGCCACGGCCGAAATTCGGCCAGTGCCAGGGATGTGGGACCGGTCGGCATACCCGGCACCGGGGCCGGTGTCTGGACGACCAGTGCGAGTTCCGTGGCCGACAGATCGAGGGTGCCCAGCGCGGGGTTGCCGGTGGTGTGCGAGGTGACCACGGCGATCCGGCGGAGTTGGTACTCGTCGATCACTCGGCTGGCCAGGCCGCCCAGACCGGGCGCAGGAGTCGGATCACCCACCGGGGTCAGTTCACCCGGACCTTGACGTCGGGTCCGGGAAGGCTCTGGGTCCCGCGTTTCTTGGCCGGCTCCGGCGGCGGGCCCTCCTGGCTGCGCACCCACTCCGAACTCGAGGGCTTCAGCCGTTTCGTGGCGGTCACGCCAGCCATCCACGAGCGCTCCGGCACGTACCGTCCAAGATGTCCTTGCGGACCCGGACGGTCAGGAGAACGCGCCGTGCTTGTCGGCACGGAAGTTGCGGCGCAGGTCGCCGACGTCCTCCCCGCGGCCGCGCAGCCACCCCGCGCCGTTGCGCAGGGGGACCCACTTGCTGCCGCGCAGGCGTTCCATCACCCCGGTGATGCGGGTCTTGGCATCGCTGGAGACAACAGCCTTGACATTGCGCACCCGGGTCTTCACCCGTGGCTGCCGGTAGTCGGGGGGCGCGAGGTAGGCACGGGTGAAGGCGTCGCCACCAAGTCGTGTCCCGTCGTAACGGGCGACTGTGACGTCGACGCTCTTCGCGTCGGCCATGGGGTAGGACGCCGAGCCGCCCTGGGTCCAGAGGGTGGGCGCCTCCAGTGGGTCGCCGAAATCGAACGTGACCGCGTACCAGGAACCGGCGACCGCGCTCCACGAGGCCACCGCGTTGCCGTTCTCGACCCGGCTGGTCAGACCGGCCGGCCGGTCGCCGCCGCGCTGGCGCGCGCGCACATCCACGCCCAGGTCGGGGAAGTCGGTGATCACGCCGTCTGCCCCGATCGCAGCCGCCTTGCGGTACGCGTCCCGGCTTCCGCGCAATGTCCAGACGTGGATCCCCAGGTCGGCGGCATGCGCCTGTTGCACCAGGGAACGCCGGGCGCGCGTGGTCGGCACCCCCAGCACGTCGGCGAACTGGCGGAACTGCGGGAACAGGCCCACATCGTCCGGGCCGACGTTGCGGGTGAGGAAGACCGTCCGGTTGCCGGTGGCCTGTTTGATGCGGAGGAGGTCGTCGGCGTTGTCGGACTGCACCCAGAAGGGGGCTGCCGCCCGGCCTCGCCGGTGGCGTTGAGGACGGAGATCAGCGCGCCGGTGATGTCCAGGGGTTGGCGCGGGTCGGCTGTGGGGCGGCGAAGTACTCCGACTCCTTGATTTCCATGTACAGCGAGACGCCGCGGCTCTGAGCCAGGGCGATGAGCGCATCGAGGGTGAGCAGACCCTGCCCGTTGGGCTTGGCCAGCGTGCTCAGTTCCGCCCAGGTGAAGTCGTCCACCCAGAAGCCGAAGTAGTCCACGCCGTTGAAGTTGCGGATCGCGCCACGGCCGGGGAACTTCGCGGCGACGTCCGTGACTCGGCTGAGGTCCAGATCGTGGCAGATGAGAAGTTGACCGTCGCGACTCATCACGATGTCGCCCTCGAGGAGGTCCGCGCGCAGGTTGCTGGCGATCTCGTAGGAGGCCGCGCTGCTCTCGGTGGTGTACACCGGAGCGCCGCGGTGGCCGATCACCAGCATCCCGGATCCCGGACGGCCCTCGAGCGCGCTGACGACCGGGGCGGAGCCCGCGAGCAGGGCGAAACACACCAATGCCGCCGCCGTACGACTTCGCACTTTCGCACCTCCTCCGGCACAACTGTGCCATGAACAGTGGGACGAGCCCGGCAGCCCTCGCGTTCCGTTCCAGGCGCGGGAAGCCGGATTCGGTAACGATTCTGTGACCCGCGGGGGTCCTGCGGGTATACGCATTGGCACAATGGGGGAGAAAATCCGTATCCTCCATCCCACAGATCGCGGCACGACGCCACCCTCTGCGGCGGGGATGCTGGGATTCTTCACGGAATCCGAACACAATGTGCCTGACAGATATGGGCACTCATAGAAGGGATAGTCCATGCGTGGACTCAGAAAGGCCGCCCCGGCGGTGATCGGGGCCAGCGTTCTCGCGCTGACCCTGGCCGCCTGTGGCGGGTCGTCGGACAGTGGCGGCGGGGACGGCGGCAGCGGTGCCTACGTGACCGTCAACGGCTCCGAGCCGCAGAACCCACTGGTGCCGGCCAACACCAACGAGACCGGTGGCGGCAACATCATCGACAACCTGTTCACCGGTCTGGTGACCTACAACCAGGAGACCGCCGCGCCGGAGAACGCCGTGGCCACCTCCATCACCTCCGATGACCAGATCAACTGGAACATCCAGATCCGCGACGACTGGAAGTTCCAGGACGGCACCCCCGTAACGGCAGCGAGTTTCGTGGACGCCTGGAACTGGGCGTCCTATGGCCCCAACGCGGCGCTGAACTCCTACTTCTTCGAGCCGATCGAGGGCTTCGCGGATGTGCAGGGTGAGTTCGACGAGGAGGGCAACCCGGTCGGCAAGCCCGAGACCAAGGAAATGTCGGGTCTGAAGGTCGTCAGCGATACCGAGTTCACGGTGAAACTGAGCCGGCCGAACTCGCAGTTCCCGGTCATGGTCGGGTACTCGGGCTTCTCGCCGATGCCGCAGGCCTTCTTCGACGACCCCGAGGCGTTCGGCAAGAACCCGGTGGGCAACGGCCCGTTCCAGTTCGAGAGCTGGGACCCGAAGGTCTCCATCAAGATCAAGGCTTGGCCGGACTACCCGGGCGACCCGAAGCCGAGCATCGCAGGCGCCGAGTTCAAGCTGTACCAGGACCTCGACGCGGCCTGGGCCGACCTGCAGGCAGGTAACCTCGACGTGCTGGACGCCATCCCGGCATCCGGCCTGGCGGGCGGGCAGTACAAGCAGATTCTTGGTGACCGCGCCATCGTGCAGCCGTTCGGTGCCATCCAGACCGGCAGCTTCCCGTTCTACGACAAGCGGTTCGAGAACGCCGACCTGCGCAAGGCCATCTCGCTGGCGATCGACCGTCAGACGATCATCAACAACGTGTTCGACGGCACGCGTGAGCCGGCCACCGACTGGAGTTCCCCGGTGGTCAACGGCTACAAGGCCGGCGTGTGTGGCGAGTGGTGCAACTTCGACCCGACCAGGGCCAAGGAGATGCTGGACCAGGCCGGCGGCTTCGACGGCAAGCTGACGCTGGCCTACAACGCCGACGGTGGCCACAAGGAGTGGGTGGACGCCACATGCGTGAGCATCAAGAACGCGCTGGGCGTCGAGTGTGTCGGCAAGCCGACCGCGGACTTCGCCACCTTCCGTGACGAGGTCGTGAACAAGCAGATGACCGGCATCTTCCGCACCGGTTGGCAGATGGACTACCCGTCCATCGAGAACTTCCTGGTCCCGCTGTACAAGACAGGCGCCTCGTCCAACGACGGCGACTGGTCGACCAAGGAGTTCGACGACTTGATGGACCAGGCCTCGGCCACCCCGGGCGAGGAAGGCATCGCGCTGTTCCAGCAGGGTGAGGAGATCCTCGCCCAGGAGATGCCAGTCATCCCATGTGGTACTACGCGCTGACCGCCGGTTACTCGGAGAACGTGTCCAACGTGCAGTTCTCCCCGTTCGGCAGGGTCGTCCTGACGACCATCCAGAACGCCTAGTAAGCAGCTGGCGAACTGTGCCCCACCGTCCCAGTGGCGGTGGGGCACAGTCGTGTCCGGGTGTCGGGCGCGGCCGGCCACGCGCAAACCGGGGGTTGACTGAGCATCCCCGAGTGACCCTGAGTATCGTTCGATCGTCATTGATCGCAGGGGAAGGTGGTGTCCGTGGGTCGTTACACGATCCGTCGCCTTCTGCAGATGATCCCGGTGATCATCGGTACGACCTTCTTGATCTACGCGATGGTGTGGGCACTGCCGGGCGATCCGTTCGCCGGCAAGTGCGGTGACAAACCCTGCCCCCGGCCTACGTCGCGGAGATGCGCGACAAGTTCAACCTCGACGACCCGCTACTGGTCCAGTACGGCAAGTACATGGTCAACCTCCTGCAGGGCAACTTCGGAGAGAGCTTCTCCGGCCGCACAGTCTGGAGCGACCTCGCCCTGGCGTTCCCTGTGACGTTCCGCTTGGCGCTCATCGCCATCATCATCGAGATCGTCATCGGTATCAGTGCAGGCATTCTCGCCGCGCTCAACCGCGGCGGCTTCTGGGACAACCTCGTGCTGATCTCCACCCTGATCGTCATCTCGATCCCGGTGTTCGTCATCGGTTTCCTGGCCCAGTTCACCTTCGGGATCAAGCTGGGCTGGTTCCCGCCGACGGTCGGTCCCAATGCGACGGTGTACGAGTTGATCCTGCCGGCATTCGTGCTCGCTTCGCTGTCGTTGGCCTATGTGGCCCGTTTGATGCGCGGCAACCTCACGGAGAATCTCCGAGCCGACTATGTGCGCACAGCGACGTCCAAAGGACTCTCCCGGCAGCGGGTCATCGGACGGCACGCTGTGCGCAACTCGCTCATCCCGGTGGTCACCTTCATTGGCGCCGACTTCGGTGCACTGCTCGGCGGAGCCATCGTGACCGAGGGCATCTTCAACATCCGCGGCATCGGTGGGCTGCTGTACCTGTCCATTCGCACGCGAGAGGGAGCCACCGTGGTCGGCGTGGTCACCGTCCTCGTCCTCGTGTTCTTGCTGGTGAACCTCTTGGTCGACATCCTGTACGGCGCGATCGATCCGAGGATCCGTTATGAGTGACCCGAACGCATCGATGGCCGCGGCGGCGCCGGAGACCGTCGAGAGGGGGACCTACCTGGGGGCGGACCTGCCCCCCGAGCCGGGCCCGGACAGGAGTCGCTCGCTCTGGAGCGACGCCTGGCGGGAGCTGCGGACCAACAAGATCTTCATCGTCTCGGCGGTCCTGATCGTGATCTTCCTGATCATGACCTTCATCCCGCAGTTGTTCACGTTCGGCAAGGACCCGTACACCTGCGATCTGACCCTCTCGCGCCAGCCCCCGTCGTCACAGGCGTGGTTCGGCTACGACAACAACGGCTGTGACGTGTACACCCGGACGATCTACGGCGCCAAAGCCTCGATCCTGGTGGGCGTGTTCACGACCGCCTTCTGCATGCTGCTCGGGGCCCTGGTCGGGGTCCTCGCCGGGTTCTTCGGCCGGTGGGTCGACGCCGTCCTGTCGCGTATCACTGACATCTTCTTCGGGATACCGCTCTTGCTCGGTGGCATCCTCGTTCTGAGTTCGTTCCCCAGCGGCGACAACACCACGTTCTACGGTGAGGTCGGCAAAGTCGTGCTGGCCCTGGGGATCCTCGGCTGGACCTCGATGACGCGCATCATGCGTTCGTCGGTGATCCAGGTGCGCGACGCCGACTTCGTCGTGGCTGCCCGGGCACTGGGGGCCAGCAACGGGCGCGTCATCCGCAAGCACGTGGTGCCCAACTCGTTGGCCCCATTGATCGTGCTGGCAACGATCTCGTTGGGTGGCTACATCGGTGCGGAGGCCACGCTGTCGTTCCTCGGACTGGGGCTGCAACCCCCGGTCATCTCGTGGGGCACCATGATCAACGATGCGCAGCCCTACATCCGGGTCGCGCCTTTCATGCTCTTCTTCCCGGCGTTCTTCCTCTCGGTCGCGGTGTTGAGTTTCATCATGCTCGGCGACGCCGTGCGTGAGGCCCTGGACCCGAAGCTGCGGTGAGGACATGAGCGACCACTTGTTGGAAGTAGACGACCTCTACGTGGAGTTCCGCACGCGTGACGGCGTGGCCAAGGCGATCAACGGTGTGAACTACACCCTCGACGCCGGCGAAACTCTCGCCGTGTTGGGCGAGAGCGGCTCGGGCAAGTCGGTCACTGCCCAGACGATCATGGGCATTCTCGACATGCCGCCGGGTTTCATCACAGGCGGTGAGATCCGGTACAAGGGCCGGGACCTGTTGCAGATGCCTGAGAAGGAGCGGCAGAAGATCCGCGGGGCGGAGATCGCGATGATCTTCCAGGACTCGCTGTCGGCGCTCAACCCGGTGTTCACGGTGGGGGACCAGATCTCCGAGATGTTCCAGGTCCACCGCGGCATGTCCAAGAAGGAGGGCATGCAGCGGGCGGTCGACCTGATGGAGCAGGTCCGCATCCCCGCGGCCAGGGAGAGGGTGAAGGACTACCCGCACCAGTTCTCCGGCGGTATGCGGCAACGCATCATGATCGCGATGGCGATCAGCCTGGACCCCACTGTGCTCATCGCCGACGAGCCCACGACTGCCCTCGATGTGACCGTCCAGGCGCAGATCATGGAACTGCTGCAGGAACTGCAGCGGGAACGCAACATGGGGATGATCCTCATCACCCACGACCTCGGAGTCGTGGCCGGCGTGGCGGACAAGATCGCTGTCATGTACGCGGGGCGGATCGTCGAAGACGCTGATGTCATGACCCTGTACGGCAAGCCCGCGCACCCCTATACCGAAGGTCTGCTGGCGTCCATGCCGCGGGTCGACACCAAGGGCGAGGAACTGTACGCGATCAAGGGGTTGCCGCCGTCACTGATGAATCTGCCGCCGGGATGCAACTTCAATCCGCGCTGTCCGTACAAGAAGGACATCTGCCTGCAGGAGGTGCCCCCCACTCTCGACGTGGCGCCGGGACACCGATCCGCCTGCCATTTCTGGGAGGAGGTGTACGGTGACCGAGCCGATCCTGCAGGTTAAGGACGTCGTGAAGTACTACCCACTGACGCGCGGCATCATCTTCAAGAAAGAGGTCGGCCAAGTACGCGCCGTGGACGGGGTGTCCTTCGACCTGTACCCCGGGGAGACGTTGGGCATCGTGGGGGAGTCCGGCTGCGGCAAGAGCACGCTGGCCCGCCTGGTGATGCGACTGGAGGCCCCGACCTCCGGGCAGATCTGGTTCGAGGGCGACGACATGGCCAATCTCGGGACCAAGGCGATGCGGACCAAGCGCCGCGACATCCAGATCGTGTTGCAGGACCCGTACACCTCGTTGAACCCCCGCATGACTGTGGGGGACATCGTCGGCGAACCGTTCGACATCCATCCCTCCGTGCTGCCGAAGGGGGACCGGAAGAAGGCGGTGCAGGACCTGCTCGAGGTCGTCGGCCTCAATCCCGAACACATCAGCCGCTACCCGCACCAGTTCTCCGGCGGCCAGCGCCAGCGCATCGGCATCGCCCGGGGCCTGGCGTTGAAGCCCAAGATCATCGTCTGTGACGAGCCCGTCTCGGCCCTGGACGTGTCCGTCCAGGCCCAGGTGATCAACCTCTTCGAGAACCTGCAGAACGAGTTCAACCTCACCTACATCTTCATCGCGCATGACCTGTCGGTCGTACGCCACATCTCCGACCGGGTCGCCGTCATGTACCTGGGCAAGGTCGTCGAGGTCGGGGACGAAGCGTCGATCTACGAGCACCCCAGCCACCCCTACACGCAGGCGTTGCTGTCCGCCGTGCCGGTGCCCAATCCCGTGGGCCGGGAGGATCGCAAGCGGATCGTTCTGCAGGGGGACGTCCCGTCACCGGCGAACCCGCCATCGGGGTGCCGGTTCCGGACCCGGTGCTGGAAGGCCCAGGACATCTGCGCGCAGCAAGAGCCGCCGCTGGTCCAGATCGGGACCCATGGCGGCCAGTTCTCCGCGTGCCACTTCCCGCAGGAGCGCGACATCGTGCACAACGACGTCCCGACTGCCGCGCTGGACCTCTCGGAGATCCCGCCGGAGTAGGCTCAACGTCGCGCGACGGCAGCCCGAGGATCACCCCAGATGCCGGCGGAAGAAGTCGACCTGAAGCAGCAGCAGGTTCTCGGCCACCTGGGGCTGCGGGGTCATGTGCGTGACCCCGGACAGCGGCAGGACCTCGTGTGCGCGGCCGGCCGCCAGCAGCGCGCTGGACAGTTGCAGCGTGTGGGCGGCGAACACGTTGTCGTCGGCCAGCCCGTGGATCAGCAGCAGTGGCCTCTCCAGCCCAGGGGCCAGCGGCAGCAGGGAACAGTGGTCGTACGGCCCGGCGTCGGCTGTCGGGTCCCCCAGGTACCGCTCGGTGTAGGCGGTGTCGTACAGGCGCCACTCGGTGACCGGTGCGCCGGCGATGGCGGCGTGGAAGACATCCGGCCGCTGCAGAACCGCCAGCGCCGCGAGGTAGCCGCCGTAGGACCAGCCCAGGATCCCCACCCGGGATGTGTCCAGACGTCCCGGCAGGGCCGCGGTGGCGCGCTCGAGCGCCACGATCTGGTCGGCCAGCGCCGGATCCCGCAGATCGCGATGGACGGCGTGCTCCCAGGCGGGCGACTGCCCGGGCGTGCCGCGGCCGTCCGCGACGATGACGCAGAACCCCTGGTCGGCCAGCCACTGCGCACCGCCATATGCGCCGCGGGACGCCAGCACACGCTGGGCGTGCGGACCCCCGTACGGGTACAGCAGGACCGGCAGCGGACCCTCGGGGCCGGCCGCGGGCAGGAGGACGACCGTCTGGACATCGTCGTCGCCGCTCGGCAGCCGGACGGGTTCGGCGGCGACCAGCGGCTTTTCGGCGAGGCTGTCCAGGCCCGCCAGTTCGGTGTACTGCGCGTCACGGATCACGACCTGCACCCCGTAGCGGTCCCAGCGGGCGGTGCTGGTGATCACCAGACCTGACTCGACGACCGCCGTGGTGTAGGCGTCGGGTTCGGACAACCACCGGAAGCCTTCGGCATCGACGCAGCCGACGCGAGACTCGGCCGGGGTCGTACAGGCGGCGACGTAGTGCATGCCGTCGATGGAGCCCAGGTACGACCTCACCTGCACGTCCGGCGGTGTCACGGCCCGGCCATCGACCGTCAGACGACGCCGGGCTTCGTCGGTCCAGGCGAGGACACGCCCCCCCTTGGTGCACGGCAACCCGGGCATGAGATCCAGCCAGGATGGCCCTCCACATGGGCCACCGGATCGCCGGCAAGGTCGCAAATGAACAGGCGCGTCTGCTCCCGGTCGAGCACGCCGACCAGGCCACCGCCCACCGTCGCCAGGTACTCCGACGGTGGCAGCGGCACACGCTGCCCCTCGCCCTCCAGGGTGAAGCGCCACAGTTCCACAGCCGCGTTGGGGGCGCCGGCGTGCGGGTAGCGCTGCTCCGCTGGATGCCGATCGGGGTGGGCGGCATCGGCGCGGTACCAGACGGGGACATGGTCGTCGTTCGTGCGCTGGACGAGCAGGCCGCTGGAGTCCGGCAGCCACCAGTAGCCTCGGGTGCGGCTCAGTTCCTCCGCAGCGATGAAGTCGCACACCGCCCAGGCCCCCGGCTCCTCGTCGCCGACGACAACCCGATGCTGCGTGCCGTCCCAGGCACAGACGTGCAGCGAACCCGCGGCGACCCAGCTGATCCAGGCGGCGTCCGGGCTCAGCCGAGGATCGAAAGCGCCCGTGGCCACGTCGATGGTCCTGGCGCCGCCCTGCAGATCCCACGCCAGCAGCCGGCCACCAGCCCCCGCCACGACGCGGTCATCGCGAACGTCGAAGGCGGTGATGCCGGCGGCGGTCTCGCGCAACCGTTCGCGCATCGACAGTTCGGTCTGCGTGGGGCGACCGGCGCCGGACAGTACCTCCTGCGTGCGGCCGGTGCCCCGGTCCCAGCGGAACAGCCGCAGGGCTGCGTCGCGGGAACCCGTGGAGCGCAGGAAGTACACCGAGGTTCCGGTCGCCCGGAAACTGCGGGGCTGGCCGTGGCGGAACTGACCGGTGAGGGCGGCCTGGCGCGGATAGGTCTCCATTGGGTTCAGGCTAGAGGTATCGGCGCGGGTACGGCCCGCCACTAGTCTTGGGAGATGGTTGATCGACGGCTGCTGCTGGTGCACGCGCACCCCGATGACGAGACCATCACCACCGGGGCCCTCATGGCCGGCTACGTCCGGCAGGGGGTGCAGGTCACTCTCGTCACCTGCACGCTGGGTGAGGAGGGCGAGATCCTCCTCGATGACGCACAGCATCTCGCCGCGCATCACGAGGACCGGCTCGGCGAGCACCGGTACGAGGAACTCGCCGCAGCCATGGGCCTGCTCGGCGTCACCGACTGGCGGTTGCTCGGGGCACCCCACAAGTACCGGGACAGCGGAATGGTCGGAACCGACGCGAACCAGCGCCCTGACTGCTTCTGGCAGGCAGATCTGCTGACGGCCGCCAGTGACCTGGTGGCGGTGATCCGGGAGGTCCGTCCACAGGTGGCGGTCACTTACGACGACTTCGGCGGCTACGGTCATCCCGACCACATCCAGGCGCACCGGGTGCTCATGTACGCCCTCGCGCTGGCAGCAGTGCCTTCGTTCCGGCTCGACCTCGGCGACCCGTGGCGCGTGCAGAAGGTGTACTGGACCGCCATGCCCAAAGGGATGATCCGGCAGGGCATCCTGGCGTTGCGGGCCGCCGGCGACGAGACGGGCTTCGCCGCGATGGACCCCGATGACATCCCCTTCGGGGTCGATGACGAATTGGTCACCACATCGGTGGACTTCCACGAGTTGCTGGACGTGAAGATGGCCGCGCTGGCCGCGCACGCCTCGCAGGTCCAGACCGACGGTGGGTTCTTCGCGCTGTCGAACAACCTGGGCGCGAAGGCGATGGGGGTCGAGCACTTCCGGCTGGCGCTCGGCGAGGTCGCGCCACCGTTCGACGAGGACGGTCGTGAGACCGATCTGTTCAACGGTGTCACCTGATCGAGTTACCGCGTCACCTGATCGAGTTAGGTCGTTCGGCTCCGTCTGCCCTTCATAGGTACCGCTTTGCCCGGATGAAGCGCACGCTGCGTATGGGGGCAGTTCGTTAAGGAGGCAGTCATGGAGCCTGCGCCGGGGATGCTCGATGCTGTCGCGACCGGTCGGCTACGGGCCGCGGACGCCGATGTGGGTCGATCCCGTGAGCACGGCCGGCAGCGCCGACTGCTCAAGATCGCACTGATCCTGGCCGTGCCTGCGGTGTGGCTCTGGGTCCGTATCGTCGCCGGCCGGGGGATCGACGTCACCGCGCTGTCGCTGCCCCAGATCGACCCGTTCCTACTCATCGTCGGGGTGTTCTTCCTCGTCCTCATGGGCACGCTCATCGGCACCACCGTGGTGGCCGGCAGATCGCCGCATGTGACGTACCGGCCCGAACAGATCGACGTGCGCTTCGAGGACATCAAAGGCATCGATGCTGTGAAGGCCGAGGTCGTCCGTTCCCTGAACCTTTTCCTGGCCCATCGGGCGTTCTCCGAGCAGATGGGCGGGACACCGCGGCGCGGCCTGCTGTTCGAAGGTCCCCCCGGCACCGGCAAGACGTACGTGGCGAAGGCGCTGGCCGGCGAGGCGGACGTGCCGCTGCTCTTCGTGAGCGCCACGTCCTTCCAGTCCATGTACTATGGCGCGACCGCTCGCAAGATCCGCTCGTACTTCAGGACGCTGCGCAAGACCGCCCGGCGCGAGGGCGGTGCGATCGGTTTCATAGAGGAGATCGACGCCATCGCTACCGCGCGCGGCGGGCTGGGCCTGTCCGCATCGGCCACAGCGCTGGCGTGCGGCGGCATGGAGGGTCTGCGTGCAGGGCCGGCCGGTGGGCTGGTGCGCAACGCGTCGGTGGTCAGCGAGGGAACCGGCGGGGTCGTCAACGAACTACTGGTGCAGATGCAGTCCTTCGACGAACCGACCGGGTGGCAGGTGGCCCTCGGACGGCTCGTCGACACATTCAACCTGCTGCTTCCGGCTCACCGGCAGATCCCACGGCCAAGGCCGCAACCGGCGAACGTGCTGCTCATCGCCGCAACCAACCGGTCCTCGGCGCTGGACCCCGCGCTGATGCGGCCGGGGCGCTTCGACCGGATCCTCACCTTCGAGCCTCCGACCAAGAAGGGTCGCCGGGACCTGATCGACCTCATGCTCGACCGCCGCTCTCATGACGACGAACTCGACGCCCCGACCACCCGCGACGATCTGGCCGCTCTCACCACCGGCTACACCCCGGCCCGCCTGGAGAACCTCTTCGATGAGGCTCTCGTGGAGGCCCTGCGGCGCGGGTCCCGGTCGATGAGCCTGCGCGACGTCCACGCGGCGCGACTCGTGGCCGACGTGGGACTCGGGCAGCCGGTCGCCTACACCGATCACGAGGCCCGTCTCATCGCCACCCACGAGGCAGGGCACGCCGTTGTGGCGCATGTCGTCGCACCGCACCGACGACTCGAGGTGCTCACAATCGTCAAGCGCAAGGATGCGCTCGGGATGCTGGCGCACAATGACACCGAGGACGTGTTCACGCGCAGTCGCAGCGAACTGCTCGCACTCATCCAGATCGCCTTCGGCGGCATGGTCGCCGAGGAGGTGTTCTTCGGGGAGTCCTCGACCGGACCGAGTTCCGATCTCCACTATGCGACGACCGTGGCCGCACAGATGGTGGGCGCGGCAGGCATGGTCCACTCGCTGATCAGCCTGTCCGCGGGAGCGTCAGCGGGCGGGAACCTCGTCAGCCAGGTGATCGCCGATACCGGGGCCCGCGAATCCGTCGAGACGCTGCTCGCCGAGCAGAAACTCGCTGCCCGCAGGGTCCTCGAGACCCACCGCGCCCAGGTGGAGGCGTTGCGCGACGCCCTGCTGGACCGCCACGAGCTCGTCGGCGGGCAGATCCTGGAGATCCTGGGCGCAGACGTGGTCGATGTCCGCGACGAGTCGGTGGCACCGACCAGGTCGGGCGATTCCTGATTGCCCGCACTAGCGTTGGCGGGGTGAAGGACGCGTTCAAGGGCCTGATGGCCCGCGTGGCCAGCGGGGTCGTCGTGGTCACCGCTCGCGTCGACGATGGCGATCATGCCATGACTGCGAACTCGTTCACGTCGGTGTCGCTGGAGCCCGAGTTGGTCCTGTTCTGCGTGCAGCAGGACTCGCGGTTCCACGAGGCGATCCACGCCAGCAGCCAGTGGGTGGTGAACCTGCTCACGGCCGATCAGGCCGCGGTTGCCCGGTGGTTCGCCGAACGGGGCCGGCCGCTGCAGAGGCAGATGGACCTCGTGGAGTACACCCGCGACGAAGACGGCATCGCGGTACTCACCGGCTCGATCGGGCACCTCGCATGCACCACCGAGGCGATCCACCCCGGTGGTGATCACAGCATCGTGGTCGGCCGGGTGCGCCGGATCGTGCACGAGGATCTGCGGTCACCGCCACTGCTGTACCTGAACCACCGGCTCGCCGGTCCGTGACCTCCGGGACGGGTGGGTGATCGCCGACCGCGCGCTATAGCCTAGGAGGGAGCCTTCCGGCGCAGTCGAGAAAGGGGTGGTCGTGACCTACATCATCGCGTTGCCATGTGTGGACCTGAAGGACAAGGCCTGCATCGACGAATGTCCGGTGGACTGCATCTACGAGGGTGAGCGCATGCTGTACATCCACCCCGACGAGTGCGTGGACTGCGGCGCCTGTGAACCGGTTTGCCCTGTCGAGGCCATCTACTACGAGGACGACGTGCCGGAGGAGTGGGCCGAGTACACCCAGGCCAACGTGGACTTCTTCAACAACATCGGCTCGCCGGGCGGTGCCACCAAACTCGGCAAGATCGACCACGACGTGGACTTCATCGCCGCGCTGCCCCCGCAGCAGCACGACGAGTAACAGGTGCACCTCCCCGACTTCCCGTGGGACACGCTGGCCGCGGCCAAACACAATGCATCGGCCCATCCTGGCGGCATCGTCGACCTGTCCGTGGGAACGCCCGTGGACCCCACCCCGGCAGTCATCCGCGAGGCGCTGTGCGAGGCGTCCGACGCCCCCGGGTATCCCACGGTCCACGGCACCCCGCAGGTGCGGCAGGCGGCCGCTGATTGGCTGAGCCGACGCCTTGGAGTGTCCGCTGAGCCGGCGGACGTGCTGCCCCTGATCGGGACCAAGGAGTTCGTGGCCTGGTTGCCCACACTGCTCGGCCTCGGGCCGGACGACGTCGTCGCGTCCCCTGCCATCGCCTACCCCACCTACCGCGTGGGTGCGATGGTCGCGGGTTGCAGGACGGCCACCGTGGGGCAGTCGGCAGCCCTGACCTGGTTGAACAGCCCGGCCAACCCCACGGGCGAGGTGCTCGGTGTGCAAGCCCTACGAGACGTCGTGACGGCAGCTCGTGCCGACGGGTCGATCGTGGTCAGCGACGAGTGCTACATCGAACTGGGCTGGGAGTCCGAGGCGTTCTCCGTCCTGCATCCGGATGTCTGCGACGGTGACCACACCGGGCTGCTGGCGGTGCACTCGCTGTCCAAACGGTCGAATATGGCCGGATACCGGTTCGGGTTCGCAGTGGGCGATCCCCGCCTCATCGCCAGTCTGCTGCAGGTGCGCAAGCACCTCGGGATGATGGTGCCGCTGCCGGTGCAGTCGGCGGCGATCGCCGCGCTGTCCGACGATGAGCACGTGCGCAGTCAGCGGGGGCTGTACGCGGGCCGGCGCCAGGTGCTGCGAGCGGCCCTGCAGAGCGCGGGCTTCCGCATCGATCACTCCGAGGCGGGGCTGTACCTGTGGGCCACTCGCGACGAACCCTGCTGGGATTCCGTCTACCACCTCGCAGAGCGCGGGATCCTGGTGGCCCCCGGGGACTTCTACGGCCCTGGCGGCGCGCGTCACGTGCGGGTGGCGCTCACAGCGCCGGACGAGCGGATCCGGGCCGCTGCGCACCGGCTGGGTTGAGGTCGGCCCGGGCCTCGGTGGCGGCTCGGGTGGCGAGGTTGGAGTTCGTTCACGGCGTTGGAGGTCTCACGTGTGGGTTCTCCAACGTGGTTGTCCTCCAACGCGGTGCTGGTGCCGCGGTCGGGTCACGGCGGCAACCTCTGCACGTCCCGACTGCCCACGCTGCAATGTCGCGGACTAGCGTGGGTTCGTGAGCGAATTCGTCCTCAACGGGCCTGACACGAGCCTGGAACTGCCGGTGGTAACCGCCGTGGACGGTGAGTCCGGTCTCGACACGTCGAAGCTGCTGTCCACTACCGGCCATGTGGCTCTCGACACGGGCTTCACCAACACCGCGGCGTGCACCTCCGCGATCACCTACATCGACGGCAACGCCGGCATCCTGCGCTACCGCGGCTATCCGATCGAGCAGTTGGCCGAGAAGTCCACGTACCTCGAGACGTCCTACCTGCTGATCTACGGAGAACTGCCCACCCCCGAGCAACTGGCCGACTTCGACAGCCGGCTGCGGATGCACACGATCCTGCACGAGGATCTGCGCCGCTTCTTCGACGGCTTCCCGCGCGACGCCCACCCGATGCCGGTGCTCTCCAGTGCGGTCAGTGCATTGTCGACGTTCTACCAGGACAGCCTCGACCCGTTCGACGACGACGAGGTGGAGATCTCCACCTACCGTCTGCTCGCCAAACTGCCGACCATCGCTGCGTACGCATACCGCAAGTCGCTGGGGCAGCCATTGCTGTACCCGGACAACTCGCTGAACCTCGTCGAGGGGTTCCTGCGCATGACGTTCGGCTGGCCGGCGGAGCCGTACGTCACCGATCCGGTGATCACCCGGGCCATGGACCTGCTCCTTCTGCTGCACGCGGACCACGAGCAGAACTGCTCGACCTCCACTGTGCGCCTGGTGGGGTCCTCGCACGCCAACCTGTTCGCATCGATCTCCGCCGGCGTCAACGCGCTCTTCGGCCCGTTACACGGGGGGGCCAACCAGTCGGTGCTGGAAATGCTGGAGCGCATCCGCGACTCCGACGGCAGCGTCGACGACTTCATCGCGCGTGTGAAGTCTCGCGAGCCCGGGGTCCGGCTCATGGGCTTCGGTCACCGCGTCTACAAGAACTACGATCCGCGCGCAGCCATCGTGCGGCGTACGGCCGGCGGGATCTTCGAGCACCTCAGCGTGCAGGACCCGCTGTTCGACATCGCGCAGCGGCTCGAGGAGGTGGCCCTGGCCGACGAGTTCTTCATCGAGCGCAAGTTGTACCCGAACGTCGACTTCTACACCGGGCTGATCTACCGAGCCATCGGTTTCCCGACGAAGATGTTCACCGTGCTCTTCGCCCTCGGCCGGCTGCCCGGGTGGATCGCCCAATGGCGCGAGATGATCAAGGACCCGCAGACCAAGATCGGGCGTCCGCGCCAGGTGTACGTGGGGTCGGCCGAGCGCGACTACGTGTCGATCGACAGCAGGTGACCCATGGCTGTCGATTTCGCTATGAACGGCATGCTGCACCGTGCCATGCTGCGCGAAATCGACCGCGTGCAGGCGCTGGTCGCCGGCGGCGACACCGCCATGGCCCGCCGCCGCTTCACGTTCCTGTCGCAGGTGCTGCACCAGCACCACGAGGGGGAGGACACCTACCTGTTCCCGGTCATCCGGCGGCGTTCGACGGATCCGGGCGAACTCGCCACTCTCGACGCCCTCGAGGCCGAACACGAGCAGATGCACGCCGCGCTGGACGCATGCGACGCCGACTTCGCAGGGAACGGCCCGCTGCCTGATTCAACCGGGTCCGACCTCAAGGGCCTGAAGTTCGTGCTCGCCGCGCACTGCGCACATGAAGAGGCGGACGGCGAACGCATCCTGGCCGAGCACATCACGGCCGACGACCTGAAAGCGTTCAATGCAGCGAACCGGAAGTCCGAGCACGCGATGCTGGTCTTCCCGTGGATCGCCGACGGTGGTTCAGCGGCCGACCAGAAGGTCTTCGACGTCCTGCCGGCGCCTGTCCGGCTGTTCCTGAAACCCGTGATGACCCGCAAGTACAGGGCCTACTTCCGCTAGTTGGCGTGCAGTTCGGCGTTGAGGTCCCCCCAGGACCCCGCCCGCCGCACGGCCTCCAAGGCGCCGGTCACGGAGTTGCGCCGGAACAACCAGCCCGACTGACCGGACAGGTCACGGGCCTTGACCACCTCGCCATCAGTCGTGGTCACCTTCGAACCCGACGTCACGTAGCAGCCTGCTTCGACGATGCAGCCGTCCCCCAGGGAGATCCCGACGCCGGCGTTGGCGCCGATGAGGCAGCCCCGCCCGATGGAGATCACTTCGCTGCCGCCACCGGACAATGTGCCCATGATGGACGCGCCGCCGCCGACGTCGGAGCCGTCGCCGACCACCACTCCCGCTGAGATCCGGCCCTCGACCATCGACGCCCCCAGAGTGCCGGCGTTGAAGTTGCAGAACCCTTCGTGCATCACGGTGGTCCCCTCGGCCAGATGGGCACCGAGTCGCACACGGTCGGCGTCGGCGATCCGCACACCGGCGGGCACCACGTAGTCGACCATCCGCGGGAACTTGTCCACGCTCAGCACGGTGAGGTGCTCACCGTGGGCGCGGGCGCGTACCCGTGTGGCATCCAGGTCGGCCAGCGCCACCGGGCCGCGACTGGTCCAGGCCACATTCGGAAGCAGCCCGAACACACCGTCGAGGTTGATGCTGCGCGGTGTCACCAGTCGGTGGGACAGCAGGTGCAATCGCAAGTAGACGTCCGCCGTGTCCTGCGGTGGGACCGACAGGTCCTCGATGATCGTGACGACGGTCTCCACCCGCGCGTTTCGCACCTGATCGCGTTCGATGGCCGACGCGAGGTCGGCTGCGTCCAGGGGGCGGGCGGACAGGCCCGGCCGCGGGTACCAGACGTCCAGAATGGTGTCCCCGGCGAGAGTGGCCAGGCCGATGCCGCTGGCCGACGAGGTGTTGAGCATGCCCCTAGCCTGCCACCAGGGTGCGGTTCGGCGAAGTCCCGGGCAGCCGGCATCCGGACAGGTTCCAGCGGGTCGTGGACGGGCAGGTAGCCTGGTCCGATGCTGGATCTCTCCGCGGACGTGGTCGGCCTGACCGCCGCCCTGGTCGACATCCCGAGCGAGTCGCGTCACGAGCAGCGCATCGCCGACGCCGTCGAACAGGCACTGCGCACGCTGCCTCACCTCGAAGTGCTGCGCTTCGGCAACACAGTCGTGGCCCGTACGCACTTGGGCCGTACGGAGCGGGTCGTGCTCGGCGGGCACCTCGACACGGTCCCGGCGGCGGACAACCTGCCGCACCGGGTGGCGGGCGAGAACCTCTACGGACTCGGCGCCAACGACATGAAGGGCGGGGTCGCCGTGGCCCTGCGGTGCGCGCACGAGGTGAGCGAGCCCGGGCGCGATGTGACATATGTGTTCTACGAATGCGAGGAGATCGACGACCAGCACAACGGCTTGCGCAAACTCGCCGAGGCCCACCCCGAGTATCTGCGGGCCGACTTCGCCGTGCTGATGGAGCCCAGCGATGCCGGTGTGGAGGCGGGATGCCAGGGAACGCTGCGAGCCCACATCGCAACGTCGGGACAGCGGGCGCACTCGGCCCGTTCGTGGCTCGGGCGCAACGCCATCCATGAGGCCTCTGACATCCTGCACCGCTTGGTCGACTACCGGCCCCGCACCCGGACCATCGACGGTCTGACCTATCGGGAGGGGCTCAACGCCGTGGGCATCGAGGGCGGCGTGGCCAGCAACGTGATCCCCGATGCGTGTGTCGTCACGATCAACTATCGGTACGCGCCCGACCGCAGCCCGCAGGAAGCGCTCGACCACATGCTCGAGGTGTTCGACGGCTACCAACTCGACGTCGTCGACAACTCGGCCGGTGCCCTGCCGGGGCTGTCCCACCCTGCGGCCCAGGCCTTCCTGAAGGCGACGGGGGCAGCCCCCCGCCCGAAGTTCGGCTGGACCGACGTGGCGCGCTTCTCCGCGCTGGGGGTACCGGCGGTCAACTTCGGTCCCGGCGATCCCTCGCTGGCCCACACCCGCGGCGAGTACGTGCCGATCGAGCACTTGGAACGGTGCGAGCAGCAGATGGTGGAGTGGTTGCGATGAAGACCGGGGTGGTGGCGACCGGAGCGGCCGCGTTGTGCGCCGTCGTGGCCCTGAGCGCAATGAATCCGGTGCTCGGCAAGCCCAAGCCCAAGGCCACCTCGTGGGCGCACCAGGGGTTGACCGACATCCGGGGTGTCGACGTCTCGCGCTGGCAGCACATCGGCCCGGGGGTGCTGGACTTCAGCAAGTTGCAGCAGCGCGGGGTGCGCTTCGTCGTCATCAAGTCCGGCGACACGTCAGGTTCGGCGCACGCCGAGGCGGGGTATTGGTATTGGCGGGACAAGGCCGCGGCGCGCAGGGCGGGACTACTGGTCGGGGCCTACTACTACGCGGTCCCCACCAGTCGTAAGGGACGGGTGGTGGCCGACGCCAAGGCCCAGGCCCGCAAAGCCGTCCGCAGGGTGGGCGGACGCCTTCCCCAGGGGCACCTGCCGCTGGCACTGGACCTGGAGACCGACGCCACCCGACTGCGGCCGGCTCAGCTGACGCGTTGGGCCACGACCTGGTTGCGCGTCGTCGAGAAACGTACGGGACGCACGCCGTGGTTCTACTCGTACACGCATTACATGGAGAAGCGCCTGCTCGCCGACCGCAGGCTGCAGCGTTATCCGCTGTGGCACGCGAACTGGGGGCTGTACCTCAAGGACCGGCCCTTGCAGATCCGCGGCTGGCCGGCAGATCACGCGCGCGTCTGGCAGTTCACGGACTCCGGGCGGCTGCCGGGCTCCGGATCGCGCACCCTGGACCTCAACGTGTACCGCGGGACGGGCGAACAACTGCTGGCCGAGGCGGGCCTGGGTCCCGCCGCGGCGCAGCGCTACGACATTCCGCTGGGCCGGCCTGGTGTCAGCCCGAGCCCGTCGACCAGCCCCAGCCCGTCGACCAGCCCCAGCCCGTCGACCAGCCCCAGCCCGTCGACCAGCCCCAGCCCGTCCCTTACCGCGCCATAGTTGGCCGCCGCGTCACGGCGAGGTTGCCGGTTCGTCACCGGAACGCCCTTACGGTGGCGGCATGAACGATGCCTCTGAGAACTGGTATTCACCGCCGGCACCCCAGCGTCATCGCGGACCGGTCGTCCTTCGGGGACGGCAGGCCCGCGGTTCGACGACCGACCAGCGACTGCTCGACAGCCGGGCGTCAGGCGACTGGGTCCACACTGATCCCTGGCGGGTCCTGCGCATCCAGGCTGAGTTCGTGGAGGGCTTCGGGGCCATGGCCAACGTCGGGCCGGCGATCTCCGTGTTCGGCTCGGCCCGTACCGCGCGCGATCATTCCGAGTACCGGTCCGCCGAGGAGGTCGGCCGACGACTGGTGGGGGCTGGGTATGCGGTGATCACTGGTGGCGGCCCCGGGATCATGGAGGCGGCGAACAAGGGCGCCTTCGAAGCCGGTGGCACCAGCGTCGGCCTCGGGATCGAACTGCCTTTCGAGCAGGGGATCAACGAGTGGGTCGAGATCGGCGTCAACTTCCGGTACTTCTTCGCGCGCAAGACGTGCTTTGTGAAGTACAGCCGCGGCTTCGTGGTCTTCCCGGGGGGCTTCGGCACCCTCGACGAGTTGTTCGAGGCCTTGACCCTGGTGCAGACCCAGAAGGTCACGCGGTTCCCGATCGTGCTGGTCGGCGCCTCGTACTGGGCCGGACTGGTGGACTGGATCCGTGGGACCCTGGCGCCGGAGGCGAAGATCGGCGCGCGGGACCACGAGTTGCTGCACGTGACCGACGACCCTGCCGAGGTGGTGGAGGTCATCCGCCGTGTGGACCAGGGATCTGTGTGACGGTGCCCGGTGTTCGGGTTCAGGCTGGCCGGTCCGGCGGCCCGCCCCTACGCCAGCCCGCGCCGGTTCACCGCCGGCTGGCGTGATCCGGCGATCGCCTGCACCATGTGCAGCACGTCGAAGGTCTGCGCCACTTCGTGCGCCCGGTAGACGCGCGCACCCAGCCAGGCCGACACGGCGGTGGTCGCAAGCGTCCCGACCAGGCGCTCGCCCACCGGCCGGTCGAGCGTCTCGCCGATGAAGTCCTTGTTGCTCAGCGAGACAAGCACTGGCCAACCGGTTTCGACCATCTCCGGGAGCCGGCGGGTGCATTCCAGCGAGTGGCGGGTGTTCTTGCCGAAGTCGTGACCCGGGTCGATCAGGATGCCGGAGCGGGGCACGCCCAAGGCGACCGCGCGTTCAGCCTGCCCGAGCACGTCGTCGAGGACCGCGGCCATGATGTCCGGGTAGTGCACACGATGCGGCCGGGTGCGCGGAGTGAGGCCGCCGGCGTGCGTGCACACCAGGCCGACCCCGTAGCGCGCAGCAACCTCGGCGAGAGCGGGATCGTGACCTCCCCACGCGTCGTTGAGCAAGGTGGCGCCGACCTGGCAGACCGCCTCGCCGATCTCGGCCCGCCAGGTGTCCACCGAGATCACCAGATCGGGATACCGGGCGGCCACCTCCGCGACGAAGGACACCACCCGTCGCTTCTCCTCCTCGGCATCCACCGGCTGTCCCGGCCCGGCTTTCACGCCGCCGATGTCGACGATCTGCGCGCCCTGCGCCACGACCTCGTCCACACGGTCCAGAGCGGCGTCCTGGGCATACGTGGCCCCCCGGTCGTAGAAGGAGTCGGGGGTGCGGTTGATGATCGCCATGACCAGTAGGTCGTCGTCGAATCGGTGGGGGCCGAACGTCAGCACTGGTGCTCCTCCCTGGCAGTGCCAGACTGTCAGGTATCGCAGGTTCGCGCGAAAGGAGGCGAGGATGGCTTGGGTCTTCGCACTGCTGGCTTTTGGCCTGGTGGTGGCGTTCGCGTTGGTGCTGGCCGGCCGCCTTCCCGACATACCGCAGCCGACCCGCGCCCGCTACACCGCCGACCTGCCCGCCCATCCCAGTGCCGGTGACGTGGATCAACTGCGGCTGCCGGTGGCGTTGCGTGGGTATCGCATGTCCGATGTCGACGCCGCACTGGCAGTCCTGCGCGAGCGCATCGCCGAACTCGAGGCGGCGAGCGTGACCCAGCGGGCGGACAGCCCGTTCGCCCCGCAGGAGCCCTCCGATGGGTAAGCGCCGCGCGCTGCAACTGACCGTGGACGTCCCCGCCGATCCGCAGACGGTGTTCGCTGCGATGACCGACTGGGACCGCCAGCACGAGTGGATGCTGGGCACTCGGGTCCGTGCCGCCGAGCAGGGCGGCGCGGGGGTTGGCGGTGGCATCGCCGCGTTCACCGGAGTGGGGCCGTTGGGTTTCTGGGACACGATGACGATCACCCGCTGGGAGCGGCCCCGGGTGGTCGAGGTGGATCACACCGGCACGTTCGTGCGAGGCATTGGCGTGTTCCGCGTGGAGCCGGCGGGCAACGGCAGCCGCTTCGTCTGGCGCGAGGAAGTGGATCTCCCCCTGGGCCGCCTGGGCCAGTTGGGCTGGGCGCTGGTGGTGAAGCCGCTCCTGGCCGCGGGGGTGGCTTTCTCGTTGCGCAGGTTCGCGCGCTTCGCCAGCAGCGCCTAGAGACCGGCTTTGCCGCGCAGCCACACGAAGGTGGCGTGCGACGGATAGACTATGCGCAGCGTGGATGTGGTGAGTTCCCGCACGGCGGGTCACGCGGCAACTGTGTTCGTGAGCGACGAAAGGGGACCGATATGGCGGCCATGAAGCCGCGTACGGGCGATGGCCCGATGGAGGTCACCAAAGAGGGACGCGGCTACGTGATGCGGGTTCCCCTTGAGGGTGGTGGCCGTCTCGTCGTGGAGATCTCTCGCGACGAGGCAGAGGAACTCGGCGGTCTCCTGCAGAGCATCGAGTAGACGTCTGAACCCAGGCGGGTCCCGGGATTCCGGGGCCCGCTTCGGTGTCTTCGCTCCGCCCAGTCGAGAGGTTCCACGCGTGGATGTCGTTCGCAGTTCTGCCCAGCCCGACGGCACGATCCTCGTGCTCGGCGTGGATCAGGTGGTCCTGCCGGAGGCGCTGCGACCGGGCCCCGGTGGTTGCGTGCTGCAAGGTGATGGTCCGCAGCGCTGGCTGCTGATCGCCGGTCCTCCGAAGGACTGGACCGCGTTCGGCGCGGAGGCAGCGCGCACGGTTCCGGCGGGGACCGTTGCGTTCGCCAGCTCGCCGCGGGCCCGCGACCTGCGCGCATTCGTGACCGGCTGGCGATTGGCCGGCTATCGCTTTCCCGCCGAAGACCGCGGCCGGCAGTTGCTGGTGGACCCGGGCGGTCCCGACCTCTCGGAGGTGCTCGCGGGTACCGACGCCACGATGGCGACCAGGGACCTGGTCAACACACCCTCCAACACCAAGAACCCGCAATGGATGGTGGACCAGGCCCGGCGCGTTGCGCGGCAGGTCGGTGCCGACATCGAGGTTCTGGGGGTGCCGCAGTTGCGGGCCGGTGGTTTCGGTGGGGTGCTTGCCGTCGGTGGTGGTGCGGCGTCCCCGCCCCGCGTCGCCATCCTCCGCAAGACCGGGGCCGGACCCCACGTCGTACTGGTGGGCAAGGGGATCACGTTCGACTCCGGCGGCCTGTCGCTGAAACCGCGGGAGTTCATGGGCTTGATGAAATCCGACATGGCCGGCGCAGCTGCGGTGCTGTCAGTGCTGCGCCTGGCCGGGGACAGGCGGCTGACGGTGGTGCTCGGGCTGGCCGAGAACGCCCTCGGCGCTACGTCGTACCGGCCCGGCGATGTCATCACCCACGTCGACGGACGGACCAGCGAGGTCCGCAACACCGATGCCGAGGGCCGGCTCGTACTCGCCGACCTGCTGGCCCATGCCCGGAGGAACCTGCAGCCCGACGTGCTCATCGACGTCGCCACCCTGACCGGCGCGGCCACCCTGGCTCTGTCGCGCGAGATGGGTGCGTTGTTCACCCCCCGCCCACGCCTGCAGCGGGCACTCGCTGCCGCCGGGCGCACGGTGGGTGAGCCGCTGTGGCCATTGCCGCTGGTCGAGTCCTACCGGCCCTGGCTGCGCTCGGACATCGCCGACCAGTGCCATATCCCGGTGGTCGCAGGTGGGGGTGCCGGCGCCATCACGGCGGCCCTTTTCCTGCAGGCCTTCACCGGGGATGTCCCATGGGCCCACCTGGACATCGCAGGCCCGGCACGCGCCACGGCGTCGGCGGGGGTGCGCACGCTCGGCGGCACGGGATTCGGCGCCGCGCTGCTGGGCCGGTGGCTGGCCGACGGCGCTCGCTACTAGAGTCGCCGCGGTTGATCGGTGAGCAGCGCCCGTGGACCAGCGCCTTCGATGTGCTGGGCGCCCGGGAAGCGACGCCAGGCGGGCGACGCTAGGGGCGCAGCACGGCGACCAGGACGCCATCAGCCAGCGGCAACAGCGTGGTCAGCCACTTCTCGTCGTTCTGCATGACCTCGGTGAAGGCGCGCACAGCCAGTTGTTCTGGCTCACGCTTGGCCGGGTCCGCGGCGTCGGCCACGTCGAGGAACACGGCGATGCCGCCTGGGCGCAGCAGTCGTGCCGCCTGCTCGGCGAAGGACATGTGGTCGGCCGGTTTGCCCGCGGAGAGGAACAGGTCGTAGTGGCCGTCCGTCAGTCGGGTCAGAACCTCGTGCGGGTCGGCGGCGATGAGCCGGGTGCGCGCGTGCCCCACGTCGGCGGCGGCGAAGGCCTCCTTGGCCACGCGCAGCCGCTCCGGATCCGGCTCCACGGATGTGAGGACCCCGTCGTCGGCCATACCTTCGAACAGGGCCAGGCCGGTGGTGCCGTGGTGAGAGCCCACCTCGACTGCGGCATGCGCGTCAGTCAGCGCGGCACACAGCGAAAGCAGTCGCAGGACGCTGGCGTTGACCGTGCTCGGCGTGAGTTCACCGGTGAGGATCGCGGTGTTCCAGTTCTCGCAGAAGGCCAACAGATCCTTCGGATTCACAGCGGCGGAGGAGGTGGCGTCCATGGTGCGACAGTACCGTCCAGGCAGTCCGCTGCGGGTGGCCACCGCCGGAATTCGCCCCATGCGACGGTCGGGAGCCCCGGTCTTACACGTCACTGACAAGGCCCGAACCGCGACTGTCTGGCGGCCTTCGCAGACGGCGGCGCATCCTGAGGGCAGTGGCGTGTACGAGGGAGAGTTACGGTGAGTTCAGTCGTGAACCATGAGGAGTCGCAGATGTCTCAGGACGAGGTGCCGCCGGACGGCTCGCCGCCGTCGCAGGTGGGTGCTGCGCAGCAGACCGACGGGCAGACCTATGCCGCGCCGCAGTCTGCCGGACCCGATCCGTATGCGTGGCCGGCTCCCGACCAGGGCACCCAGGTCCCCGACCCGGATGCGCAGCAGACCGCGGCGTACCCGGCGTACCAGGGCTACGACTACAGCCAGCAGCAGCCCACCCGGGCCTGGCCGACGCCCGGTGCCGACGGGTATCTGCCACCGCCCCCCGGCGTGACCACTGAAGCCGAACTGCCACCCGCCAAGCCGGGCGGTGTGGGCAAGGTCATCGCGATCGCCGCACTTGCTGGCCTGCTCGCCGGTGTGGGGGGCGGTGCCGTCGGATACGAACTGGCCCGGAGCAACCAGAGTTCCTCCGCGGTCACGGTCACCGCGCCCAGCGACCCGCAGGCCCTGTCGGTGCGTGCCGACGGATCGATCGCAGCCATCGCCCAGAAGGTGCTGCCCAGCGTGGTCTCCCTCGAGGTCAGCGGAAACGGCCAGGCGGGTTCGGGTTCGGGCTTCATCCTCAGCCAGGACGGCTACATCCTCACGAACAACCACGTGATCGAGGCGGCCGCCAACGGGGGGACGATCGACGTCGTTCTCCAGGACGGGACGCGACTGACCGGCGACCTCGTCGGACGCAACGCCGACTACGACCTCGCCGTTGTCAAGGTCGATACGACCGGACTGACCCCCGCGACGATCGGCGACTCCGAGAGTGTGCAGGTGGGCGACCAGTCGATCGCGGTCGGGTCGCCGCTGGGTCTGGAGGGAACGGTCACCAGCGGGATCGTCAGTGCGCTCGATCGGCCCGTCACCGCTGGCGGAGCCGACGGCAGTGAGACCTCGTTCATCAGCGCCATCCAGACCGATGCGCCGATCAACCCGGGCAACTCCGGTGGCCCCCTGGTCAATGCCGAGGGGCAGGTGATCGGGGTCAACTCCGCCATCGCCTCCCTGAACTCCAGCAGTGGCGGCCAGGCGGGCAGCATCGGCCTCGGCTTTGCCATCCCGATCAACACGGCCAACCGCATCGCGCAGGAGCTCATCAAGACCGGCACGGCCGCGACCCCGGTCATCGGCGCGACGATCGACTTCTCCTACACCGGGCAAGGTGCAAGCGTGCAGTCGGTGACCCCCGGTGGTCCTGCCGAGGAGGCAGGGATCAAGGCCGGCGATGTCATCGTGGCGCTGGATGGCAAGCGGGTCGACGATGCGGTGGGCCTCATCACGGACATCCGGCAGAACGCCCCCGGCGACCGGATCACGCTGACCCTGGACAACGGCGACGAGATCGAGGTCACGCTCGGCCAGCGCTGACGTAGTCTGGGATGGTGTTCGACATCGGCCTGGGCGAGTTACTCGTCCTCGGGCTGCTCGCCCTGCTGGTCTTCGGGCCGGATCGCCTGCCGGGGGCGGCGGCCAGTGCCGGCCGGTTCGTCAACCGGACTCGGGAGACCCTGACGCAAGCGCGCTCGCAGATCTCCGAGTCGGTCGACATGGACGACATGACGCGCGACCTGCAGGGTCTGGCTGATCTGCACCCCAAGCGGATGCTGTCCTCGCTGGCCGAACCCGCGGAGGCACCGAAGCCGTCCGCAGCGCCGTCGGCCTCGCCCCCGATCGACCCCAACGCGACCTGAGTCGGCGCAGTGGTCAGCGGCCGACCGGTGAGATCCCGAGGTTGAGGCCGGCCAGTCCCCGCGGCTTTGCGACGAAGCGCTCGGCGATCGCCCGGATGGCGACCGACGCGGGGGCGTCGGGCACATCGAGTACCAGGGGCCGGCCTTGGTCCCCGCCCTCCCGCAGGCGCACGTCGAAGGGGATCTTCCCCAGCAGCGGGACGTCGGTGCCGAGAGTCGCACTGAGTTGTTTGGAGACGATCTCGCCGCCACCGGCACCGAACAGGTCCATCGGCTCCCCACAGTGCGGGCAGGGGAAGGCGCTCATGTTCTCCACGACGCCCATCACGCGCTGATTGGTGTATTCGCTGAGCATGCCTGCACGCACTGTCACCTCGGCCGCGGCAACCTGCGGGGTGGTGACCACGAGGATCTCCACGTGGGGCAGCAGTTGTGCCACGGAGATCGCCACGTCACCGGTACCGGGCGGCAGGTCGAGCAGCAGCCAGTCGAGGTCCCCCCAGTAGACGTCGGTGAGGAACTGGTTCAGCGCCCGGTGCAGCATGGGTCCCCGGAAGGCCACGGCCTGGCTGTTGCCCCCGGACTTGAACGGGAGTACCGAGATGCTGGCCACTCCATAGGTCTGCGGGGGCAGCAGCATGCCCTCCACCACGGTGGGGGGTGCTGTCACGCCCAGCATGCGCGGGATCGAATGGCCGTAGATGTCTGCGTCGATGAGACCGACCCTGTTGCCCGTGGCCGCCAGTTGCACCGCGAGGTTGGCCGTCACGGAACTCTTGCCGACGCCGCCCTTGCCGGAGGCCACCGCGATGATCTTCGTCAGGTTCCCGGGCCGGTTGAAGGGGTTGTCCTTCTGCGGTCCCTGCAACGTCTCGCGCAGGTTCTTGCGTTGCTGTTCGTCCATCACGTCGAAGGTGAGGTCGACCCCGGTCACCCCGGGCACTGCGGCCACAGCTGCCCGCACCCGGTCGGCGATCGTGTTCTGCATGGGGCAGGCGGCAATGGTCAGGTACACCTCGACGTGAGCGACCCCCGCGTCGTCGAGCGTCACCGACTTCACCATCCCCAGATCGGTGATGGGTCTGCGGATCTCGGGATCCTCGACGGTGGCCAGCGCAATAGTGATGGCCTCAACAGTGGGCATGGCGCCATCGTACGTCGGTGGCCTCAGGGGCCTGACCGGGTGCGTGGCCGGTCAGAAGCCGCCGTCGTCGCGCTCGAGTTCGTCCATCAGCGCGCGGAGTTCCCGCCGGAGGTAGTCGCGGGTCACGACATCGCCGAGGCCGATCCGCAGCGCGGCGATCTCGCGTGCCAGGTACTCGGTGTCGGCGATGAGGCGCTCGGTGCGGTCGCGATCCTCCTTGATCTGGACCCGGTCGCGGTCGTCCTGACGGTTCTGGGCCAGCAGGATCAGCGGGGCGGCGTAGGACGCCTGCAGGCTCAGCAGCAAGGTCAGGAAGATGAAGGGGTACGGGTCGACCGGGTTGCCGGCGATGATGTTGTAGACCACCCACGCCACGATCATGAGGGTCATCCACGCGATGAACCGCCACGAACCGAGGAACCGCGCGACCCGCTCGGAGATCTTGCCGAAGGTCTCCGGCTGGACCGTGGGCCGGATGGACGGCCTGCCCCGCGCCGGTTGCTCCAGGCTGCTGCGCTCAGGCATCGGCCACCCCCGTCGACTCCTCGCGCCAGTTGTCGCCGAGGAGGTGATCGAGCAGGTCGTCAACGGTGACCGCGCCCAGCAGGTGACCGTTGGGGTCGACGATCGGGACGGCCACCAGGTTGTAGGCGGCGAAATATCGGGTGACCGTGGCCAGCGGGGTCTCGGGGGGCAGTGCCGCCAGGTCCTTGTCGATGACTCGGGAGACCAGGTCGCTGGGTGGCTCGCGCAGCAGGCGCTGCCAGTGCACCACCCCGAGGAACTTGCCCGTGGGCGTCTGCATGGGCGGACGCACGACGTAGACCTGCGAGGCCAGAGCGGGGGAGAGGTCGGGGTTGCGGATCTGCGCGAGGGCCTCGGCCACCGTCGCGTCGGCCCCCACGATCACCGGATCCGGGCTCATCATGCCGCCGGCGGACAACTCGTCGTAGCTGAGAAGGCGGCGCAGGTCCTCGGCGTCCTCGGGCTCGACGAGTTCCAGGAGTTGGCGGGCCTGCTCCGGGCTCAGGTCGCTGAGCAGGTCGACCGCGTCGTCGGGGTCCATTTCCTCGAGGACGTCGGCGGCCCGCTCGGACTCCAGAGCGCTCATGATCTGCACTGCATCGTGCTCGGCCATCTCCTCGAGCACGTCGGCGAGGCGCTCGTCGTCGAGCGCGCGGGCGATCTCCAGGCGGCGCTTCTCCGGCAGGTCGTGCAGCACGCTGGCGACATCGGCCGGGCGCATGTCGGCCAGCGACTCCAGCATGGTCTCGGTCGCCTGGTCGGGTTCGGAGACGCTGAGCCCGGTGAGTTCCCGCCACGGCACGACGCGGGTCTGACCCCGGCGGGTCAGGCCTCGGCCGCCGCGCACGTAGGCCTGGGCGATCTCCCAGTCCCGGCGCGCGTTCTGCTGCATCGCCAGATCCAGGATCTTGACGCGCTCGCCGGTGTCGCGCATCTCCACGGTGCGGTCGAAGAGTTCCCCGACGGCCAGCGTCTCCCCGGGGCGCAGCTTGAACCGCCGCAGGTCCAGCACGCCCGTGGACACGATCTGACCCGCATCGAACTTCGTGACGCGGGTGATGGGCAGGAAGATGCGCCGGCGTGCGCCGACCTCCACCACCAGCCCGACGACCCGGGGCGGCTGTGCGCCGTGGCGGAGGATGACGACGAAGTCGCGGACCTTGCCCAGCTGCTCACCGTTGGGATCGAAGACCGCGGATCCGTGCAGCCGGGCGATGAACGCGCGTGTCACCGTCACGTCCGCAGGCTACCGTCCCGGCCCGGGGTGGTCACGGGCATTCCTCAGGGACGTCGGATAGCGTGTCAGCGACAATGACCGGGACGACGGAAGCGGGCAACGCGATGCGCGTGGCATTCATGACAGCGGGGATCCTGGTCCTGGCGACCGCGGCGGGGTGCTCCGGCTCGGACTCCGGTGCGGAGCAGTCGGCCTCCCCGGCAGTGTCGCAGACCGCGTCGGCATCGCCGTCCGGGCCGGTCGAACCCGCCGGCAAGCCGAACGGCGTCGAGACGCTCGAGCCGCAGAAGATCCTCGACCGCGCGAACAAGGCGGCCCTTTCCGCGCGCAGCGTCCACATCGTCGGGGCGAGCCCGCAGGCCTCGCTGGACCTCGTGGCGACCAAGGATGCCAGTGAGGGTACGCGTTCGGCCGGGGAGACGGTCCTCAAAACGCGGGCGGTCGATGGGGTCATCTACATCAAGGCCGACGAGGCCTATTGGACGCAGGCGTTCAACGCCAAGAAGGCCAAGGAGATCGGCGACAAATGGGTGGCCGGCGAACTCAGCAACCCCAAACTCGCCTCGTTCAAGCAGACGAGCACCCTGCGACCGTTGATCAACCAGTTCCTGCGTCTCGACGAGTCCGCGCAGGTGGGTGACGTGGGCGTGGCGCAGAACCAACCCGCGGTGCCCATCACGGCGTCCATCGGCACCTTGTGGGTGGCGACGACCGGCAAACCGTACCCGTTGCTGCTGACCAGTTCGCCGGACCAGCCCGAGGCCAGCCAGATCGACTTCACGCAGTGGGACAAGAAGGTCGAGATCACGGCCCCGCCGAAGAAGCAGACCATCAGCCTGGCGGACCTGGCCTGAGCGCCTCCATATCGGCTCGCGACGGGCTGCTGCTGGCCCTCGCGGTGGTGTGCGTCAGCGCGTCCGCACCTCTGATCGCGGCCTGCGACGCGCCCTCCCTGGCGATCGCGATGTACCGCTGCCTGCTGGCGGCGGGACTGACGGCCGGATGGATGCTGGTGACCTCGCGGCGGATCCGCCTGCCCGCCGGGGCGGGCGGCACGATCGCCCCCGGCGTCGCCCTCGCGGCCCACTTCGCGACCTGGATCCCGAGTCTGCGGTTCACGAGCGTGGCGCTGTCCACCGCGATGATCTCCACGCAGCCGGTGTGGTCGGCCCTCATCGCCCGCCTCACCGGGGTGCGGCCCGCCCGGATGGTCTGGTGGGGCATCGGGGTGAGCATCGTCGGGGTGCTCGTGCTCACCGGTGCCGGAGGGCGGCTGGACCGGTCCGCCTGGATCGGGATCGGCCTGGCGCTGGTGGCCTCGATGCTGGCGGCGCTATACGTGACGTTCGGTGAACGACTGCGCGCCGACACCGACCTCGGTTCCTATACCAGCGCGGTCTACGGGGTGTCGGCTGTGGCGTTGCTCGGGGTCTGTCTGATCGCGACCGTGCCCCTGCTCGGTTACGCACCGCGTGACTGGCTGCTCATCCTGGCCATCACGCTCGTGGCACAGATCGGCGGGCACTCCGCGATGAACGCGGTCGTGCACCGGACATCCGCCACGGTGGTGAGCACCGCCATCCTGTTCGAGGCCCCGGGCGCCACGATCCTCGCGGCGCTGTTCCTCGGGCAGTCCGTCGGCTGGTCGCTGGTGGTGGGCCTGGCCGTCATGCTCCTCGGGTTGGTGGTGGTTGTGCGGGGCAGTTCGCCGCAGATGCCCGAATCGGGGGTGTGAAACCGGCCGTGCGGACCGCTGGTTATGGTCGAAGCATGACTGAAACCCTTCGCAGCCGACGTTCCAACCTGGCCGTGCCCGGGAGCAGCCCGAAGATGCTGGAGAAGGCCAAGGGCCTGCCAGCCGATCAGGTCTTCATGGACATTGAGGATGCCGTCGCCCCCATCGCCAAGCCCGACGCCCGCAAGAACATCGTGGCCGCGCTGAACGAAGGCGGCTATGGGGACAAGGTGCGCGTCGTCCGTGTCAACGACTGGACCACCCACTGGACCTACGCCGACGTCATCGAGGTGGTCGAGGGAGCCGGCCAGAACCTCGACTGCATCATGCTGCCGAAGGTGCAGACGCCCGAGCAGATCGTGGCGCTGGACATGCTGCTGACCCAGATCGAGAAGGCCAACGGTTTCGAGGTGGGCCGCATCGGCATCGAGGCCCAGATCGAGAACGCCCTCGGGTTGCTCAACGTGGACAAGATCGCCACCGCCAGCCCCCGCGTGGAGACCATCATCTTCGGGCCCGCGGATTTCATGGCCAGCATCAACATGAAGTCGCTCGTCGTGGGTGAGCAGCCCCCGGGCTATGACGTGGGTGACGCCTACCACCACATCCTCATGAGCATCCTCATGGCGGCGCGCGCACACGACAAGCAGGCCATCGACGGCCCGTACCTGCAGATCAAGGATGTCGAGGGATACAAGCGTGTCGCCGGTCGCAGCGCTGCCCTGGGATTCGACGGCAAGTGGGTGCTGCACCCCGGCCAGGTGGAGGCCGCCAACGAGGTGTTCAGCCCCCGCCAGGACGACTACGACCACGCGGAACTGATCCTTGACGCCTACGAGTACTACACCTCCGCGGAGGGTGGCGCCATGGGTGCGGTCATGCTCGGCGACGAGATGATCGACGAGGCGTCCCGCAAGATGGCGCTGGTCATCTCCGCCAAGGGTCGTGCGGCAGGCATGCAGCGCACCAAGAAATTCGAGGCTCCGGAGGCCTGAGGCGCGGCCTTGGGCGTGCTCGCCCGCCGGGTCCAGTTCAAGGCGGGAGAGTTGCCCACCGGTTGGATCGCTCCCGGGCTTCAGCCAGCGCGCGTCGTCGGCGGTGGCGGTCCAGTTCAAGGCGGGAGAGTTACCTCTACCGGGAGCGAAACGCACCGGTTGGATCGCTCCCGCCTGTACGGATCTCTCCCCTCTGGAGTTGGCGGGGTGCGGCGGCCGGTCCAAGGGGGAGCGCGCGAGACGCACCGGTGGGGTGTCTCCCCGCTTCAGTCAGCGAGCGGACGTCCGGCATGCGCTGCGCACCGCGCGCGGGAGCGCCCCGGACGTCCGCTCACTGGTCAAGGTAGGGGGATCCGGCCGGTGGCTGCCGACGTCCAACCTCAGAACTGTGTGAGGATGTCCCAGACGAAGGGTTTGGAATGCGTTTGGTTATGAGATCCCTGGCAATGGCCGGGGCAGCGGTGATGCTGGCGACGGGCTCTGCAGCGGCGGCGCCACCGGAGTTGCCCAAGCCCGGCAAGGTCAAGGGAACCTCGCAGAAGGTGCCGGCTGCGTTGTTTGGTATGCACGACCACAGCCTGACCACCACGCCGCCCACGGCGGAGGACCGCTTCGGCGGCATCCGGATCTGGGACAACAACGTCCGCTGGGACCAGGTCAACACTGCGGAGGGTGTCTACGACTGGACCACGCTGGATCAGGTCGTGGCCAACGCACGGGCGACCGGCGCGCAGGACGTGATGTACGTTCTCGGCTACACGCCCGCGTGGGCCGCCTCGAACCTCAAGCCCCCGTGCACGCCGGGCAACTACACGAACTGCGAGTACTTCCCGGGTGGTAGCAGTTCGGCCCCCAAGAGCATCGAGTACTGGAAGACCTGGGTCCGCGAGGTGGCCACGCGCTACAAGGGCCTGATCACCCAGTACCAGATGTGGAACGAGGCCAACCTCACCGCGATGTTCAGCAGCGCGTCCGGGGACAGTGCGGTGGAGATGGCGCAGCTCACGGTGGCGGCGCAGCAGGTCATCCGCGAGGTGGATCCCGCAGCGAAAGTCATCACCGCGTCGAGCACGATCGTGCAGACCAAGGGGTTCGTCAAGAACGGGTGGTTGAAGCGCTACCTCAAGGCACTGAAGGCCCGGGGTGGCAAGCCCGATGGCATCGCGGTGCACCTGTACCCCTGGCTGAAGAAGGGCCCCGGCAACGGCAACCTGGCAGACCGGGCCAGAGGGCTGGACTACGCGAAACAGGTCATCTCGGCCACCGGCTACAAGAAACTGCCGATCCTCGACACGGAGATGAACTACGGCAACAACCGCAACAACAACTGGCCGAAGAAGAAGTACTCGCAGAACCTCGGCTCGGCATATCTGGCCCAGACCTACCTGGAGTCGCTGCACAACGGCGTGGTCCAGGTCGACTGGTACGGATGGGACGACTTCGGTCTCGGCATCTGGCCGACGTCGCCGGCCGGCACGGTCCTCAAGCCGGGCCTGACCTACCGCACTCTGCTGAAGAACCTGCCCAACACCCGCAACAAGGGGTGCACCATCACCAAGTCGGTGACCGTCTGCCTGACGCAGAAGGGCGCGACCCGCAACTACTACGTGTACCGGCCCACGGCCAGGAAGGTCACGTACAAGGTGCCGGCGTCGTTCAAGGTGCGCCAGGCCTGCGACCTGCTCGACAAATGTTCGACGATCCGCAAGGGCCGCGTGAGGGTGGGCATCGAGCCCGTGCGCTTGACGACGACTTGAAGCGGTGCCGGGGCGTCCCTGGGAGTGTCGGGACCGGTCCCTTGAGCGGAGACCGGACCTGGGCGCGAGCAGTGGTGCCCGGATCCCGCGGGTCCGCGACCCTGTCAGGACCTCGTGATGCCGCTGCCGAAGCGCGGTGGGATACTCACGAGTAACAACCGTTGGAGGCGACATGGGGCGTTTGGCGCAGACTGAGGGCTTGAGCGATGTGCAGCAGGAGATCCTCTCCGCTGTCCACGAGTTCGTCGAGAACGAGATCATCCCGCAGGCCCAGCACCTTGAGCACAACGACGAGTACCCCACAGAGATCGTCGAGGGCATGAAGGAGATGGGAATCTTCGGGCTGATGATTCCCGAGGAGTACGGCGGGCTCGGGGAGTCCCTTCTCACCTATGCCCTGTGCGTCGAGGAGATCGCCCGCGGCTGGATGAGCGTGTCCGGCATCATCAACACCCACTTCATCGTGGCGTACATGGTCATGCAGCACGGGACCGACGCCCAGAAGAAAGACTGGCTGCCCCGGATGGCCACCGGCGATCTGCGCGGCTCGTTCTCGATGTCCGAGCCCGGATGCGGGTCGGACGTGGCCGCGATCCAGTCGAAGGCGGTCCGCTCCGGCGACGACTACGTGCTCAACGGCCAGAAGATGTGGCTGACCAACGGGGGCAGTTCCAGCTTGTGCGCCGTCCTGGTGCGCACCGACGCCGAGGCCGACGAGAGCGCCAGCGTCTACAAGAAGATGAGCACGTTCCTCATCGAGAAGCCTTCCGGCTTCGGCGAGGTCCTGCCCGGCCTGACCATCCCCGGCAAGATCGAGAAGATGGGCTACAAGGGCGTCGACACCACCGAACTGGTGATGACCGACTTCCGGTTGCCGGCCGACGCGCTGCTGGGCGGAACGCCGGGTAAGGGCTTCTACCAGATGATGGACGGTGTCGAGGTGGGCCGCGTGAACGTGGCTGCTCGCGCCTGTGGCCTGGCCAACCGCGCCTTCGAACTCGGTGTGGCGTACTCCCAGCAGCGGGTGACCTTCGGCAAGCCGATCGCCGAGCACCAAGCCGTGGCTTTCCGCCTCGCGGAGATGGCCACAAAGGTCGAGGCGGCGCACCTGATGATGGTCCGCGCGGCCCGCACCAAGGATTCCGGGGCCCGCAACGACCTCGAGGCCGGCATGGCCAAGTACCTCGCCAGCGAGTACTGCAAAGAGGTCGTTGAGGACTCCTTCCGCATCCACGGCGGCTACGGCTACTCCAAGGAGTACGAGATCGAGCGGTTGTACCGTGAGGCGCCGATGCTGATGATCGGTGAGGGCACTGCCGACATCCAGCGCATGATCATCGCACGGCGCCTGCTGGAGGAGTACAAACTGCGCGGCTGAGCGACCGATACCCTCGGAGCATGTCGAACGCCGATCCGTTCAAGCAGCTCGAAGGCCGGCCGGTGCTGGCCAGTTACCCCACGTACGCCGAGGCGCAATCGGCGGTCGACAAACTCAGCGACCAGCGGTTCCCCGTGCAGAACGTGGCCATCGTGGGAGTCGATCTGCGCCTCGTCGAGGCCGTGGTGGGCCGGATGTCCTGGGGCCGCGCGGCATTGAGCGGCCTGGGCATGGGGGTGTGGTTCGGCCTCTTGCTCGGCCTGTTCGTGTCCGTGTTCGCGCGTGGTGAGGGCAGCACCACGTCGCTGGTACTCATGGGGGTGCTCTACGGTGCGGCGTTCGGCATCGTCTTCGGCCTGATCTCGTACGCGTTCAGCGGGGGCAAGCGGGACTTCCTGTCCCGCAGCCAGATCACAGCCGACCACTACGACGTGCACTGCGACGCCGCGGTGCTCGGCGAGGCGCGCCGGGTCCTGGGCATCTCGCTGTTCGGTGAGGCGGCGCCGCCCGAGCAGCCGGCAGACCAGTAGTGGACTGGCGGCTCTTCGGGTCGGTGTTCGTGACACTGGTCGTGATCATGGACCCGCCGGGGATCGTGCCGATCTTCTTAGCACTGACCCACCGCCGCGGTGCGCGGCAGATGCGCAGGCTCGCCCTGCAGGCCACGCTGACCGCCCTCGGGGTGATAGTGGGCTTCGCCCTGTTCGGCCAGGCCATCCTCGACTACCTGCATGTGTCACTGCCGGCTCTGCAAGCCAGTGGCGGGCTGCTCCTGCTGCTTGTGGCCCTGCAGTTGCTGATGGGCAAAGGCGGCAGCATCGGAACCGCGGACGAGGACGTCAACGTGGCGCTCGTGCCACTGGGAACCCCGCTGATCGCCGGCCCCGGGGCTATCGTGGCCGTCATGCTGTTCATGCAGCAGGCGGACACCAGAGGGCAGTACCTGGCGATCGCGCTGGGGGTCCTGGCCGTGCACCTGATGCTCTACCTGGCCATGCGCTACAGCACTGCCATTGCCAGGGTGCTGGGCACCTCGGGGATCACCGTGCTCACTCGGATCTCGGGCATGCTGCTCGCGGCGATCGCAGCGCAACTGGTCGGCAACGCCGTCTTCGGATTCGTCGACGCCTACGCCGGGTGAACCTCAGCAGGGGAGTTCGGCCCAGACTTCCTTGTCGCCGGTTCCGGTCTCGCAGCCCCAGTCGGCGGCGATCTTGGCCACCAGCGCGAGTCCTCGGCCCCCGGTCCGCAGACCACGATCCTCAGCGACCGTCGGCAGAACCTCCGGCGCGTTGTCCACGACACTGATCCGGACACGGTGGGGCAGCGCACTCATGCGCAACTCCACGACGCCATCTGCGTGCCGGATGGCGTTGGTCACCAGCTCGCTGGTGATCAGTTCGGCATCGTCGATCAGGTCGGGCAGCCCCCAGGCCCACAACTGGTCGCTCACCGTCTTGCGCGCGCGCCGGATCGCCGTGGTGTCCGGCTCCAGCGGGGTGACGATGCGCATACCCGGGGCATACCCTCTGCGCCGGCTCCTTACACATCGGTCGGCGTCGGACCGGATAAACGACGCAGCGAGCAGCGCGGCAGTCGCTTCGGGCGCCTCCACCGCCGGGGAGTGTGCCGTGTCCGGGATGAGGGCCAGGCGCGCGCGCCACCGCTGTGCGAGGTGAACCTGGGTCTGCCAGGACCAGGAATCCGGGTCGTCGATCCCGAACGCGACCAGCAGAGAGGCGGTTGACCGGCTGAGGTCCTGCTGCGGCCCGTCCAGCAGGATTCGCGCCATGGCCGCCATGCCCCGCGCGTCGGTCTGCACGAATCGCCGGTGCAGGAAGTCCTGGATGTCCGCCGGGGGCTCCGGGAGGCCGTTGGCCGCGTCGGCGGCCACCTTCGCCTGCCAGATCTGCTCCATCGAGAAGTGGTCCACGGCGTTGATCAGCAGGCGCAGTCTGTCGTGCTGGGACGGGTGGATCGGTCCGGAGCCGGAGTTCAGGAGCACCAGCGTCGCCCAGTCGAAGCCTGCCGCCGCCCGTCCGGCGATCAGCCCGCCGAGCGAATGGCCCACCAGATGCACCGGGCCCGGCAGTCCCTGCGCCATGCGGCACAGGTCATCCGCCCACAGGTCCAGGTCGTACGCCATGGCCCGCGGGGACTCGTACTGCCCGCGGTGATCCACGGCCACCACGGACCAGCCCATCGCGGAGAGGTCGCCGATGACGGCGAGGAAGTCCTCCTTGCTGCCGGTGAATCCCGGTGCGAGAATCACGGTCCCGAGTCCGGTGCCGCGGGCCTGCAGCGTGGCGAGGCCGGTTCGGGGATCATCGACACGCCGCACGCCATCCGGGAGGGCTATCGACCGTGGCGTGCTCACTGGGGCACAATAGTGCCAGTCGGGGCGGAAGAAGTTCAGGGGCGGGGCGTGCATTCACGGATCGTGGCGGTAGCCAACCAGAAGGGTGGCGTCGCCAAGACGACTACTGTGGCTTCGACCGGAGCCGCGCTGGCCGAGGCCGGCCAGAAGGTCCTCCTGATCGATCTCGATCCCCAGGCCTGCCTGACGTTCGCGATGGGTGTCGAGCCAGAGCAGGCGCAGTTCACTATCCACGACGTGTTGCTGGGCCGGCTCGGACCGCGCATGGCGATCACGGCCACACCCGAGGGCCCGGACCTGCTGCCCGCCTCCATCGAACTGTCCGGCGCGGAGATGCAGCTGGCAAACCGCACCGGCCGCGAGTACGTGCTCCGGGAGGCCCTCGCGGAGGTGGCCGCGGACTACGACATCGTCCTGATCGACTGCTCGCCGTCGCTGGGTGTGTTGACCATCAACGCTCTGACGGCGGCGCATGAGGTGCTGATCCCGATGCAGGCCGAGACGCTGTCCCACCGCGGTGTCGCCCAACTGCTCGAGACCATTGACGACGTGCGCCGGTACACCAACCGGGACCTGCGGATCATGGGGGTCCTGCCGACGATGTTCGACGCCCGCACCCGGTTGTCCCGTGAGGTGCTCAAGGACATCGAGGACGAGTACGACCTGCCAGTGCTGCCGCCTGTATCCCGGTCCGTACGGTTCGCCGAAGCGCCGGGTACGGGTCGTTCGATCCTCTCGACCGCCCGCCGGTCGCGCGGCGCCCAGGCCTACCGCGAGCTCGCGGCTGTCATCATGGAGGCCTCATGAGCGAGCGTCCCGCGGCCCTGCGCCGCGTCCCCGTCCCCACGGGCAGCCCCCGCCGCCGCACCGATCCGCAGGGCAAGCGGGCGCTGTTCAGCGACGAGATCCAGCCGCCGTCGCTGGGCAGTGTCTCGCTGCACTGCGAGAAATGCGACAGCAACTCCGTGATCTCGGTGGTGCAGGTCGCGAGACTGGCGATGCCCCTGCTCTACATGCCCGTGCCGGGTCGGGCCGACCGTGTCTGGATGAAGTGCCCGGTGTGCTCGGCGCGTAGTTGGGTCAGGGTCCGCATCAAGGCCTAGCGCCGAAGGGTTTCTGTGCCCTGCGTCAACGCAGCGCTGGCACACCACGACGCCTGCGGCTCAGGCGTCTCCGCCCGATGCCGGTGCACCGCTGTCGCGCCGGGTCCGCCGACGACGGCGCTGAGGCTTGCGCTGCCGGTCCCCGCCTTCCTGCGGTGCAGGCCGGCTGCGCTTGCGCTCCCGGTCCCCGCCGGTGCCACGCCGTTCCGGCTTGGGCGCACGGTCGTCGCGCGGGGCGGGCGGCTTCAGCCGCGCCGGCGCATCCTTGGCGATCCCGAGGCCGGTGAACACGTGCTCGGAGGTGGAGTAGGTTTCGATGGGGTCGGCGAACGGCAGCCCAAGGGCCTTGTCGATGAGCTTCCACCGGTGTATGTCGTCCCAGTCCACGAGGGTGACGGCCACACCGTCCGAGCCGGCCCGTCCGGTGCGGCCGATGCGGTGCAAGTACATCTTCTCGTCGTCGGGGCACGTGTAGTTGATCACGTGCGTGACGTTCTCCACGTCGATGCCCCGGGCCGCCACATCGGTGGCCACCAGGACATCGATCGTGCCGTCCCGGAACTGCTGCAGGGCTTTCTCCCGCGCGCCTTGGCCGAGATCGCCGTGGACGGCGCCGGCTTTGAAGCCGCGGTCCACGAGCTCGTCACACAGGCGCTGGGCTGCGCGCTTGGTCTTGCAGAAGATCATGGTCCGCCCGCGGCCATCGGCATGCAGGATTCGGCCGATCAGGTCGGGCTTGTCCATCGAGTGCGCACGCCACACGTGCTGCTCGATGGCCTCGACCGTCGCGGTGTCGTCACCGGGGTCGGTGGCCCGGATATGGGTCGGCTGGGTCATGTACCTGCGAGCCAGGTTGAGGATCTGCCCGGGCATCGTCGCTGAGAACAGCATGGTCTGCCGCTGCGCGGGGACCATCGACACCAACTTCTCGACGTCGGGCAGGAAGCCCATGTCGAGCATCTCGTCAGCCTCGTCGAGGACGAGGGACTTGACTTTCGAGAGGTTGAGGATCCGCTGGTTGTGCAGGTCGATCAGCCTGCCGGGGGTCCCGACGACGACGTCGATGCCGCTCTTCAGTGCCTCGACCTGCGGCTCGTAGGCCTTCCCGCCGTAGATGGGCAGTACCCGCGCCCCAGCGAGTTTGCCGGCCTCGGCGATGTCCTCGGCCACCTGTACGCACAGTTCGCGGGTCGGCACGATGACAAGGGCCTGCGGCGTGGTGCCGCCGGGCGTCAGTCGCTCCAGCAGCGGGATGCCAAAAGCAAGGGTCTTTCCGGTGCCGGTCTTGGCCTGGCCGATCACGTCATGCCCCGCGAGGGCCAGCGGCAGGCTGAGTTGTTGGATGCGGAAGGGGTGCGTGATCCCCTTCTCCGCCAGGGAGGCCACGGTATCCGCGCGCACTCCGAGGTCTTCAAAACTTGGATCGTTCAGGGTCTTCTCCGTTGATAGTCGCAACTATTCTCCCATGCGGCCGTGACGGTTCGCCGACCGGACATGGCGTCTATTCTTGGGTCCGTGGACAATGCCCGCGAGGAAGCGACCATCGACCTACTGGCGGTGCTGGCCTATGGCGAGTTACAGGCGTTCGAGCGGCTGTCGCAGGACGCGGTGCTGTCTCCCGATCTGGCCGGCCGCGAGGCGGTCACCGAGATGGCCATCGGCGAATACGGGCACTACAAGATCCTCGTGGACGGCTTGCGGGCGCGCGGCGCCGATCCCATTGCCGCGATGCGGCCCTTCGTGGCGCCCATCGACAATTTCCACCGCTCGACTGCGCCGGCTGACTATCCGGAAGCGCTGGTCAAGATCTACGTGGGGGACGGGATCGCCGCGGACTTCTACCGCGAGGTCGGGCAGTTCCTCGAGGAGGACGCACGACGCCTCGTCGATGAGGTGTGCGCGGATCTGGGGCACTCCTCGTTCGTTGTGCCGACGGTGCGAGGCATGATCGCCGCCGACGACCGACTGGCGAGCCGCCTGTCCCTGTGGGGCCGCCGACTGGTCGGTGAGGCATTGTCACAGTCGCAGCGGGTGGCCGCGGAGCGCGAAGCGATGGGCGAGTTGCTGGTGGGCAGCACGGACCTGGCCGAACTCGGCCGGATGTTCGCCCGGCTCACCGACGCGCATGCCGCGCGGATGCGGGAACTGGGGTTGAACGCCTGAGGCTCAGGTGTTGCCGAAGCCGACGTGACGCGCCTGGGGCGGACCGATCTCGATGTAGCTGAGGGTCACGGCCGGGATGAGGACCTTATGGCCGCGGATGTCGGTGAGGCTGATGAGGCCGCCGTCGCTGACCGCCTGGTCCACGAGGGCGTGGACCTCATCGGGTGTCTGCTGCACCTCGATGGTGATCTCGCGCGGTGAGTACTGCACGCCGATCTTCACTTCGATGGGGTTCTTCGCTGCTGCCTTGGCCACAGGCCACAGCCTACGTCAGGACCCGCGGGGCGTCCCTGGCGCGCAGCCTATGTTCGCGCTGGGCGCACGCTGCAGCTCAGTGTGTCTTGGGAAAGCCCGACACTCCGCGCCACGCCAGCACGGACATGACCTGCGAGGCCTGGTCGCGCGGGATGCTCCCCTGGTCGCGCAACCAGAACCGCGCGGCGGTCTGCGCCATGCCGGTGAGTCCCATGGCCACGAGCATCGCCTGGTCCCGCGGAAGTCCGGTGTCGGCGGCGATGACGTGGGTGATGGCCAGTGCGCAGCGGTGGTCGGTGCCCTCCACGATCGAACCGACGGCTGGTTCGTTGGTCAGGTCGCTCTCGAAGATCAAACGGAAAGCGGCGGACTTGTCGTCGACGAACGCGAAGTAGGCCTCGATGGCTGCCCGCACGCGCAGGTTGTTGTCGTCGGTCGTGTCCAGAGCCAGCTGCACCCGCTCGACCAGATCCTGGCTGGATTGCTCCAGCAAGGCCAGGTAGAGATCTAGCTTGCTCGGGAAGTGCTGATAGAGCACCGGCTTGCTCACCCCGGCCCGATCGGCGATCTCGTCCATGGCCGCCGCGTGGTATCCGCGGCCGACGAACACCTCCTGCGCGGAGGCGAGCAACTGCTCCCGGCGTGCCTTTCTCGGCAGGCGCACGCCGCGGCGGGCAGGTTCGACAACGGACATGAACACCTATGTTACTCGCCAGTAGCATCTGCTTCGCGCGCCACCTCGACGCGCGTCCCTCACTGTACTCCCGGGTACCGTGATCCGGTGTCAGTCCGCGAACGCGTTCCAGGGGTGGTATTCGACGCCGCCGGCCGGGAGATCTTCGTGCGGGAGGCCGGGGTGGGTGCACCGGCGCTGTTCGTGCACGGCCTCGGCGGGAACTCCACGAACTGGACCGATCTCATGTGGATGCTGTCCGACCGGCTGCACGGCATCGCCCCGGATCTGCCTGGCTTCGGCCGCAGCGGGCCGAACCCGGACGGTGACTACGGCCCGCGCGCACAGGCGCAGGTGCTCGCGGCCTTGATCCGGGAGCGGTTCGCCGAGCCGGTCCACCTCTTCGGCAACTCCATGGGCGGTGCGATCAGCGTCCAGTTGGCCGCACGGCACCCGGACCTCATCCGGTCGGTCACCCTCATCTCCCCGGCACTTCCCGACCTGCTGCCGATGCGGACCAACATCCAGCTGCCCGTGATCGCGATCCCCGGGGTCGGACAGGCCATCGCCACCCGCTTGGCGAAACTGCCGCCGGAACAACGGGTGCGGGCCACGCTGAACATCGTGTACGCCGACCCCTCGTGCGTGCCGGCCGAGCGGGTCGCCGAGGCGCAGGAGGAGGTCCGCCTGCTCGCAGAGAAGCCGTGGGCCGGTGAGGCGTTCCAGTCGGCGTTGCGCGGCATCCTGGCGACCTTCTTCGACCGGGGGCCCGAGGCGCCGTGGAAACTCGCCGAACGCATCCGCGTGCCGGTGCTGCTGGTCTACGGTCAGCGGGACAAACTCGTGCGGCACCGGGCCGCCCGGCGGGCCTCGCGGCACTTCCTGCACTGCCGGGTCATGGTGCTGCCGCACTCCGGTCACGTGGCGCAGATGGAGCATCCGGAGATGGTGGAGCGGGCGTGGCGTCACCTCGTGGAGCCGTTCGCCTGAGCCTCAGGTCCAGGCTGACCGGCTCGCCTTGTCCCGCGCCCCCCAGGCCTCAGCCGAGGAACTGGTAGGACGACGCCAGCATGCCGAGGTACATGAACGGGACGGCTACGATGCCGGCCGCCGTGGCCACGACCGGCCGCTGCCGGGCGCCGCGCACCAGTGCATACGTGGCCACACACAGGGCGGCCTCAGGGGCCAGGACGTAGACGGCCACGCCCAGGACCTCCGTCACGCCGAGGGGCTCCCACAGCGGGATGCCGGGGGCCAGTCGTTCCGCCACCGTGAACAATGCCAGTCCTACCAGGGTCACGGCGGTGAAGGCAGTGGGTGCGCCGCGACGGGCCTCCACATCGCGGCCGAGCATCATCACCGGCAGCAGCGCGATGGTCCACATCCCGGCCATGAAGACCGGCATTGTGCCTACGAAGGGCGACCCGGTGTCGGGGAATGTGATCGATCCGAGGATCGCCGAGAGGAACCAGTCAGGCAGCACCATGAGCACACTCATCGGCGCCAGGACCGCCCAGGTGATCCACAACTCGTCGTCCTGCCATCGCCGGGCCAGCACGGGCACGGCGATGTTGTAGCCGATCACCAGTGCCAGCACCTCGATGCCGGCGGGGGCGACGGGCAGCAGGAGTACCACGACCACGACCACCGCGAACACACCGTGGAAGGGCAGCCAGCGCGCCGAACGGCGGGGAGGGGCTTCGGTGACCTGCACCATGGGAGGGAGTCTGGCATGCCGTCCGGGGCCCCGCACCCCGGCCGTCGGGAACAAACCGGCGCCGTGGCACGGTTGTCGCAAAGAACCAACCGTTGGAGAGTCCGCAGTGAAACTTGCGCCGCTGGTCGAACCGGCCGCCGATCTGACCGTCGACGAGGTCCGTCGCTACAGCCGCCACATCATCATCCCGGAGATCGGGATGATGGGCCAGAAGCGGCTGAAGAACGCCCGCGTGCTGTGTGTTGGTGCCGGTGGGCTGGGCTCGCCGGCTCTGATGTACCTCGCCGCGGCCGGGGTGGGCACCCTCGGGATCGTGGAGTTCGACATCGTCGACGAGTCCAACCTGCAGCGGCAGATCATCCACGGGCAGAGCGACATCGGCCGGCCGAAGGCTGAGTCGGCCCGTGATGCGGTCCTCGAGATCAACCCGCACGTGAACGTGGTCGTGCACAACGAGCGTCTCGACAACAGCAACGTGCTCCAGATCTTCGCCCAGTACGACCTGATCGTGGACGGCACGGACAACTTCGCGACCCGGTACATGGTCAACGACGCGTGTGTTCTGCTCGACAAGCCCTACGTGTGGGGGTCCATCTTTCGCTTCGAGGGTCAGGCGTCGGTCTTCTGGGAGTCCCAAGGCCCGCAGTACCGTGACCTGTACCCTGAACCCCCGCCGCCGGGCATGGTCCCGTCCTGCGCGGAGGGCGGCGTGCTCGGGGTCCTGTGCGCATCCATCGGGTCGATCATGGGCACCGAGGCCGTCAAGTTGATCACCGGTGTTGGCGAGACTCTGCTCGGCAGGCTGATGATCTACGACGCCCTGGAGATGAGTTACCGGACCGTCCGGATCCGCAAGCACCCCGAAACGATCCAGGTCACGGGTCTGATCGACTACGACTACTTCTGCGGCACGGTTTCCGACGAGGCGGCCGAGGCGGCCAGGGACTCCACCATCAGCGTGAAGGACCTGCAGCTCATGCTCGAGCAGCGTGAGCGCGGTGAGCGGGAGTTCGTGCTCATCGACGTGCGGGAGCCCAACGAGTGGGACATCGTCAGCATTCCGGGGGCGGTGCTGGTGCCGAAGGGGGAGTTCCTGTCCGGGGAGGCGCTGGCGGGCCTTCCGCAGGACAAGCAGGTCGTCCTGCACTGCAAGGTCGGCGGCCGATCCGCCGAGGTGCTGGCGCTGGTCAAGGCTGCCGGGTTCGCCGACGCCGTGCACGTGGGCGGCGGCGTCGTCGCATGGGTGAACCAGGTCGAACCGGAGAAGCCGAACTACTGACCTGCCCGCCGGCACGGGACCCATTGTGATGATGGTGCGGCCCGGTGGGGCTGGTTTGTGTCGATGGTGCGGGGTCAGGGGGTCGGGATCGCGCACCATCGTCGCACCCGGGGTCGGGGGGCCGGTACCTTCGTCGCAATCGCGGGGGCGCGCCCACTTCGGGACCCATTGTGATGATGGTGCGGCCCGGTGGGGCTGGTTTGTGTCAATGGTGCGGGGTCAGGGGGTCGGGATCGCGCACCATCGTCGCACCCGGGGTCGGGGGGCCGGTACCTTCGTCGCAATCGCGGGGGCGCGCCCGCCCACCTATAGCAGGTTGTTGCGCTGCAGCGAGTTGAAGGCGAACCAGCCGGGCACGGTCGGCAGCCAGAAAGTCATCAGCCGGAACAGCAGCACCGAGGAGACCGCCAGTCCGCCGGGGATCCCCGCGGCCGTCAGACCCGCGGACAGGGCAGCCTCCACCGCGCCCAGACCGCCGGGGGTGGGCGCGGCCTGTCCGATCGTCGCCCCTGCGAGATAGACCACTGCGATCGCGGCGATGGGAGCCGAACCGCCGAAGGCCCACACGCACGCGACCAGGCACGCGATGTAGCCGAGGTTCAGCAGAACGATGCCACCGATCCCGATCCCGAGTTTGCGCGGCTGCTGGAGCAGCGTCAGCAACCGCGGCCCGACCTGCTGGAAGATCGGCCGGATGCGGCGGGTGATCCAGGCACGGGTCCAGGGCATCAAGAGGAGGAACACCGCGGTCGCCAGCCCGCCGAGCAGGACCAGGACGGCCCAGGACGGGGGCGTGAAATCGCTCTCCTGGCGCGTTCCGGCGACAACGCCGAACGCCAGCAGCAGCAGGATGTGCACGACGAAAGCCATCACCTGCGACACGCCGACGCTGGCGGCCCCCAGCGCCGGGTGGACCCCAGCGCGCAGCAGGTACCGCAGGTTCACGGCGACCGCACCCAGAGTGGGCGGCGAGATCAGCGTTGCGAACGAGGCCGCGAGTTGCGCCTGGAAGGTCCGGAGGAACTGCAGGCGCTCGGGCACGAACCCCTCGAGGGCCATCGTGGCGGCGATGTAGGTCAGTGCTGACAGCAGCAGCGCGACGAACGCCCACCCCCAGTTCGCATCGGTGAGCAGGGTTGCCAGGTTCACCTGGGCCAGTTGCGTCAACAGGATGTAGCCGGCCACGGTGCCGGCCACCACCGTGAGCAACATGCGCGGGCGCAGGCGCTCGAGTTCCACCTGTTCGGGATTGGGGTTCGGGGACATCTCCAGGAGCAGATCCCGCAGTTGTACCAGCAGGTCCTTGCGCCGGCGGATGGCTTTGCGCGTCTCCGATGACAGGGCGATGGGTTGCAGCACCCCCAGGGCCTTGACCAGGCGCAACGGCCCCAGCACGCGCTGCCCGGACGCGACCGCTCGGTCAGGGTTGGTGAGCAGCGACAGAGTGCAGAGCAACTCGGCCAGATCCACCCGCTGGGCCACGTCGCTGGACGCGACCGACCCGTCCTCGGGGTGCAACAGCCACACCTTGCCCGTGTCGTCGCGCAACAGATGGCCGGCGGTCAGGCAGCGGTGGGTGATCCCGCGGTCGTGCAGGCTCCGCACGGCACGCCAGGCGTTGTCGAGGTCCGCGTCGGTGAGCTCCGCCCCGATCTCGGCAAATGTCCGGCCGTCGATGCGGGGGAACGCCAGCAGGGCAGCGTCCTCCCCGACCTGGACGGCCGCGAGCAGTTCCGGGGTGGGGGCGCCCGCTGCCTGACCGGCGTAGGCCTGCAGAGCGGTGCGTTCCAGCCTCCTGCGCATGCTCAGCCGGGACGGCGTGCTGTCGTCTCGCACCCGCAACGTGCGCCAGATACTGGCCGCCACGCCGGCGCCCTCAAGGTCCCGGTCGAGGACCAGAACGTTGAGCGTCTCCCCGCCGCGGGTGGTGGCGACGTAGCGGCGGCCCGCGCTGAATTCCCGGTGTGCGCGCAGAACCGTCACCGGGTATCCAACCTCCTCCAACGCCGTGGCGACGGCCAAGCCGCTCGGTCGCGTGGTCGGAGTTCCCAACAAGTAACGCATCGCCAGGCCCACGACCCACCCCAGCAGGATCGACAGGGCCAGTGCGGTGGCGGTGGTCCCACCGGTGACGATGTTCGCCAGCACGATGGCCCCCACGACCACGATGGACACGGGGCCGAACCGGGGGCGCTCGATGAGCCGGGCGATCGTGATGAAAGCGACCAGTCCGGCCAGGATCGCATTGAGCGGCGGCAGTTGGCCAGGCGTCTCCTGCCCGGTGAGGGTGAGCAGCAGGCGGGGGTTCGGGTAGCGGGTGATCACCCAGGCGATGGCCGAGGTGAGCAGCACGGCGGTCACCAGTCCGGCCAGTGCCTCGGCCAGCATCCGGCCCCGCCGGCGGATCATCAGGTCGAACGCCGCAGCGATCGGCAGGACCAGCACACCGAGCAGACCGATCACGTTGGCCGCCACCACGATCACACCCGGGATGCTGTCCGAGGCCTTCGTGAGGTCGCTCTCGAGGCCGGCCGCCGCCGCGGAGGCGAAGTAGGCCACGCCCAGGATCACCGCTGCCAAGCCGAACGCGGACAGCAGTCGCAACAGATCGATGGGTCGTCGCAGCCTGCGTGGGATGACGTCGGCCTCGATGACGACTGTCTCCAGGTCGGGATCGCGCGCCGGTGGGGCCGGCGGTGGCGCATGAACGCGTTCCTCGTCGACCGGGGTCGCAGGCGGAACCCAGGGTTCCGGGACCGGCTCGGGGGCCACCGGGCTCTGCAGTGACCGGGTGGCGTCCATGGTGTCCGGGCCGGGCGTGGCGCCGAGGCGCACGGTGGGGTGATCGCCGGCACCATCCGGTCCCGGCGGGGCGCCCGCGGGTCCGGACTCCTGGGGGAAGGAGTCGCCATTGGTCACCCCTGCATGGTGTCAGACGCGGCGCCCGCCCCTCGACGGTGACAGCGGCACGTGACCTCCCCCGTGGGTGCAGTCCGTCCCAGAGCCTGTCGCACCCCTGTGGTGTGCTGTGGCCATGGCTCACCGGATTCGACTGCGGCGTCCGCATGCGCGCGCTGTGCGGTTCGTCCCCGACGCCGCGCAGCGGGCGGTGATCGAACACGAACACGGGAATCTGCGAGTCCTGGCCGGACCCGGGACTGGGAAGACCAGCGTCATCGTCGAGGCCGTCCAGCGCCGCATCCGTGACGGACAGCCCCCAGGGTCGATCCTGCTGCTGACGTATGGCCGGCTCGCTGCCCGCGAGCTGCGGACCCGGCTGACCACCGGCGACGGCCCGGTCCCAGTGGCCACCACCTTCCACGCACTGGCCCTGCGCCTGGTCCAGGCGCACGACCCGCACATCCGGCTGATGGGTTCTCCCGAGCAGGAGACGGTGCTGCGCGACATCCTGCGCACCTCACGGCACTTGCCCGCCCAGCTCGAGGCGGCTCGACACAGCCGCGGTCTGACAGAGGAGATGCGTGGGTTCATCAGCGGGGCGCAGGCGCGCGCAGCCTCCCCCGGGGAGGTGGTGGCCGACGAGCCGTTGACCAGCGGGGCGGCCGGGGTCTATGCGGAATACCTGGACATCCTCGGACTGGCAGGCACCGTGGACTACGCCGAACTCATCGCCCGGGCAACCGACGTGGCGCGCTGGCATGCCCCCCGGGCGGTGCGCGAACTGCGCACGATCTATGTCGACGAGTACCAGGACACCGACCCTGCTCAGATCGTGTTGCTCCGGGAACTGGCCGCGCATGGTGCCCAGGTCGTCGCGGTGGGCGATCCGGATCAGGCGATCTATGGCTTCCGGGGGGCCGACGCCGACGGCATCCTGCGGTTCGAGGAGGCATTCGGGCTGCCTTCCTGTACCACGATCGCGCTGGGCGCGACGCGTCGGTTCGGCCCGGCGATCGCAGAGGTGGCGGCCAGGGTGGTGCCGAAGAACGCCCTGCCCGGAGTGGGCATGGAGGCGGTCATCTCGCACCGGTCGCCGCAGCCCGCCGGTGACCCGGAGGGCCGGACCGCCTTCCGGGTGTTCGAGTCGGAGGCGGCACAGGCAGATCACCTGGCGGATCAACTGCGCCGGGTGCATGCCGGTGCCTCCGAGGTGTTCCCCGGCCTGTGCCTGCCTTGGTCGGACATGGCGATCCTGGTCCGGTCGGGTCGCCGCGACCTGCCGGTACTGCAACGGGCGCTGGCGGCGGCGGGGATCCCGGTGGAGATCGCCCGGGACGACCTTCCACTGGCCTCGACGCCGGCGGTGCGTCCGTTGCTGGACATGCTGCGCGTCGCCGGGGACGTCGACGGCGGGCTGACCGCAGAGCGCGCCGTGTCTCTGCTGTGCTCCCCGCTCGGCGGGCTCGACGCCCGGCGGGTGGCTCGGCTCGGTCGCGAGGTGCGCCGGCGAGCCGCTGAGGCGGGGGATGCGGCGCCGGGGTCGTCGCACCAGTTGATCGCCGATGCGGTGCGCGACCCGGCCGCCGTGGACGGCGTGGACCGGGTGCTGGCCGAGCCGGTGGTATCCCTGTCAGGGATCGTCGAGCGGGCCTGCGAGGCTGCGGCGAGCGGGGCTTCGCCGGCGCGCATCCTCGACCTGGTGTGGCGGGCCACGTCGTGGCCGGACCATCTGCGCCGGGAGGCGCTGGCCGGTGGCCGGCGGGCGCGGGAGGCCAATCAGGCGCTCGACGCCGTGATGGAACTGTTCGACCATGCTGAGCGGATGGACCGGGCCTTCGAGTCGGTGCGGACACCTGCCGACTTCCTCACCCAACTCGACGAGCAGGTGATACCGGCGGCACCGGACCTGCAGAAGTCGTGGAACCGGGAGGCCGTCCGGCTGCTGACCGCTCATCGGGCCAAAGGCAGCCAGTGGCCGTTGGTGGTCATCGCCGGCGTGCAGGAGGGTCTATGGCCGGATCTGCGGCCACGCGCGGCCCTGTTCGGGCGGACACCGGACGCCGGGTGGCGCGAGCAGCGGATGCTCGAGGAGCGACGACTGTTCTTCGTGGCGTGCACGCGCGCCTCCCGCGCCCTGCTGGTGGCTGCGGTCGACAGCACTACCCAGGACGGCCCGACCCCCTCCACCTACCTCGGACTCGCCGCCGGGACCACGCCGGTGGTGTCCGTGCCCGGCCGCCCCGGCCGCCCGCTCACACCGGTGGGGGTGGTGGCCGGGTTGCGCCAGATCCTGACCGACCCGCAGTCGTCCCCGGCGCTACGCGCCTCGGTCTGGGAACGACTCCAGGACCTGCGCGAGGTCGCAGACGCACGCGGCCAGCACGTCTTCCCCTGGGCCGATCCGGACACCTGGTGGGGACACCGGCCCTGGACCAGGAACCCGACGCCCTGGTTCGACCCGGACGCACCGCTGCCGATCTCGGCGTCCGGTATCGACAGTTACGTCAAGTGCCCGCGCAGGTGGTTCTTCGAGAAGCGGACCGCCGTGACGCAGACCACCACCACGCGCTTGGCGTTCGGCAATCTGCTGCATCTGTGCGCGCAGGCCATCGCTGCCGGCGATCTGCCCCCCGATGAGTCGGAGGTGCAACGCGTGCTCGACTCCGTGTGGCATGCGGTTGGCTACGAACCGGGCTGGCAGTCGCGTTTCGAGCGTGATCAGGCGCAGCAGGCAACCGTACGGCTGATCGCCTGGTTGCGGCAGACGCCCGGGGAGTTCATCGGGGCGGAGACCGAGTTCTCACAGGACGTCGACCTGCCTTCGGGGGAGTCGTTGCGCGTGCACGGCACGGTGGACCGCCTCGACCGGGTGGCGGGCCAGACCGTCATCACGGATTTCAAGACGGGCAAGAAGATCACCCGGGAAGCGGCCGCCGGACACTTACAGATGGGCCTGTACCGCTGGGTCGCCGAACTCGGCGGCCTGGGGGACGCGGGCCGCGCGATCGCCCAGTTGCTGTTCCTGCGCGATGACCCGCCCCGGGGACAGCACGAGCCCGGTGCGCGGGTCATGCGCCAGGACGATCCGGATCTGTCGTGGCTCCCGGAGATCCTCGACGCTGCCGCGGCGGGGCTGCGGGCCGAGATCGCGGTCGCCCGTCCCGCCGACGGCTGCCGGACCTGCCTGGTGGCGGACTCGTGTCCGGCCGACCCGCGTGGCGCGGAGGTGCGGCCGTGACCCCTGAGCACTTGGCGCAGATCTTGGGTTTCACGCCCAGTGACGAACAGTGGCGCGCCATCAGTGCCCCGTTGGATGGCCCGCTGCTCGTGCTGGCCGGCGCCGGTTCGGGAAAGACCGCAGTGATGGCCGCCCGCGTGGTCTGGCTCGTCGGTTCGGGTGCGGTCCGGCCCGAGCAGGTGCTCGGCCTGACGTTCACGAACAAGGCGGCCGGTGAGTTGGCCGCCCGGATCCGGATGCTGCTGTCCCAGATCCGGGAACCGGGGCACGACGACACCGCTGAGCCGACGATCCAGACGTACCACGCCTTCGCGATGGACCTGCTGTCGCAGTGGGGCCTCCTGGTCGGCGCGGAACCGTCCGCGGCGCTGCTGAGTCCCACCGATCTCGCAGTGCGCACGTATCGCGCCGTCGCGGCCAGTCGGGTGCGCTGCGAGGATCTCGGGACCGCCGTGATCCGCACGGTCAGCGATCGGGTCGCGCGCCTTGACGACGAGTTGTCCGAACACCTCGTCACACCGGAGGCGTTGCGCGCGCACGATCAGCGTCTTCTCGAGGCGTTGGTCGACGAGCCCGGCGCCCCGGCGCGCGACGCGCTCGCCGCGACGCGAAAGCGACTGCTCGTCTCGCAGGTGGTCGAGGAGGTCAGGGCCGATCGGGCTCGCGACGCTGTGGTGAGCTTCGCCGACCTCATGCGCTTGGCTGTGGCCATCACCGAGGTGGAACAGGTCCGGCGCGACCAGCGTGAACGGTTCGCCGTGGTACTCGTCGACGAGTACCAGGACACCTCCGTGGCACAGAGGCTGATGTTGCAGAACCTCTTCGCCGACGGCCATCCCTTGACGGCGGTCGGCGACCCCTTGCAGGCGATCTACGGATGGCGGGGGGCATCTGTGGCCAATATCGACGGTTTCCGCGAGCACTTCGCCACTGCCGTCGGGCAGGCGCCTGCCACCACTCTGACGATCAACCGCCGCTCGGGGTCGGTGATCCTGGACGCGGCCAACGCTGTAGCTGCCGACGTGCGCGCCCAGCATCCCGGCGTCGACGTCCTGCAGGCGGGTGGGGCTGGCAGCGGGCAGGTTTTCGCCTCACTGCACGACAGTTGGCGCGACGAGGTCGCTTGGCTGGTCGACCGCATCCGGGAACTGATCGGCGCTGGTCAGTGCCCGGACGAGATCGCCGTGTTGTGCCGGACGAACGAATTCGTCCGACTGGTGGCGCTGGAGCTGCGGCAGGCGGGCATCCCCACGGCGGCGGCGTCCCTGGGTTCGGTTCTCCATCAGCCGGAGGTGGTCGAGGTCCTGTGCATGCTGCGGGTACTGGAGTCCGCGGACAGTGCGGCTCTGGTCCGGCTGCTGACGGGACCGCAGTGGCGCATCGGTCCCAACGATCTGGCGGTGCTCGGGCGTCGCGCCCGCGACCTGGTGGGCGGCAGGACCGGTGAGGACGACGCGGACTTCCCGGCGGCACTCAGGGACGCCGTGGCCCAGGTGGATCCCGTGGACGTGGTCAGCCTGCTCGAGGCCGTCTACGATCCCGGCCCGCACGTCAGTGTCGAGGCGCGCGAGCGCCTACGGCGGTTCACCGCCCATCTCGACACCATGCGCCCTGCGCTGGTGGCCGGCATCGAGGAGGCCGCACACCGGGTGGTGGAGATCAGCGGCCTGGCGGTCGAGGTGCGTCTCGGCCCCGATGCGGCCTCCCGCATCGACGGGCTGGCGGCACTGTTCGACGTGATAGCGGCCTATCGCGCCGCGCATGACGACCCGTCGGTGTCGGCCTTTCTGCGCTGGCTGGCCTTCGCCGAGAGTCTGGACGAGACCCCCGACACCGACTTCCCGATCCGTGGGCAGGTCGTGCGTGTGATGACCGTCCACCGGGCCAAAGGCCTGGAGTGGGACTGCGTTTTCGTGCCCGCACTGTGCGAGGGAATCTTCCCGTCGTCGCAGGGTCGACCGCTGTGGACCACGCATTACGAGGTCCTGCCCCACGCCTTGCGCGGAGACCGAGACCGGCTGCCCGCCCTTCCTGGCTGGACCGATGCCGGCGGCGTGTTCGCCGGAGGTTTCCGGGACGCCCAGAAGAACCTGAAGCAGCAGTACGCCCAGCACGACGCGTGGGAGGAGAACCGGTTGGCCTACGTGGCGCTGACACGGGCGCGCCAGCAGTTGTTCGTGTCGGGGCATCACTGGTCGCACAGCGGACGGCTGCGCGCTGCGAGCCAGTACCTGACGACGGTGGCTGAGGTCGCCGCGGTGGAGTGCGCGCCCTGGGTCGAGCAACCGGCGGACGCCGCACCCGCACTGGCCACCGGTGACGTGCAGTGGCCGTCGGCGGAGGAGGTGTACGCGGATGTGAGCGCGCCGACTGGCGAGGCGGGGATGCTGACCCTCGCGGAGTCGGAGCGACTAGCGCGTCTCGACGCCGACATCGAAGCAGTCGTGCGACGGGAGTACGAACAGTCGCAGCCGGTCGGGGAGGTGGAGCTGCCCGCGGTGCTCAGTGCCTCCCTGCTGATGCGCGCAGTGGCCGATCCGGATGCCCTTGCGCGCGATCTGGCCCGCCCGATGCCCAGGATCACCCCGGCGTCAGCGGTGCGCGGCACGGCGTTCCACCAGTGGGTCGCGGCGTCGGCCGAACAGCTGACACTGATCCCCGAGTGGGACCTGGCCGAGGACGCGGAGTTGGCCGGTGATCCCGAACTGGCGGCGCTGATCGAGGGCTACCTCGGCACCGAATATGCCCGGATGACCCCGGACGGCACGGAGGTCGAGATCGCCCTGCGGGTGTCCGGGATGGTGGTGCGCGCGGTGATCGACGCGGTGTATCGCCACGCGGACGGCACCTGGGAGGTGGTGGACTGGAAGACCAACCGGCACCAGACCGCCGACCCCTTGCAGCTGTCGATCTACCGTTTGGGCTGGGCCCAGCAGGTAGGGGTGCCGGTGGAGCAGGTGCGCACGGCTTTCGTGTACGTACGCGACGGTCAGGTCGTCCGCCCCCCGATGCTCGACCAGGACGCCCTCGCGGAGGTCCTGCGCGACCTTCAGACCGACAGCGTTGCGGTGACCGCGCAGTGATCGGACACCGGCAGCGGGTGAACGTCCGCGCGGGTGGCACGCAAGCCGTCGGTCAGGATGTGGTCGAAGCGGACCCGTGGCCGGAAGACCGGGTATGTCGGGCCGAGTTCGACCTGGTGCCAGCGGGTCACCCTTGCCGGGATGCGCCCGGGCATGTTGAAGTCCCCGAGCAGGACCATGGGCCGGGGCATGGTCGCCAGCCAGTCGCGCACCCGGCGCAGTTGCCGGATGTTGGCCACCGGCACGAAGGACAGGTGAACGGTGGCAACGGTCACGGGGGTGGGCAGGTCCAGGACCACAGCCACCGCCGCCCGGGGTTCGTCCGGGACCCGCAGGATGCGCGGGCGCGGGTTCCCGGGGACGAGCAGCGGGAGTGTCATGGGCGCCGGAGGCATGATCATGCCGCCACTCGCGCACCGGGATCCGGCTCACGAGCCCGACGCCGTACAGCGGTGCGGTGAACTGTCCGCGCGCAGCCGCTGCCACGTCGTCGGCGGTGCTCGCCCGGAAGTCCGCAGCCGGGCCCGGAGTGCCGACGACGGTCGGCACGAAGCGCCAATGAGCGGCCCCCAGGGTGTCGGCGGCGACGGCGGTCTGGTCCGCCATCGCGCTACGGGGCTGCGCGGCATCGACCTCCTGCATGCCGAGCACGTCGACATCCAGTGCAGCGACGGCAGCTCGCAACGCATCGGTGTCGCCCTCGCGTGCACCGCCGAGCACGCGCATGCCGTGCAGGATGTTGTAACTGCCGACGCGAAGGGTGCTCATGGGGCTAGCGCGTCTGCTCCCCGGCTTCCTCGGTGGGGACCTTGCGCACCCCCACCTTGCTGCGCATCCATTCGCGGGCCGGCTCCTCGACGAGTCGCCACATGAAGTAGGCCAGGCCCACCGTCGAGACGATCAGGAACAGCGTGCTGAGCAGGTACAGCGGACCGCCCTCGATGCCCACGAACTGCATGCCCGCGCGCCACAGTCCGAACCAGACGATGTGGATGAGGTACAGCGAGTAGGAGATGAAGCCGCCGACGACCAGTTTGTGCGTGCTGAGGAATCGCGACGGGGCGCCATCGCTCAGGGCGAGGCTGCCCAGCCACAGTACGAGCAGCGGGATGATGATCACGTAGCCCCGGGGCGCCTCGTCGGGCAGGCCCGGCCACTGCAGTCCCGACATGTTGCCCATCACCACGGCGATGACCACGATGACGACGGGGATGACCCACGCGAGGACGGCGGCCATCTGTCCAGCGCGGGCGCTGTTCTGCCACTTGCGCACCGCCAGGTACGTCATGCTGCCGGCGGTGAACTCCGTGGCGATGCGGACCGTGCTGGCCCAGTTCTGCGTGAGGAAGGGGTCGTAGTCCCGGGTCAGGCCGATGTACAGCAGCGGGGTGAGGCTCAGGAACGCCAGACCGGCCAGCGCCGCCGGACCCAAGCGGTCGCGCAGGCGCCACAGGAGCAACACCAGCAGCGGGAAGAACAGGTAGGCCAGCCACTCCATGGACAGCGACCACGCCGGGAAGTTCCAGCCCCGCTGCGGGTTGGGCCCCCACTCCTGGATCATCAGCACCTGGCTGAGGTAGGACGGCACAGTCATCCAGTCCCGCCGGCCCTCGCCGGTCACGACCCCCTGCGCGAGCGCCGCCAGCCCGGCCACATTCAGCATCACGAAGTACACCGGGTAGATACGGGCCAGCCGCAACCACCAGAAGTTGAGGCTGCCCGACCAACTGATCCTGGGACCCAGCCGGGTCAGGTACGTGTGGGTGAGGATGAACCCGGAGAGGGCGAAGAAGAGATCCACGCCGACCGACCCGAGACGCAGGAATTCGTGCAGGACGGGTACCAGCACGCCGCTGGCAGCCAGCGCCGGCTGGAAGTGGTAGAGCATCACCCACGCGGCCGCGACGAAGCGTACGCCGGTGAGTTGTCGGATGAAGTCGCCCATGCCCGCCCATCCTGACACAGGGGTTACCGTTGCCTGGTGTGGCCCACCGCGGAACCCGATCGTTTCGAGCGCGATGAGGCGGCACGCAGTGATCCCGGCCGGGTGCGCGAGCTCTGGGAGGACCCGCAGCGCCGCCTGGTGGCGGTCTACAAGGGTCACGTCGACATGGACGCGCAGGTGTCGGCGGACCCCGCCGACGCGATCCTGCTGGGTACGGTGGACCGGGTTCCGTGGTTCGCGCTGCGCACCCGCACCGACTCCACGCAGGAGATCCGGTCGCTCGCCGATGGGCTCGACGACACCGGGTTGTCGGCCGCGCTGACGGCCGTCGCGCTGGACAACTGGCACGCCTCCCACCCGGTCTGCTCCCGCTGCGGCGAGCCCACGCAGGTGATCCGGGCGGGGTGGGTCCGGCGCTGCCCGCGAGACGGCTCCGAGCACTTCCCACGCACCGACCCCGCGGTCATCACGCTGGTCGTCGACGACGAGGACCGGGCGCTGCTGGGCCGTCGGGCCGAGTGGCCGCCCGGCTGGTACTCGACGCTGGCCGGGTTCGTGGAGCCCGGGGAGACGTTCGAACAGGCGGTGGTGCGGGAGGTATTCGAGGAGGCCGGCGTGCGCGTGCCCGTCGACCGGGTGTCGTACCGGGCGAGCCAGCCGTGGCCCTTCCCGAATTCGATCATGATCGCGTTCACGGCACACACCCACGCGCAGGACTCGCAGCCCGATGGCGTGGAGATCACGCAGACGGCGTGGTTCAGCCGCGAGGCGTTCCGGGCCGCCGCCGAGGAGGGCACGGTGCGCATCCCGCCCCGGATCTCCGTCGCCCATCAACTCATCGCCGACTGGTACGGCGCGCCGATCCCGCACACCTGGCGCCGCTGACCCACGCGATCCACAGGGCTGCCGACGCGGTGTCGCACCGGGGTGTGAGGATCGGAACCGTGCAGCCCGAAGACATCCTGGCCCCACTCGACCCGGAGCAGCGTGCCGTCGCCCAGGCGGTGTCCGGTCCGGTCGTCGTCCTCGCGGGGGCCGGCACGGGCAAGACCCGGGCGCTGACCCACCGAGTCGCTTACGGCGTGGAGACCGGCGCCATGGATCCACGGCGCACTCTGGTGGTGACGTTCACCACCCGGGCGGCGGGGGAGTTCGGCCGGCGACTGCGGCAGATGGAGGTCGACGCGGTCCGGGTGCGCACGGTGCACTCCGAGGCGCTGCGCCAGTTGCAGTGGATGTGGCCGCGCACGGTCGGGGGGTCCGTGCCGCGCGTGCAGTCGTCAAAGATCCCGCTGGTGATCACGGCGCTGGCCAACCGCGGGATCCGGCTCGACGACTCCGGACGACGCGATGTGACCGGCGAGATCGAGCGGGCGAAGGCCATGGGTCTGGCGCCCGAACAGGCACCCTCCGACGGAGTGCTCGGGGAGCGGCTCGGCGAGGTGTACCAGGAGTACGAGGACGTCAAGAATGCGGCCGGGGTGGTGGACTTCGAGGACATCCTGCTGCTCAACGCCGGGCTGATCCGGGAGAACCTCACCGTCGCCGAGCAGGTCCGGCAGTGGTGCCGGTGGGTCACCGTGGACGAGTATCAGGACGTCTCGCCGTTGCAGCAGCAGGTGATCGAGGGATGGCTCGGTGACCGCGACGAGCTGTGCGTGGTCGGCGACCCCTCGCAGACGATCTACTCGTTCGCCGGCGCGCGCAGCGACTACCTGCTGGGCTTCGGTGCGCGGTGGCCTGAGGCGCTGACGCTGCGCTTGACCCGCTCGTATCGCTGTGCCCGGTCGATCATCGATCTGGCCAACACCGTGCTCGCGCAGGGTGATGCCCGCGGGCGGCTGACGCTGGCCTCGCAGCGGGACACGGCGGGGTCGGTCCGCACCAGCGTCTTCGACACCGAACTCGACGAGGCGGTGGCGGTGGTCGACCGTATCCGCGGGCTGCTCAAGGATGTGCCGGCCGAGCAGATCGCGATCCTGGTGCGCATCAACTCAGCCACAGCGCGTTTCGAGCGGGAACTGCAGGCCGCGGGGATTCCTTACACGGTGCGGGGCACGGCACGCTTCATGCAGCGCCCGGAGGTCAAGCGGGCGGTGTCCCTGCTGCGGGTGGCGGCCAAGCAGCCCGGGGAGGGTGACGTCGCGGACCGAGTGGCTGCGGCCCTCGAACCGGTCGGATACGCGCCCACCCCTCCGCTGGGGCAGCGCCAGCGCGAGGAGTGGGAGTCACTGGCCGCCCTCGTGGCCCTGGGCCGCTCGCACGAGTCCCTGGAAAGCCTCGTGGCCGACCTGGACGATCGCGCGCTGAACGACGACGCGCCGGTCGCGCAGGCGGTGACGTTGTCGTCGCTGCATTCGGCAAAGGGGCTCGAGTGGGATGTGGTGTTCATGCCCGGCCTGTACGAGGGGGGCCTGCCGCTGCGCTACCAGGGGGAGTTCGTCGACCTGGAGGAGGAGCGGCGACTGTTCTACGTTGGGGTGACCCGTGCCCGCGACGCAGTGGAACTGTCGTACGCCCGCAGTGGCTCCCGCCGCGACCAGCGGGAGCCTTCCCGCTTCCTGCCCGCCGGCAAGCGGGTCGTCGCCCCTCGCGCGCGGACGGCGGCGAAGGCGCAGGGCTGCCGCGTGTGCGGCAAGCGTCTGAGCAGCGGGGTCGAGCGTGCCCTGGGCACGTGCCGGACCTGTCCGGCAGAGGTGTCGATGGACCTCGTCGAGCAGTTGCGCGGGTGGCGGACCGCCGTGGTGGAGCAACGCCGTCGCGAGACCGGGAAGGCCGTGCCCGCGTTCCTGGTGGCTACGGACGCGGTGCTGATCGGTATCGCCCGCGCCCGGCCGTCGGACGCCAAGGAGTTGGCGGGGGTGCGCGGCATCCAGCGCAGCGTGGTCGCTGCACACGCCGATGAACTGCTGGCCATCGTTGCCGGAAACCCCGTTGCCGATCCCGGCGGTCAGGCGTAACCTTGCCGGGTACGCACCGCAAGGAAGGGAGTCCGGCGATGACCACCACCACGTTCACCGTGGCAGCCTTCGCCGCTGCCGACTGTGCGGTGCGTCCCGGGTAGCACAGGTCGTAAGACCCTCAGGCCGCGGCGCGAACCGCGGCCTTTTTGTTTGTCCAGATGGAGGTGAGAGAGATGGCTGTCCCGATGCCATGCGTGACTGGTCCCGCTGACCTGTGGTTCTCCGACGTGCCCGCCGACATCGAGCGCGCCCGTCGGTTGTGCCTTGGCTGCCCGCTGCGCAGGGAGTGCCTCGTCGGAGCGCTCGAGCGCGGCGAGACCTGCGGGGTGTGGGGTGGTGAACTGTTCCGCGGCGGGATGCCGGTGCCGGCGCCCAAGCGCAACGGCCGGCCACCGAAGGACGCGGCGGCCATCCAGGCCCGGCAGCAGCAGCAGATGGTCCGTCGGATCGACGAGGTCCTGGCGTCCGCGTGAGGTGCCGGGTGACGTTCCGGCTCAGTCTGCGGCGAAACCCGGTACCCAGCGCTCGATCTCAGCGCGGGTGGGGACGTTCGCACCGAGTTGGCACAGCACCCCCACACATCCGAGCCAGACCCGGTGGATCAGGAGGTAGTTGGGAGGCAGATTGAGTTTGAAGCCGACGGTGAATTCCTCGCTGCGGGGATCCTTCAACCGCATGAACTCCCCCCGCAGCCATTCCCGGGAGTAACTGAAGGTCTCGTAGCGTGCCGGTTCGACCAGTGGCATGAGGTAGTCCAGCAATGCCTGGGCTTCCAATGTCACGGAACTCTTGACGAAACCCTCCTCCCGCAGGCCCTCCAGGACCCCATCTGCGTCGTCCATCATCGCGATGCGCAGCAGGCGCCCCAAGGCGGGCGGCAGGCCGTCGGGAAGGTGCGCGACCGCTCCGAAGTCCAGCACTGCGAGTCTGCCGTCGTCGGTGTACCGGTAGTTGCCGGGATGCGGGTCCGCGTGCAGCAGGCCCGCGCGCTGCGGCCCGGACAACAGGAATCGCTGGTAGAGCGTCCCGCTGCGATCACGCTGCTCCTGGGTGCCGTCGGCGATGATGTGAGCCAACCCAACCCCGTCCACCCACTCGCTGACCAGGACCATCGGTGCGGCGGCAAGCACATGCGGCACCCGGAACTCGGGGTCGCCCTCGAACGCCACGGCGAACGCGCGCTGGGACTGCGACTCCCGCAGGTAGTCGAGCTCTTCGGAGACCCTGGCCCGCAGTTCCTCGATGAGCGGCTTGATGTCCATGCCGGGGACCATGCCGCCGAACATGCGCCCCATGCGGGCCACCTGATTGAGGTCGCTCATGAGGGCCTTGGCGGCGCCGGGGTACTGGACCTTGACCGCCACGGTGCGCCCGTCCCGGTACACAGCGCGGTGCACCTGCCCGATGGACGCGGCGGCCGCCGGGTCGTCGTCGAACTGCGCGAACCGCTCGCGCCAGTCCGCACCCAACTGGTCGGCCAGCACGTCGTGCACGGTCTGTGCGGGCATCGGCGGTGCCGCGTCCTGCAGGCGCGTCAGAGTGGCGCGATACGGCCCGGCCATCTCCTCCGGCAGTGCCGCCTCGAACACGCTGAGGGCCTGCCCGAACTTCATGGCGCCGCCCTTGAGCTCGCCGAGCACCTTGAACATCTGCTCTGCGGTGCGCATCTGGATCTCGGTGGCCACGACCTCAGCGGGCTTGCCCCCGATGCGCTTGCCCAGGCCCAGCGCAGTGCGGCCGGCATAACCCAGCGGCAGGCTGGCCATTCGGGCGGTGCGGGCGACAGCGCGTTTCGGGATCGGAGTGCTGTCGTCGGCCATGCCCCGATTCTGCTATGGCTTGACGGAAGGCACCAATGGCATGGCCGTTAGCACATCCGGGCTGTGGATCGTGGCAGCGATCCACAGGCGGTGCGGGGGAGCATCAGGGTATGGCTCTTCGGCTCATCGGCAATCCCGTCCTGGCCTGGCGCGACGACCGGACGCTTCAGATCGGGTGGGGGGCGCACAGCCTGCAGGTGGAGCACGCACCGGCCCAACTGCCCCAATGGCTGACCATGCTGCACTCGTCGCGTGACCGGTCGCGGGCACTGGCAGCAGCAGTGGACTGTGGAGTCCCGGTGGACCGGGCGGAGCAGATCCTGGCCGACCTGCGGCGGGTCGGATTACTCGAGCCCCCATCGGCCGTACAGGTGGCGCTGCACTGCACCGGGCTGATCGACGAACCTCTGCGAGCCGCATTGCGGCAAGCCGGGGTGCAGGTCGTTGCCGGCGCACACGTCACGGTCTTCCCGCAGGGTCAGTTGCCCTCCTTGCTCACGGCGCCGGGCGGCTGCAGCCGGCTGGTTCCAGTCTGGTTCGGGGCTCGTGCGGTTCATGTGGGTCCGGTCATCGACGAGGGGCGCGGTCCGTGCCCTCGCTGCGTCGACCTGACGTGGGCCGATGCCGACACGTCGTGGTGGAGCATCGCGGCCCAGGCCGGCAGCGTGCCGGTGTGGCACGAGCCGGCGCAACTGGCGCTGGCCGCCGGCGCGATCGCCCACATCGCCACTGCAGAGCAGACCGTGGGCCTGGAGATGATCTTCGACCCGGAGCGCCCGGGTCCGGCATGGCGGGTGTGGCAGATCCATCCCCGCTGCGGCTGCCAACGGCCGGACGTGACGAACGGCGGGCCCCGGTGATGTCACCGGAGCCCGCCGTCCTCGGCGATCTAGTTCGCCTTGCCCAGAATTCGGGTCACCGTGGTGCCGCATTCGGGGCACTTGCCCTTGGCGATACGCCGGCCGTTGGTCTCGTGCACCTCGCCGTTGAGCGGCCGCTTGGTCTTGCACTTGACGCAGTAGCCTTCGCCTTCGTAGGTCTCAGCCATGTTCCACTCCCTCTCGCCCCACATGTGCGCGAGGCTGAACGTTCCTTCGCCGAAATGCTACGGGCATAGGGTGCGCCTATGACACTCACCCCACCCCTTTCGTCGCTCACCGCAGACGCCGATCACCTGGTCGTGTGCCTGCACGAGTCGGGTATCGCCGAGGTGGTGCTGGCCAATCCGGCCCAACGCAACGCGATGTCAGGTGCCATGACCCGCGCCTGGGCCGGGGCCATGGCGCAGTTGCGGGAACAGCCCGGGTTGCGGGCGGTGCTGGTCCGCGGGGAGGGCGGTGCCTTCTGTGCCGGCGGGGATCTCGGTTGGCTGGCCGAGGGCGGTGCCGACGGGGTCGAGGTGCTGAGTCGGCGCATGAGTGCCTTCTACGCCGACTGGCTGTCGATCGCGCAACTGGCGGTCCCCACCGTCGCGTTCGTCGAAGGCCCGGCCATCGGCGCCGGTGCTGCCGTCGCGCTCGCGTGTGACATCCGCTGGGTCGGGCAGTCGGCGCGGTTCTCGGTCCCGTTCACGCGGCTCGGCCTGCACGCCGGTATGGGCACCACCTTCCTGCTCACCCAGGCCGCCGGCCCAGCGCTGGCCCGCGACCTGCTTCTCACCGGTCGCAGCCTCGACGCCTCGCAGATGCTGGCCGCGGGCATCGCCACGCGCCAGGTGACCACCGACGACGTGCTGGTCGAGATGGCCCAGATCGCCGGCAACGCCCCGATCGCCGTGCGGTTGACCAAGCAGGGTCTGTCGCCGGCGCCGCCCTCCTCGCTGGCAGAGGCAGTGCGCTGGGAGGCGCTGGCCCAGCCCGTGACGATGACCACCGCAGACGTCCAGGAGGGCCTGCGCGCCGCCCGTGAACGACGCGACCCGGTGTTCGACGGGCGATAGCGACGCGGACCAGCGCTGCGGCGAGGTTGGAGGTCGTCCACGAGGTTGGAGGACCCACGTGTGGATTCTCCAACGCGGTGCACGTTCTCCAACGCGGTGGACAGATCGAGGGAAGCCCCAAGACAGAGCGAAGCCCCCGGTTGTTCGGCGTCCCGGCTTCCCCTCCGGTTCGCCTCCCTCGCGGGGGCTTCGTTCACGACTGACGTTAGGGGCGCCGGGAAAGGCCCGTCCAGACGATCCGGCGGCCATGTGTCCACCGTTGTGGACAGACCTGTGGATGACCGGGGGACGGCCTGTCCATGAGGGTGTGTACAGCTGGGGACAAGCGCACAGTCAGCTCCGATCGTGTCGCGCCGACGCGCCGCCTGATCAGGCGGTTCGGTTATGCACCGCCTGTTGACAGCAGATTCCTCAGCCTTCGAGTTCGCCGGTGTCGCGCAACCACGTGGTCGGGTCAGCCAGGTCGTCGGCGGTGGGAATGAAGTCCGGGTGGCGCCACACGCCGTCCCGTCCGTCGATACCGCGCAGGTCCCGCAACGTCGCCCACAGCGCGCTGGCCTCCCGCAAAGCACGGGGGCGCAGTTCCAGGCCGATCAGGGTGGCGAAGGTCTTCTCCGCGGGACCGCCCGACGCGCGCCGCCGCCGCATGGTCTCGCCCAGTCGCTCGGCTGACGGCATACGTCCGTCGATGCCGGCCGTCACGACGTCCTGCACCCATCCCTCGATCAGCGCGAGCAATGTCTCCAGGCGGGACAGCGCCTGCTTCTGCTCTTCGGTCTCAGCGGGTTCGAAGACCCCGGAGGACATGATCTCCTGCATCGCCTGCGGGTCGTTGGGGTCGATCCCGCGCAGGGCCTCCTGGATCTTCTCGGTGTCCACGGAGATACCCGAGGCGTAAGCACGCACGGCGGTCTCGACGGCGGTGCGCAGCCACGGCACGTGAGCGTAGAGCCGCTGGTGGGCGGCCTCGCGCAGAGCCAGGTAGAGGTAGAGGTCTCCCAGTTCCACGTCCAGGTCGGCGCCGAACGCCTTGACGTTCTCGCTGACCAGCGCCGGCCGTCCGTCGCCGGTGAGTGGCACCGTGACGTCGGCGGCACCGAGCACCTCGTCGGCCAGCACGGCCAGACCGTTGCCCACCTGTGCGCCGAACATCGCCGCACCCATCCGCTTCGCCATGTTCATCAAGGGTCCGGCGAGCTGGTTGAGGTCGGGCATGCCCTCGGGGAGGTTCTCCGGCAGTCCCGGGATGCCCAGATCCTGCAGGTTGACCTGGCCGAGGTCGGGCATGGTCGTCAGCGTCTGCTGGACGCCCTCGGCGATCGGTTCGATGATCTGCTGCCACGCGGGCCAGGTGTGCTCGAGCCATTCGCTGCGGCTCCACACCCCAGGAGTCGCGGTGCCGGCGGGGAACGTCGTGGCCGCGTCCAGCCAGACCTGCGCGAGGTCGAAGGCCTCGCCGATGCGGCGCACGTCGTTGTCGTTGACCGACGGGTCGCCCTTCTGGCTGATCGTCTGGCGCGCCAGGTTCTTGGCCAGGTCCCAATCGACCGGTCCGGCCACTTGGTTCTGGCCGCTCTGCAGCATCGCCCCGAGTTGTTGCAGCATCGCCCCGAGTTGTGACATGTCGAAGCCGGGGGTCTTCGGGTCGTCCGGGTCGGGGGAGAACCCGAAGGGTTGATCGCCACTCATCACTGCCGCCTGTTCGTATCGTCCGAGGTTCCAGGCTACGACGATCCTCACCCACCCGGCGTCAGCGTCCGGTTTCGCCCTCGGTGGAACGCGGCCCGGGCGCCGCGGTCCGCGCGTGCGTACCCTGAACGCATGGCCGTGTTGTGGTGGTGGCTCCCGGTGGTGCTGGTCACCGTGGTCGCCTGGTGGCGCTTGCGCCCGCGTGACGGCACGGCGCGGGACCGGGACCTGCGACGGCTGGGGCAGGTCCTGCGGGGTGATCGGTGAGGCGTTGGCTGAATACGCCGCGCAAACGGGTCGTGGCCCTGGCGCTGGCGTGCTGGCTGGCGTTGCTCGGCCTCATGGAGGTCGTCTCGGTTCCCTACGTCCGGATGGCGCCCGGCCCCATGTTCGACGTGCTGGCCGAGACCGATGGCACGGCAGTGATCGCGATCGACGGGGCCCGGACCTATCCCACCGGCGGCCGACTGGACATGACCACGGTGTCCGAGCGGGGCGGTCCGTTCGGGCACCTCACGTTGTTCGAGGCCTTCACGGGATGGTTGGACCCGTCCGTCGCAGTGGTGCCCACCGACATCCTCTACCCACCCGACGCCTCGCGTGATGCCGTGAAGCAGGCTGGCGCGGACCAGTTCGACGACTCCCAGCAGCGGGCCCGTATCGCCGCGTTGCGGGAGGTGGGAGAGCCGGTGACCACGCGGCCCTGGGTGATGGACGTGCTGCCCGGATCCCCGGCCGAGGGTGTGCTGGAGCACGGCGACGTGGTGCTTCGCGTGGACGGGCAGTCCGTGGCGGGTCCGCGGCAGATGGCGCGTGTGGTGCAACAGGCGGGTCCAGGTGCGACGGTGGAACTCGACGTGCGTCGCGACGGTAGCGATCGCCGCGTCGACGTGGTCGCCATCGCCAACCCGGAGGATCCCGGCAAGGGCTACCTGGGGCTGAGCCTGGGGGTCCTGGCGGACTCACCGGTGACAGTGGACTTCCATCTCGACGATGTGGGCGGACCGAGTGCCGGACTGGTGTTCGCCCTCGGCATCGTGGACAAACTCACTCCTGGGCAGTTGCTCGACGGCCGCTTCGTGGCCGGCACCGGCACGATGGACGACACCGGCAAGGTGGGGCCCATCGGCGGCATCGCCCAGAAGATGGCGGCTGCGTCCAGTCAGGGCGCTGCGATATTCCTGGCGCCGGCGGGCAACTGCGACGAGGTCCTCTCGTCGGCCCCGGAGGGATTGACGGTGGTCCCGGTGAGGACGCTGGCACAAGCCCGCGGGGTGCTCGACGGGACGATCCCCGCACCGCGGTGCCCCACCTCGTGATCACCCCTGCAGGGTGTCCCACAGCGCCCGCTCGAGACGCGGGGCGAGCCCGGGCCCGATGGCGACCTCGGCGTCGGTGTCGTGGCTGCGGTAACGCACGGCGGTGGCCACCCGCTGATCACGCATCGCGGCCGCGGTCAGCCGGACGTCGTGATCGGGTTCCAGGACGCGCTGGACGCTGATCGCGGCGCCTGCGACGTCACCCGGCCATGAAATCAGGGCTAGATCGGCCAGGACGTCCTCCCCGGTGCTGTCCCAGGGCTGCTCCACCAGGGAGACGCCGCCAACGGCATCGGCGACCAGTGCGAACAGCCGCGGAGGCTGCCGCCAGCCGTCATGGCAGACGTGGCGGTCGAGGTCCCGAAGCACGATTTCGAGGTCCGGAGTCGGGTGCATGTCACCATCGTTGCGTAGGGTTGACCCGTGACGTTCGACACCGCCACGAAACCTGCCCCGAGCCGTGGCCCGCGCGGCCGCGTGCTGGCCATGACGATTGCCGTGCTGGCCGGCTTGCTGGTGGTGTTCCTCATCTTCTCGGCGTTCTACACCGACCTGCTCTGGTTCCGGTCGGTGGACTTCGCCGGGGTGTTCACCACGCTCATCGGCACCCGGTCGGTGCTGTTCGTGGGATTCGGGCTCCTCATGGCGGTGGCGGTGGGGCTGGGCATGCTGGTGGCCTACCGGACCCGTCCCGACTACGACCCCCGGCTCTCGGCGAGCATGGAGGGCTATCGACAGAGCATCGAACCCATCCGTAAGTGGCTGCTGCTGGGTATTGCCGGCTTCCTGGGCATGCTCGCGGGCCTGTCGGCGACCTCCGAGTGGGGGCGCTGGCTGATGTTCCGCAACGGCGGATCGTTCGGGACCCAGGACCCGCAGTTCGGCATGGATGTCGGCTTCTTCGTCTTCAAACTTCCGTTCCTGCGCTACCTCACCGGCTTCGGTTTCATGTTGCTGTTCCTGACACTGCTGCTCGTGGTGGTCGTTCACTACCTGTACGGCGGCATCCGTCTGCAGAACGGCTTGCAGGCCACGGAGGCCGCACAGGTGCAGACCTCCCTGCTGCTCGGGCTGATCTGTCTGTTGAAAGCCGTGGCCTACTGGCTGGACCGCTACGCGCTGGCCCTCAAAGAGGAGGACTTCGTTGAGGGGTTCACCGGGCTGAAGTACCGCGACGTCGAGGCGGTGCTGCCGGCCAAGACGATCCTGGCGTTCATCGCCGTGGTCTGCGCGCTGCTGTTCTTCCTCAATGTCTTCCGCCGGACCTGGACGCTGCCCCTGATCGGCCTGGGCCTGCTCGCGGTCAGCGCACTGGTCATCGGCGGGATCTACCCGGCGATCGTGCAGCAGTTCCAGGTCCGGCCCAACGAGCCGGGCAAAGCCACATACATCAGCCGCAACATCCAGGCCACCCGTGATGCGTACAACCTCTCGGACACCCAGAGCGACGAGTATTCCGCGGTCGGGCAGCCGGATGCTGAGTCCTTGGCCGCGGACAAGGGCACGCTGGAGAACATCCGCCTGCTCGACCCGGCGATCGTGTCGCCCACGTTCCGGCAGTTGCAGCAGATCCGCACCTTCTACTCGTTCCCGGATGCGCTGGACGTGGATCGCTACCAGTTGCCCAGTGGGCGCAGCGGCGCCATCGTGAGCACCCGCGAGGTCGACCTGTCCGCGGTTCCGGCCGCGCAACGCAACTGGGCCAACGACACGCTGGTCTACACCCACGGGTACGGACTGGTGGCCGCCTATGACAACCGTGCGAACGCCGAGGGCGAGCCGGAGTTCTTCGCCGAGGACATTCCGCCGACCGGCGAATTGGAGATCGAACAGCCCCGGGTCTACTTCGGCGAGAAGTCGCCGACGTACTCCATCGTCGGTGGACCCGGCGGGCCTCGTGAGCTCGACTTCCCCGACGACACCAGTCCCTCGGGACAGCGCAACAACACCTACGAGGGCAACGGCGGGGTCCCGGTCGGGTCGCCGCTGAACCGCCTCATGTACGCCGCGAAGTTCTCCGAGCCGAACATCCTGCTGTCCAGCCTCATCGGCTCGGACTCCAAGATTCTGTACGACCGCGATCCGCTGACCCGGGTACGCAGTGTGGCGCCATGGTTGCGGGTCGATTCCGACCCCTATCCGGCGGTGGTGGACGGGCGGATCGTCTGGCTGGTCGACGGCTACACGACGACCGATGCCTACCCGTACTACGCGCGCCTGCGCTGGTCGGATGCGACCAGCGACTCGCTGACCGTGCGCCGCAACCTGAACATCGACCAGGACTACGTCAACTACGTGCGCAACAGTGTGAAAGCCGTGGTGGACGCCTACGACGGGACTGTCAGCCTCTACACCTGGGACGAATCGGACCCGATCCTGCAGGCGTGGTCGAAGTCGTTCCCCGGCACCTTGAAGCCGGCCAGCGAGATGCCGGAGGAACTGCAGGCGCACGTGCGGTACCCGGAGGACATCTTCAAGGCGCAGCGACTGGTGTACAGCCGTTACCACGTGACCGATCCCGGGTCCTTCTACTCCGGACAGGACTTCTGGTACGTCCCGACCGATCCCACCCAGCAGGCCGCCGGCAAGCCGCAGCCCCCGTACTACCTGACGTTGCGCATGCCCGACCAGGTCTCACCGGAGTTCCAGTTGACGACCACGTTCTCACCGGTCCGGCGGCAGACACTGGCTGCGTTCATGACCGCGAGTTCCGAACCGGGTCCCGGCTACGGCCGCTTGCGAGTCCTGCAGTTGCCGCGCAACAGTGTGATCCCAGGGCCGCTGCAGGTGCAGAACACCTTCGAGTCGAACCCCGAGGTCGCCTCGCAGTTGTCCCTGCTGCGCCGCGGTGGGTCCGAGGTGGAGTTGGGCAACCTGTTGTCGTTGCCGGTTGCCGGGGGATTCCTGTATGTGGAGCCGGTGTACGTCCGGGCCAGTCAGGACGGCTATCCGCTCCTGCAGCGCGTCCTGGTGTCCTTCGGTCAGCAGGTGGCCTTCGAGCGCAATCTGCAGGACGCGCTGGCCAAGGTGCTGGGGGCGTCGGTGCCCGAGCAGCAGGGTAAGGGCAAGACCAAGCAGACCACTCCGGAGCAGCGTTTGACTAAGGCCCTGGCCGATGCCGACGCGGCGTTGCAGGCCTCGGAGCAGGCGCTGCAGGAGGGCGACTTCACGGCATACGGCGAGGCCCAGGACGACCTGCGCGATGCCATCAACCGCGCCATCGAGGCTCAGCGGCAGATCGCGCAGACCGCACCGGAGGTCGAACCACTGCCCGAGACCTCCCCGGCCCCGGAGGCATCCCCGTCGCCGTCGGAGTCGTTGGACGTCGGCACGCCGGCCCCGGAGGTATCCGCTGACACCGAGGGCGTGTCCCTGCAGGTGCCCCCGGGTTGACGCCCGGCGACGAACAGGTCAGGGTCGAAGCACTGCAGCCCCGGGGGAATAGTTGTAGTGTCAACTATGTTCAAGGGGGTGTAAGGAGGCACCATGCCAGCCATCACTGTCGACGACGTCACCGTCCTGCCCCGGGTTTCGGGCGCGCCCAGCCAGCCCCGCGAGGTGCTGTCCGTGACCACTGCCCCCCGCGGCTTCGAGGGGGAGGGCTTCCCCGTCCACCGGGCTTTCGCCGGGGTACCTCTGGAGTGGCTCGACCCGTTCATCCACATGGACCAGATGGGCGAGGTGGAATACGCCGCCGGTGAGCCCAAGGGAACGCCATGGCACCCGCACCGCGGCTTCGAGACCGTGACGTACATCATCGACGGCACGTTCGAGCACGCCGACTCCCAGGGTGGCGGCGGCCTGATCACCAACGGGGACACCCAGTGGATGACCGCCGGATCGGGGTTGCTGCACATCGAGCGCCCGCCAGAGGATCTCGTGGCCTCCGGTGGCCTGTTCCACGGTGTTCAGTTGTGGGTAAACCTCCCGCGCACCCAGAAACTCGCCACCCCTCGCTACCAGGACCTGCGGGCCAGTCAAGTGGGCCTGGCCACGACGCAGGACGCCGGCGCTCTCATCCGCGTCATCGCCGGCGAAGTGGGCGGCATCACGGGCCCCGGGATCACCACGACCCCGATTTCGATGGCCCACGTCTCGGTGTCCAAAGGCGCCCAGGTGCGCCTACCCTGGCGCCCGGACTTCAACGCGTTGCTCTACGTGCTCGCCGGTCGCGGTGAGGTCAACGGAGCGGCGATCCACGCCGGGCAACTCGCCGTGTTCGGCCCCGGTGACGAGGTGCGCTTCGGCGCCGACGCCACCCAGGACTCCCGCACGCACGACATGGAGGTCCTGCTGCTCGGCGGTGCCCCGATCCGCGAGCCGATCGCTTGGATGGGCCCGTTCGTGATGAATACCAAGGCCGAGGTTATGCAGGCGTTCGAGGACTTCCAGGCCGGCCGTCTCGGGACCATTCCGGCGCACGAGGGCTCGGCGGCCAGAGCGGTTGACGTCACCGCCAACTGAGGTGGCACTTCTTCACCAGTTCGCGGTCAACTGTTCGCACGCTCCAGGCGCTCGTTCTCGCGTTTGGCCCAGCCGACCAGGCGGGTGGCGTGTTTCTCCAGGTACGACGGCATGAGCCGCTGCACCAGCCACGCCAGGCGAGCCTGCCGGGGGGTCACGATGTAGGCCTTGTTCCGCGCGATCCCGTCAATCAGGTCGGTGACGAGACGTTCCACCGGGTAGATCCCGCCGGCGACCTTCGTGAGCAATGTGCGCGCCGACAGGCCCTCGTGCGGCGGTAGGTCCCGCGGGCCCCGGCTGTCCAGGATCGGGGTCTCCGTCGGCCCGGGGCACAGGGCAGTGACTCTGACGCCGTGCTGCGCGGCCTCCGGCCGCAGGCTCGTGGACAGCCCGACCACGGCATGCTTGGTCATGGCGTACGGCGCGAGCATGGGGCTGGGCACAAGTCCGGCCAGCGAAGCGGTGTTGACGATGTGTCCGTCGCCCTGCCGGATCATGTGCGGGTAGACGGCCCGGATGCCGTTGACCACGCCCATGATGTTGATGTCGACGATGCGCTGCCAGTGTTCGGCGGTCAGATCCTCGATGGGACCGCCCACTCCGATACCCGCGTTGTTGAAGATGAGGTCGATGCGGCCGTGATCGGCGACCACGCGGTCCACCAAGGCCGCGAAAGCCGGCCCGTCGCGCACATCGAGTTGTGCCGATTCCGCCTTCCCGCCTGAGGCCACGATGCTGGCCGCCACATTGTCCGCCGCGTCCCCGTCGATGTCGGCCAGGATCACGGTGTCGCCGTTGCGGGCCATCTGGACACCGGTCTGCGCGCCGATGCCTGAGCCGCCACCGGTGATGAGTGCTATCGCCATGGCACAAACCTACGACCTACGCTCGGCGACATGGACTCCTTCGAGGTCAACCGGCGCAACTGGGACGAGCGGGTGGCCCTGCACGCGGCGTCAGAGGACTACGCGCTGCAGCGTTTCCGTGAAGATCCAGCACACATCAGCGACGTGGTCCGGTTCGACCTGCCGCGACTCGGCGACATCACGGGGCTGCGGGCGGTGCACCTGCAGTGCCACATCGGCACCGACACCGTCTCGCTGGCGAGGCTGGGCGCACACGTGACAGGGCTGGACTTCTCGGCCCCCCGCGCTGGACGTGGCGCGATCGCTGGCCCAAGACAGCCGACAGGACGTCACCTTTGTTCAGGCCGACCTCTACGACGCCCGGAGGTGCTCGGCGAGGGCGGTTTCGATCTCGTCTTCACCGGCATCGGGGCCTTGTGCTGGCTGCCCGACATCGATCGCTGGGCAGGCGTTGTCGCGCGACTCATGGCGCCCGGCGCCCGGCTGTTCCTGCGCGAGGGGCACCCGGTGCTGTGGGCCCTGGACTACGAGAACCCCGACCTGCTCGCCCTGGAGTTCCCGTACTTCCAGACCGTCGCACCCCTGGTCGAGGACGAGGAGCAGACCTATGTCGTCACGCAGGAAACGTTGCAGAACAGAACGACCCACACCTGGAACCACGGCCTCGGCGAGGTCGTGACGGCCCTGCTGGAGCGGGGATTGCGCGTCACGCAACTCATCGAGCACGACAGTGTCCCGTGGAACCCGCTACCCACCCAGATGAGCCGACGGGGGGCCGAATGGGTGCTCTCCGACCGCCCTGAACGGCTGCCGCTGACCTACACCCTGCAGGCCGTCAAACCGTGAGGTCGGCCCACTGCGGGTGTTTGTGAAGGTAACTGCGCGCGTAGGGGCACTGCGCCACCACTGATTGCCCGTGATCGCGGATGTCCGTGAGGGCGGACTCCACGAGCCGGCCGGCGAGGCCCTGCCCGCTGAACTCCGCGGACACCTCTGTGTGCGTCAGCGTGAGCACGTCACCGTCCCGGGTGTACCTGAGCTGGCCGATGCGTCGGCCGTCCTTCAGCAACTCGAACTGGGTCGCAGTGCGCACGATCTCGACATCGCTCATGAGCTCATCCTGCCCGCGGACCGCACGCTGATACGCGCCCGCGAAAGGCGGTAGTGATGCGGATACCGGGGAGCCAGAACGATCGTCCGGATCTCTCCCGGATGCACGTATCACCAACGGTTGCGGCTGGGGGAGTGCACGGCGGTTCAGAAACCGCTGCGGCCCCGGGCCGGTTGCGGCTCCACCGAGGCGGTGGACTCGACCGGTGCCTGCGTGCTGCGTGCCCAGGCACCGTACCGGCGGGACAGCGGCCCGGCGCTGACCCCGTGGGCGAAGACGCTGATCAGGACGGTGAACGCGATGACTCCGGCCACCGGACCCATCACCGTGGCGTCAGCGCCGAGTTCCTCGAAGGCCAGCAGGCCGAACACGATCGTGGCCAGGCCACGCGGCCCGAACCAGCCGATGAACAGGATCGTCTGCCACCGGAAGCCGGTGCCGATCAGCGCCAGGAACACCGGCACCATCCGCAGGACGGTGAGGGCGAGCACGGCCAACAGCACCCACTGCCATTGGACTCCGACTTTGAGGACGGTCAGCAGGATGCCACCGGCGAAGAACCACACGACGAAGCCCAGCAGGTCCGCCGCGATCTCGATCACGTCGGACGTCTCGTGCTCCTCGTCGAGCGTGATGCTGGCCGCACCGAAGACCAGGCCGGCCACGAACGCCGTGATGAACACGTTCGCGCCGACGATCTCGGCGAGCCCGAACAGCACCAGGGGCACGGCGGCGGTGGCCAGTGCGCGGCCGCGGTGGCTGCTCCAACCGCGTTCCCGGCTGCGGTCCATGGCCCAGGCCGCGAGCAGGGCGACCACGGTGGCGCACACCAGAGCCAGTACGACCGGGACCACACCGACCTGCAGGATGCTCGGTTCGGAGTCGCCCGCCTCGGCCACCAGCGCCGAGAGGGCGAGCAGCACGATGGGGGTGGCCAGACCGTCGTTGAGCCCGCTCTCCACATTCAATCCGCGCCGGATGCGGGTGGGGACCACGGGATTCAGGACAGTGGGTGCGCCGAGTCCGGCGTCGGTCGGGGTGATCGACGCGGTGAGCAGCCAGGCGCCGGCCACGCCGATGGCTGGGAGCATCTCGCGCGTGAGCAGGAACGTGGCGAGCACCGCCAGCGGGAAGCCGATCAGCAGCAGGCGTGCCGCGATCCCCGGATCCTGCCGGAGTCTGGACAGTCTCACGGTGGAGGCGTCGTGGAACAGTACGACGACCAGCGCGAGTTCAGCGACCAGGTGGACCGCGCCGGTGTCGATGGGCATGTCCGTGCCCGCGAAGACGATGAAACCGGCCACCACGCTGAGCATGGGCGCGGTGAGATTGATCGCCGACAGGCGGCGCGAGACGAGGGTGAACACCAGTGCCAGGGCCGCCAGGACCGCGATGACTTCACCATCCACGCGCGCAGTCTATGCCCGGCTCGATCGCCGAAGGATACGGTTGGGGGATGCGATGGCTGCTGGCGATGATCTTCGGGCTCGGTCTGCTATCGGGATGCGGGACCAAGTCGTTCTCCGACGCGTTCGCCGTCGCCGTGGACAGCCCGCAGCAGGTCAGCATCTTCGACTCGCAGATGGGTCAGAGCGCCGAGTGGGCGGGTAAGACCATGGGGCAGGCGGCACCGGGCCAGCCGTACACCACCGAAGTCAGCAACGTCACCACCAAGATGATCTTCGACAACTCACCGCCGTCTTCCATACAGGTGGGGCTGTACCTTCCCGATGTGACCGACACCGGGTACTACGCCATCAGCATCCCGCAGGTCTCCGCTGGCTCGATCACCTATGAGGCGCCATTCGTGGCGTGGTACTCGCCGACTCCGGTCGAGCAACTCCCGCCGTTGCCGGTCGATCTGGACTTCACCGCCGGGCCCAACGGCTGGATCGTCAACGTGACGGTGAGTTCCCCGGCATGAGGCTCACCGGCAGAATCGTCTTCGCCATCCGTGCTGCGGCGGAACTGGTGGCACATGAGGACTACGTCGCGCTGGACGTGATCGCCGATGAACAGAATCTGCCCACCGACTATGTGCGATCGGCGATGTCGGATCTGCGCCGGGCCGGGATCGTGAGCACCCGCCGTGGCCGGGTCGGGGGCTACCGATTGGCCCGCCCTGCCAGTGAGATCACCTTGGCCGACATCATCCGGGCAGTCGACGGGCCGCTGACCGTGGTGCAAGGTGAGCGGCCGGACAACCTGGAGTACGCCGGGGCCGCCGCCGGCCTCGAGGACGTGTGGCTGGCGGTGCGCCGTGCCGAACGCCGGATCCTGGAGGCGGTGACGCTCGAGCATTTGGCGACCGGGAGGATGCCCCGCGAGGTGCGCACCTGAGCGCTCAGCGCCGCACCCGCAGCGCTGCCGCCGGGCACGTCGCCTGCGCCATGCGGGCGGCGTCGCGCAGGTCGTCGGGAACCTCACCGCGGGTCACGACCGGGTAGCCCCACTCGTCGAGGGTGATGAGTTCGCCCAAGGCGGCCGAGCAGACCCCGTGTCCCTCGCAGCGGCGCCAGTCGATGCTGATCGCGCTCATCACACCACCTCCGCGTGCAGGGAGCACCGGCCCGCGGCGTGCAGGGCGAGTTCCTCGGTGAGCAGTTGTTGCCCCGAACGCAGTGCGGCGATGGTGGCGGTCGGGTGGGCACACAATCCGCGTCCGCCCACGCGGTCGATGACCGTTCGTCCGGACCGCACGTCATCGCGGGCGGCGTCCAGACCGAGGATGCACGGTCCGCACTGCTTGGCGCCTTCGGCCACGAGGTGGTCGGTGATGGCCCGCAGGACCTCCGCGGGGCACGGGTCGTGCGGGATCGCGATGAGGGCCCCGGCTCCCCAATGGGCGCCCCGCGCGCGCAGGGCGGCGCGGTTGGCGGGGGTGGCCATCACGTCGTCGGTTACCGGCAGCCAACTGCCGTGCCAGCCGCCGGTGATGATCGCGGCGAGATCCGCGTCCGCTCCGGCGACGCGCAGCACGTGGCCCAGCGGGGTCCCGGGGTCCACCTCGATGACGCCGGCGTCGACCACCGCCCCGGAGACGGTGACCAGGCTGCTGGTGGCGGTGTACCCCCGAGCTGCCAGTGCCAGCCGGGCGAAGGTCTCCACGTTGCTGAGCAGCACCGGGCGGGTGCGCAACCCGGTGCGCATCGTCGGGGGTTTCGGCAGCGGCACGGGCTGGGCGGGTCCACCCTGCAGGGAGGAGATCACCGCGGATGCTTCGCCGGCGATGAACGTGTCAGGCCCCGGGCTCACGCTGATCCGCACGTCGCGGTCCCGGCGCTGCTCGATCGCGGCAGCCACCATGTCGATGACGTGCGAGCGGGTCGCCGGGATCCGGACCAGCACCTGCCGGGTACCCAGAGCCCGGGCCGCTGCCACAGCGCCGTCGAGCACCAAGTGCGGCACGTGGGTGAGCAGGATGGTGTCCTTGCCGCTCGCGGACTCGCCCTCCGAGCCGTTGACGATGACCGGGCCAGGTCGCGTGCCGGTCATGGAAGCCAGCTTGCGCGCGGTCGGGAACCCTGCGCCACCGGCGCCCACGAGGCCCGCGCGGTCGGCGGCCGCGGTGAGTTCCTCAGCACTCACCCGGGGCAACGGACCCCACATCTGCTGGTGCTGCTGCGCCCGCACGGACCAACCGGGGGTGACACCGGTCAGCAGTAGTGTGCCGGGGGCGAGCAGGCGATGAGGTGCGGGCGCGGCGGGCCCGCCGGCCACGGGGATTCCTGGGAGCAGCGCGGCGGGCCGGGTGTCGAGAGTCATCGGAGGGCCTCCAGGGGACGGTCGGGTGAGCGGTGGGTCGGGCGGGGACGGGTCGGCGGTTCATGCGGCGAAGCACGACGGCGGCGGTGACCAGGCCGGCGGAGGCCGCGGCCATGCCGATCATCAGCGGGGTGCCGGCGTCGGTGCCGACGGCCAGCGTGTGGATCCACACCAGCGCCCACATCGGGTAGGCCACGATGTGGGCCTTGCGCCACAGTCCCGGCGCCTGCTGGCGCATGGCCGAGGTGACGGCCAGCACGAGCAGCAGATCGAAGGCCACCGTGCCCACACCGACCCACAAGGGCTCCCACTGTGACGCGCCAGGAACCACGGCTGCGGCCAGCGGCACCGTCACCCAGCTGTCCAGGATGGCGAAGACGATGTGGGCCAGCACCAGGGAGATGCCGGCGACAGCCGCGGTGAGGTGCATGCTCACCGAGACCAGGCGACTGGTCGCATTGCGCACCGCCGGTCCGGCAATGCCCAGCGCGACGGACATCGTGAGGAACGCCAGGGCGACCAGTCCGGTGATACGGATCATCTCCCAGGTCATGCAGCCACCTCCAGCGGCCAGCGGCCGGTCGTCGTGATGGTGTCGGTCGAGACAAAGCGCGCATCGAGTCCCTTGTGGGCCAGCCAAGCCGGCGCGTCGTCCCCGAGGATCGTGGCGGCAGTCGCGGCGGCGTTGGCGTCGGTGGCCGTGGCCGCGACCACGCTCACCGCGTGCCACGGGGTCTGCGCGGACCGCCCCGTGCGCGGGTCGATGATGTGGTGCCCACCCTTCCACGCGCGGTGTCCGATCCCGCTGGTGGCCACGCCGCCGTCGATGAGGTCGACCGGAGCCGGCGGGACCCCCGGCAGTTCGCTGTCGGCCCAGACCGTCCACGGGGTCGAGGCGAGCACCCGGATGTCGCCGCCCATGTTGGCCAGCACGTCGTGCCCACCGCGACGGACCGCAACGGCCAGGCGGTCGGCCAGCCAGCCCTTGGCGATCGATCCGAGGTCCAGCGCCGTGTCGTGCGGGATCCGCACCTGTGCCGCTGCCCGGCCCGGGCGGATGCCCACCCCGCGCCAGGCGCCCTTGTGTGTGCCGGCCCGAGTGGCGGTCGGTTGTCCGGCCCACTGGTCGTACCCGGCCGCCTTGATGGCGCGGCCCAGCGTCGGGTCGACCAGGCCGCCGGTGGCGCGAGCGGCGTCCAGGCAGGCGGTGAGCACGCCGACGAAGCCCCAGGGGATCTCCACCCAGTGGCCAGCGGAGGTGTTGACCCGGGTCAGGGTGGAGTCCGTGCGGAACCGGCTGGCCAACTCGTCGAGTCGTGCCACCTCGGCATCCAGGGTGCGTTGCAGGGCACGCTCGAGGCCGCTGTCGTACGCAGAACGCACGCTGAGGCGCAACTGCGTGCGCCAGGTGTCCAGGCCGACCGTGATCATGACGACTTCGAGGTGTTGCTCTGGGTCTGGCCGCCGGTTTTGCCCTGGAAGGACGTGGACGGCGGAGCGGGCTGCAGGTGTTTGCCGGACGCCGAGTCCTCGTCGTAATCGTCGTCGTCATGGTCGTCCGACGGCGAGCTGTAGACGGTGACCCGGTCGTCCTGCGGGGTGGGCACGCTGTCGGTGGTGGCGGTGGCGTCGGCGGCGACCTGCGGGGAGCCTGCGGTGACCGTGTCGACGGCCATCACGGCCGCGCCGGCGCCAGTAGCTGCCAGCAGTGCTGCGCTCGCGGTCGTGGCGATGATGCGCGGTGTCGAACTCATGCTTCCACGGTGCGGGACGGGCGCTTCAAGGCTCCACCCGTCGCAACGTCAAGAACTCGCATGGGCCGACTTGATGCTCCCTTGACGTGCGCCGCGCGGCCATGAGGTGCATGTCACGTTCCATTCCCCACGCTTTCGTGGTAAAACTGCACTAAGTAACTCAAGTAATCCGCTTTCATAGGGAGTGTCATGCCGCTCATCGTCGTCTTCGCCATCGTCGGCGGGATCGCGCAGTTCGTCGACGGATCGCTGGGCATGGGCTTCGGCGTGACGTCTGCCACCCTGCTCACGCTGCTGGGTTACTCGGCCGTGGCGGCCTCCGCGGGAACCCACGCCGCGAAGATGGGCACGACATTCGTGTCCGGTCTGGCGCACTGGCGTGAAGGCAACGTCGAATGGCGGGTGCTCATCGCGTTGGCAGCCCCGGGCGTCGTGGGCGCCTTCACGGGAGCTGTCATCCTGACCAACGTGAGCATGGACGGTGCCCGCATCTGGATGGCCGCCATCCTGTTGCTGCTCGGCGTTTCGATCGTCATGCGATTTGCGTTCGGAAAGTCACTGGTCCCGCAGATGAAGGTCCGGACCCGTCACCTGTGGCCGATCGGGCTGGTCGGAGGGTTCGTTGACGCCACTGGCGGCGGTGGCTGGGGACCCGTCGCCACTCCGTCGATGATGACCGTGACCCGGCACGAGCCCCGCAAGGTGGTCGGCACCGTCAATGCGGCAGAGTTCGCCGTCGCGGTGGCCGCGTCGATGGGCTTCCTGGTCGGGGCGAAGGAGTCGCAGGTTCCGTGGGGTGCCGTGATCGGCCTCATCATCGGTGGCTTGATGGTCGCGCCGTTCGCCGCCCGCTTCGCCGGCAAGGCCCCCCGTGCACAGTCTCCGGCACGCTCGTCGGCGGCATGGTGATCATCAGCAACCTCGCCGTCGTGTTCAAACTGATCGGCATGCCCGGTGCGGTTGGCGGGGTCATCTGCGCTCTCGTCGCGGTCACGGCGATCGCCCTGGCCTGGCGGGTGCACAAGATGGACGTGAAGCCTGGCGAGAAGCCCCGCCAGAAGGTGTCTGTCAGCTGAGGCTCAGCCGCGCAGTGCCGCCTCGAGCGGCGTGATCTCGAGTCGCTGCATCTGCAGCATGACGCGGGCGACCTCGCCGCCACGCTCCGGGTCGCCGAGCCACTCCCAGAGGTGATCGATCTCCTGCTGGGTCGCGCACTTCTCCATGAGCGAGAACGCGTCCGAGAGTCCCGCCCGCGTTGAACAGGTGAGCGTCTGGCCGGCGAGACGCACTGTGGCAGAGGATATGCGCTCGTCGGATTGCAGTCCGGACTCGGCGGCGGGGGTGGCGAAGGGTGCCAGGGGTGGGGAGCGGTTTGTGGCGACGTGAGGTGCGGCGGCGCATCAACCTGTGCCGAAGAACATTCCCGGTCGGCGTACCCGCAATTCAACCCGGCTACCGGGAGTCACGGCCCGGCGACCGAGCACGCGGATCAGAAACTCCTGATCGCCGGCCAGCGCAGTGACCAGGGTGTCGTGCCCGTGGTACCGGACGGTGACCACCACTGCAGAGCTCAACGCGGGGCCGTCGCCGTCGAGGTGGAAGTCCTCCGGTCGGTGGATCAGTACCCCCTGCGCCCCGGCGGGGGCGGTCCCCGATGTGGGCAAAGGACCGAAGGAAGTCTCCACACTTCGCCCACCGGCACCCGTGGCAGGTATGACGACGGTGTCGCCGACGAAACGCGCGACGGCAAGCGAGACCGGTTGCGAGTAGATCTCGGCGGGGGCCGCGGACTGGGCGATGGTGCCACCCATCATGACGGCGACCCGGTCGGCCACCGCGAACGCCTCCTCCTGGTCGTGCGTCACCAGAACGGCGGTGGCGCCCGCGCTGCGCAGGGCGGTGAAGACATCCTCGCGGACGTCCTCCCGCAGGCCGGCGTCCAGGGCGGAGAAGGGCTCGTCGAGCAGGATCAAGGCAGGGGAGGGAGCCAGTGCTCGGGCGACCGCCACCCGTTGTTGCATCCCGCCGGACAGTTCGTGCGGACGCATGCGGCCGGTCCCGGGCAGGCCCACGAGTTCCAGCATCTGCTCGATCCGCGGGCGCCGTCCGGATCCGCGCAGACCGTATCCGACGTTGTCGGCAACACTCAGGTGCGGGAAGAGGGCACCCTCCTGCGGGACCAGCCCGACCCCGCGGCGCTCGGGGGCGACCCACGTACCCGGGCCGAAGACCTCGCGGCTGCCGATCATGATGCGCCCCGCACCGGGTCGTAGCAGACCCGCGATGCAGCGCAGCAGGGTGCTCTTGCCCGAGCCGCTGCTGCCCAGGATCGCGGTGATCGATGCGGACTCGACGTGCAGGTCGAGGTCGTGGAGGACTTCGGTGTGGCCGAACCGGATTCCCACCCCAGTGATGTCGATGCTGCTCATGCCCGGGCTCCTGCGAGCCGGGCCAGCAGGAACGCCGGAACGGCGGCGAGCACGACTAGGCCGGCCGCGAATGGGGCGGCCTGGCTGAACGAGCCCACCGAGGTGAAGGTCCACATCTCGGTGGCCAGGGTCTCGAAGCCGGTAGGACGCAGCATCAGTGTGGCCGGCAGTTCCTTCATGGCAGTGACCAGCACCAGTAGTGCGCCGGCCAGGATGCCCGGTGAGGACAGACGGGCCGTGATGCGTGCCCATGCCGCGGGTGCGGTGTCGCCGAGGCTGCGGGCCACCTCCTCCAGGGTGTGCGAGACCTGGGCTGTGGCTGACCGGATGGATCCGATGGCGTTGGCGAGGAAGAGCACGGCGTAGGCGAATCCCAGCATCAGCAATGTCTGATACAGCCGGGGCACCAGCGCCAGGGCGAGGTAGACCAGCGACAACCCGACGACGACCCCCGGCAGGGCATGCGAGACGAACGCCGATGACTCGACGGTGCGTGCGATGCGATCCCGGTACCTGGCAGCGAGCACGCCGATGGGCAGTGCGAGCAGCAGCGCGATGATCGCGCCGATGCCGGCGGCCTGCACGGTGTTGACGGTGGCTGCGATCCATTGGCCCGGATCCAGGTCGGCTTGGCGCGACTGCAACGTAAGGCGCACCAGCATCAGGGCCGGGAATCCCACTGCCACCCCGAACAGGCTGACGACCGCTGCCAGGGCCGGCCACCGCCACCGCCCGAGCGCGATGCGTTGCGGCTGCCGCGCCGTACCCCCGCCCACCCGCCACTGATGATGGCGGCTGCGCACGGCACGTTCGAGGCCCACGAACAGCAGCGCGAGGGCGACCAGCACCAGGGACAGCACGGCGGCGCTGGTCCGGTCGAAGGCAGCCCGGTAGGACGTGAAGATCACTCGGGTGAAGGTGTCGTAGCGCAGCAGGGAGACGGCGCCGAAGTCGCTGAGCGCGTAGAGCGCGCAGAGCAGCCCACCCGCGGCTGCCGCGGGCCACAGCAGCGGGGCGGTGGTGCGATGGAAGGAGCGAACAGGTCCGTCGCCCAGGGTCCGGGCGACCTCGTCGTAGGCGGGATCCACCTGGCGCAGGACCGCGGCCGCGGGCAGGACGACATACGGCAGGCTGACCAGGCTCAGAACGGCCCATGCGGGCACGAAACCGCTGATCGATGGGAACGCCGCCAACCAGGTGTAGGCCGCAACGTACGACGGGACGGCCAGTGGTAGGGCGGCGACGACCAGCCACCAGCGGCCACCCGGCAACTGGGTCCGCGTCAGCAGCCACGCCAGCGGCACCCCGACCCCGATGCATGTGCCGGCAACCGCGGCTGCCAGGCCGAGGCTGGCCAGCGAGAGTTGCAGCGTCCGTGGCCGGACCAGGACCTCCCAGACGCTCTCCCAGCCCGCGGATCCAGTGCGCACGATGAGGTACACCAAAGGGGCCAGCGACACCAGGGCCGCTCCCGCGGCGACCAGGTGCAGAAGGCTGAGCCGCTGACGCACGACGATCAGAGCAGCCCCACCTGCATCAACAGATCCTGGGTGCCGCGCAGGTCGCGCAACTGGTCGAGGGTCAGATCCGGGCCGTTGATCTCCGAGAGCGGAGGCAGCCCCTCCTGCTGCTCCACCGACTTCACGAGTGGGTACTCGGCCGTCTGCTCGGCGAAGTACTCCTGGGCTTCATCGCTGAGCAGGAAGGTGACAAATTCTTCCGAAGCCCGGTTCTCGGACCCGGTGGGCAGGATGCTCACCCCGGCGACATTGACGAGGTTGCCGGGATCACCTGCCTCGAAGGCTGCGTTGGCCACTTTCATGTTCTCCGCGCCGATCTCCTTGGCCTTCTCGAACCAGTAGTAGTGGTTCACGAGGCCCAGCTCGACGATGCCGGTATCAACCGCATCGAGTACTCCGGTGTTGTTCTCGAACGTCTGCACGTCGTTGGCGACCATGTCCTCGAGCCACTGCCGGGTCCGCTCCTCGCCGACCGTGACCCGCATGGCTGTCACGAAGGCCTGGAAGGACGCGTTCGTCGGTGCGATGCCCACCTTCCCCTGCCACTGCCGGTCGGTGAGATCGAAGACCGTGCGTGGGACGTCCTCCGCCGGCACGGACTCGGTGTTGTACACGATGACTCGCGCTCTACCGCTGGTCCCGACCCACTGGCCGTCCGCGCTGCGGAACCGGGCGGGCACCTTGGCCAGCAGGTCGGCGGGCAAAGCGGTGGCCATCCCCTCGTCCTGAATGACCTGCAAGGCCCCGGCGTCCTGGGCGAAGAAGACGTCGGCGGGGGACTTGTCGCCCTCTTCGAGCAGTTGGGCTGCCAGCTCCGCGGTGTCGCCGTACCGGACTTCGGCCTGCACCCCACTGGCTGCCTCGAACTGCTCGAGCAACGGCGCGATGAGTTCCTCACTGCGGCCGGAGTAGATGACAAGTTCCTCCGCAGCCTGGGTGGACACCGCCGGTTGGCCGCTCCCGCTCGCGCATGCTGACAGCCCCAACGCCGCGACGACTGTCAGCGCCGCAACCCCACCTCTGAACACAAGAACCTCCCAATTAGGTAAGGCTTACTTTAGAGGATCCGTAATCTCGGTCCCGCACCACCCGACATCCACAGACCGCGTGTCGGTGCTTGACAAATGCACTTTTGTCACACCCTTGGTTCACCATCGCAGTAGATGGTCGTGGAGCCACATCAAGCGAGTTCCAGCCATCATCCCGGGGTGACCCGGGAGGCCCGGGTCGGACTCGCGGGGGTGGCTCGACCCGGGTCACCAGCCGGCTTGTGGGGTGGGCGGGGGCCCGACAAGCCGGCTGTTCACCGGGGGACGTTCAGTGCGATCAGGCGAGTTGCGGTGTCATCGATCTCATAGAAGTCGAGGATGGAGATGTTGACCGGTTGGCCCTGTGCAGCCCAGTCCGTCATCTCCTGCACCGCGGTGGGGTTGCGCAGTTGTGCCAGGGCCTGCAGCGAGCAATTCTGCGTGCGGCTACCGGTCAGGCACTGAATCTGCGAGGTCAGGCTCATGGACAGTTGCAGTTGGTCGACGAACAGGCCGCACTGGTTGCCGCCGGCCACCGCGCACGAACCGTTGCCGCCGAGGGCCTGCTGGCGCGCGGTGAGGTACTGCACGTTCGCCGCCTGCGAGACCGCCGGGTCCTCGGTGTTCGGCCATGGCGAGTACAGAACCTGCTCGCGCTGCCGGAAGCACGAGGTGTTGGGCAGCTCGCCCTTCGCGTACAGCACCACGATGTTGCGACCGGCGTCCCACGCCTGCCGGAACGTGGCCTGCGTGACATCCGGGATCTTCGACGCCGTCCAGGCCCGCGAGCAGACCGTGCTGCCGTCGACCTTGTGGGTGCGCAGGATCTTGTCGATGGCCGACGTGTAGTACTTGTCGATCTTCTTCTTGCCGGTCAGGTCGATGTGCTGGAAGTCCAGGATGACCTGCTCGCGCGGATGCGCCTTGGCGAACTTCACGATCTGCTTCAATCCGGTGGTGAAGCGCACCGAGACGAACGTGTGCTGCAGGTGGATGGGGACCTTCGCGGCCGCGGCGTTCGTCAGCTTCTTCTTCGCCTTCTTGGCGCTCACCACCTTGTCGGCCGGGACCCCGAGCCGCATGTCGAGGTAGCGGACCCCCCCGTTGAGTTGTTGGGTGAAGTTCTGGCTCTGAGCCTTCGACAACTTGCCCGCCCCGCAGGGATTGCCCTTGCCGACTTGCACCATGGCCTCGTTGGCGCCGGCGATGGCCGTGACCTTGCAGTTGCCCTCGGTGTCGATCTTGAAGGCGCCGGAGTCGTGGGTGCCGGGGATGACCACCTGGGTGAGGCGGGTGTCCGGGCGGTCGTTGTACAGCGTCCCCATCCAGTCCGGGGTCGGGGGGACGACGGCGAGCGCGGCGGCGAGAAGCAGCATGGGGACAACGTAACTCCCGCCGTGCCTCGCCGTCTGGCCATCTGGTCGCGCTGCCTGGAGCGCGGGGCATGTCACCACCGCGGAGTAGTCTCGCCGGGAGGCCGGAGGTGGGGGATGGCGCGATATGGGACCCGGGTGCCCGGGCTGGTCGTCCTTGTGGTGATGGGTGCCCTCGGGTACGCCCTTGTCGCCGGGTGCGACGACCAGGCACCGCCGGCACCGGGTCGCTCACAGCCGGACGTGTCAGGGCCGGCGCAGCCCGCCGGCTCGGCCACGGGGTTGGCACAGTCGGTCACACCAGAGCCGGTCCCGCCGCCGTTCGTCGACATTGCGGCCGCGAAGCGAGCCGTGGCGGATCTCCCGGTCAAGGGCAGGGCTCCGCTGACGAACTACGATCGGGCGGCCTTTGGCGTCGCGTGGTCGGACGTCAACGACAACGGATGCGACACCCGCAACGACATCCTGCGCCGCGACCTGCACGACACCCGCGTGACCGACTGCGTGGTTCTGTCGGGCATCCTCGACGATCCGTACAGTGGTCAGCGGATCCGCTTCGTGCGGGGGCCGGTCACGAGTCTGGAGGTGCAGATCGACCACGTGGTGGCGCTGGCCAACGCGTGGCAGACCGGAGCGTCGTACTGGACCCCGGCCAAGCGGGAGCGGTTCGCCAACGACCGGCGCAACCTACTGGCTGTGCGCGGCGACCTCAACCTGCAGAAGCGCGACGGGGATGCCGCCACGTGGCTGCCTCCGCGCAAGGGGTTCCGTTGCGCGTACGTGGCGATCCAGGTGCTGACCAAGCAGCGCTACGACCTGTGGGTCACGCCGTCCGAGAAGTCCGCGATGCAGCGGATCCTCACCCCTTGCTGATCCTCAGAGGTAAAGCCCGGGGGCGGAGTCATCCGGTGGGTCCGCAGCCGCGTACGCCTCAGGGTCGAACCGGGGCGTGCCGCCGAACCGCTCCAGTACCTGCGGGCCCACGTCGGTGGTCGCATCGGCCAGGAACGTCAGGGCGCGCGAGAACGTGAACAGGTTCAGGTCGTCGGCAAAGATGTCGTTCTCCAGCAGGAACTGCCCGCCGGTGTGGAACGCGCGGACGAACACGAGGATGCGGTTGAGGTCGTTGAGAGCGTCGCCGAGTTCCTGGGTGTACTCGAGTTCGCAGACCACGCTGAAGGTCTGGACGATGAACTCGTTGCGCGCGGTGACCACTCGTGCGTAGCACTGACTGCCCCGGTGCGCGACCGGCAGATCGCCGTCGGCGTCCGGCTCGGGACGCGGCCCGTCAGTGAGGCCGGCGATCAGGTCCCGCAGGTATGACTCGACCATCTCCTTGTTCATGGGTGCCTCCTCCGATTCGCATGGCCAGCATCCCGCACGCTCGGGTCGCCGCGCAGGTCACCAGCGCTGGCAGATGGGGCAGCGCGAACAGTCCGGACAGCACTCGTCGCCCCAGAACACGGCGGCTTCGACGTTGAAGCCGTCGTCGAACGGCTGCCCCCACCAGCCGTCGCCCTGCCCCATCGCCTGACCGGTGGCGAGCCCGGTCAGTTGACACTGTGGACTGCAGTCGGGGCAGCAGGGCTGAGCGCTCACACCGGAAGTATCGGCTCGGGGTATGACATCTGTGAGGTTGCTCTCGATGCCGAAACCCCGGGGCTTCCGATTGACTCTCCCCCTGGTGGCGGGGAGGGTTGGGACAACACTGTTCGACGTCCGGAGACGCACATGCCCAAATCCAACGAGGAACTGCGCGACAGGATCATCGAAGCCGCCGCGAAAGTCTTCGCCGAGAACGGGTTCAGCGGCACGAAGGTGAACATGGTCGCGAAGGCGGCCGGCGTCAGTTCGCAGACGGTCCGTCGGCTCACCGGCAAGCGCGCCGAACTGTTCCGGCAGGTCATGGCTTCACGCGTGAGCTCGTCGGCCGCCGAGCGGGTGGCCTCTGCGGTGGCAGACCCCGCTCAGGCACCGCCGATCGCGGTGATGCTCGCAGCCGCGCAGGAGGTTTTCGTCAACCCGGCTGCCAGTTGGGACATCCTTGAACTCGAGGCCCTCACACGGGCCCATCTTGACGAGACCGTACAGGCCATCGAGACCGAGCGCATCGGCCGCCGATGGGACAACGCGTCGAAACTCGTGGCCCAGGTCCGGGCCAGCGGTGGGCTTGATGCCGCCGTCTCCGATAGGGCGGTCGTGCAGCTGGCCATCGCGATGTCCGCTGGATTGTCGCTGTTGGACCCGGTCCTGACCGGCAAGCCGACTATGGCCGAGTGGGTCGGCGTCATGGCCCGCATCGGTCAAGCCATTTCGCCACCGGACATGGTGTTGGCACCAGACTACGAGGCGCGCCAGCCGTGGCGGATCCGTGTCGACATCGCTGACCGGCCAGGATCGTTGGCCCGTCTGGTGCGCGGGTTCTCCCAGTTGCACGTCTACGTGGTCGGCCTGCAGATAGTCGACCATGTCGACGATCTGCGCACTGTCGACATTGCCATGTCCGCACCCGCGAGCGTGTCACCAGATGTCATGCTGGCCGCCGCCGTTTCAGTCGGCAGGCACGCGTACATCGCCGAAGGTTCGCCAAACGACAGCCTGGATCTTCCGACGCGCATTCTCGACGCTGCCGCCGCGGTGGTGAAGACCCCGGAACTCGCCCCGTTGATCGCGGCTGAACTCGTGGAGGCCGACGCTGTGGAGGTGGCCTCCGCCACCGAGGGTGAGGACGACAGCCCGGACATCTTGCGCCTGCAGTGGACCGCCGAGCAGCACGTGGTGCTGCAGCGGTCGTGGGCGCCCTTCGCGCGCGCCGAGCGGACCCGGGCCTCGGCTCTGCTGCGCCTGTCGTCGGCCATCGCGTCGGCGACCGGCGGCGAGGAGGCCTTCGGCTGGGTGGAACGGATCAAGGGCGGCACTGTCTGGATCCGGCTCGCGCGCCCCGAGGATGCCGACGCTGTCGCGGCCATGCACGACCGCAGCTCCGAGCGCAGCAGGTACCAGCGCTACTTCTCCATCACGGACTGGCACGGCACGAAGTTGTATCGCCTGGCCGGCGGACACCGTGGCGCCACGCTCGTCGTGATGAGCGAAGAGGGCCAGATCGTCGGCCTTGGCAATGTGTTCCCGGATCCGTCGGAGGGCAGTCACGCCGCCGAGATCGCGATGCTCGTCGAGGACGCGTTCCAGAACCGTGGGGTCGGCAAGCACCTCCTGCAGGCGCTCCTGCACATGGCCAACCGGCTGGGCTTCACCGAGATCGTGGCCAGTGTGCTGGCCGAGAACAAGGGGATGCTCAAACTCCTGCGGGGCACCGACCTGAACTGGCAGACGGAGATCAAGGACGGGATCGCGTACATGCATGCCCCGCTGCCCGGGCCGATCGAGTTCGTGGAAGTGGAGACCGGGCCCGTCCGGCGCCGCCCCGGCGCACGCAAGGCACCGGCGAAGAAGGCACCGGCGAAGAAGGCACCGGCCAAGAAGGCACCGGCCAAGAAGGCACCGGCCAAGAAGACACCGGCCAAGAAGACACCGGCCAAGAAGACACCGGCCAAGAAGACACCAGCCAAGAAGACACCAGCCAAGAAGGCACCGGCCAAGAAGGCACCAGCCTCCTGACCCGGACAGTCGCTCCCCGCACGTCGGGCTGAAGTAGTCCGCGATGTTCGGGATGTACCCGTAGATCATCTACTCGCCCACCTCCTGGGGGTTCGTCCTGACCGAATCGACCGGAGCGCCCGCTGCCACCTGCAGCGCACCACCCCTGCTTCTCACGCAACGCCGGTTCGGCGCTGAACGGGACATCCCGCAGGTCCGGCGACAGACTCGGCACATGCCCCGCAACTACCCGTCGGACCCGGATTCCGCCGAATCGCGGTCCTTTGCCGAGCGCGCGGTTTGGGCGGCGTTGCAGGAGTTGCCCGATGAAGCGGTGGTGATCAGTCAGTTCCGCGTTGTGGATGATCGCGGAGTGCTGCGAGAGGCCGACCTCGTGGTCCTCATCCCCGGCGCCGGAGTCGGTGTGGTGGAGGTCAAGGGCGGTCTGGTCTGGACCGTCGATGGCGAGTGGATCTCCCGCGACAGTCGTGGTTATGACCACTCGATCAAGGACCCCATGTGGCAAGCGCAGAAGGCCGGGTACGCGATCCGCGACTTCGTGACCGGGCAGGGCGTGGCCTGGCCGTCCTGGGTCCCGGTGGTGGCTCTGCCGGACACCCGACTGCGAGCCGATTTCGCGCCGGCTGACTCCGCTCGCGCCGATTGGATAGACGGCCTGGACGACCTGTCTGCGCGGCTGAGCGCCGCCGTCTACACAGGTGAGGACTTCGATGCCGACGAACTCGTCGCCGTCATGGAGAAGCGCTTGCCCAGGCCATCGGCACGGCAGAAGGCGGAACTCGCCTCCCGTCGCGCCGACATCATCACCCGTGAGCAGTACGCGATCCTGCGAGCGCTGCGCAGTAACAACCGGATCCTGGTCAGCGGGGGTCCAGGGACCGGCAAGACCTGGCTGGCTCTGGAGCACGCCCGCCAGGAGACCGTGCGCGGGGGGCGAGTGGCCCTGTTGTGCTACAACCGCGGCCTGGCGCTGGACATGACCCGGCGCGCCGCTCAGTGGCCGGTGGATCAGCGGCCAGCATGGATCGGGACGTTGCACCAGCTCGCGTTGGACTGGACCGGGATCGAGGTCCCGGCTGACGCCGAGCCGGCCTTCTGGGACGGACTGCCGGCCCAGTTGGCCGCCGTGGCACCCGCGTCGGATCAGCGCTACGACCTCGTGGTGGTCGACGAGGCGCAGGACTTCGCGCCCGGCTGGTGGAAGGCCGTCCGCTCAGTCCTGTGGGATCCGGACACCGGTCCGATGGTGATCTTCGGCGACGACGACCAGGAGTTGTACGGTCGCGGCGCCACCGGCCTGCCGGCGGTCGAGGTGGAGCTGTCACAGAACGTGCGCAACACCGTGCAGATCGCAGGCGCGTTGCGGGCGTTGACGGGAGAGGAACAGGAGGTGCGCGGCGCGACGGGTCCGCCCGTCGAGTTCTTCGAGACGCCGGCCGACAACGCGTGCACGGTCGCGGATCGGGTGGTGGAGGCCGTCTTGGGCGCCGGGGGCCTCGCGGCCGGGGACATCGCACTGCTGACGACCTGGCGACGCCACCCGATGCAGGAGCAGCGGCTGGACGAGCTCGGGGCGGCAGGTTTCGCGGAGTCGCTGCTGTCGCCCGACCAGGTCGCGGTGTGCACGGTGAAGGGCTTCAAAGGCCTCGAGCTTCCGGTCGTGGTACTGGCCGTCAACGGCTTCCACGAGGAGTCGGACGCCGAACACCTGTTGCGAGTAGGGGTGTCGCGCGCGACGCACCGGCTGGTCGTGGTGGGACCGGCGCAGTGGCTGGATAGGTTGGGTCGCTAGGCGACCCCGAGGATCTCCTGCCAGCCCGATCGCTCTCGCATGTCGCGGTCCTGCAGTCACCCCAGGGCGCCGACATGTCCTCGGATCAAGCGACGATCGGGGATGAAAGCGGCGACGTACCGTGCCTACTCGCCGACAGCATCCGCTCGGCCGGCAGTGGAGCCCGGCCCGTGGTGGGCGCTCCCCCTAGCATCGAACTCCTCGGCCACATGCCCCAGATGCGGGAGCCACGCGATGGCGCGCCGCACGTCCGCCCATGTGAGGCCAGTTCCGCCGTCTGTGCGGAGAAGCCGGAAGTTCGCAGGGTCGAAGCCCTCCCGTGTCAGGTACGCGTGGTCGTCGTGGCCGTGCGCATCATCGATCCAGACCCATCGCTGTGCCCGATCCACCTGCTGGGTGAGGATCGGGCTCTTCGCATACAGGATCCGGTCGAGTGCCGAAGCGGGGTAGCCCTGTTCGAACATGATGCGCTCCCCGAGGTGCCAGGACGTGTGCAAGTACGGTGCCTGCTCGAGCCCAACCTGCGGACCCATCAACAGCGACGCGCGTTCGTTCCACAGGGTGAACCAGACAATGTCGAACCGCTCGGCGAGAGCTGTCACCATGTCGCGCAGGTCACTGCTCAGGTGGATGGCGAAACCGTCCATCTCGTGGAGCGTGTAGCCCGGGGGCGACGGTTCGTCGGGGATGGCGTTCAGCACCCCGTCGATGTCGAGCAACAGCAACGGTCGGTCGGTCACCGGGACTCGTCCTCGGGCACCTGGCCACCCTGCGCACGTCCCCGGTAGCCCCGGGCCTTCTTGGCGCGGTCCGAACTCAAGCGCCGGCTCATGTACGTAGCCTCTCGCAGATCTAGTTCCTGCAGGGAGTGCTCGGTGAAGCCCACCTCCTCATCGATCTCCGGACTCGGAGAGTGTGCCAGGGCTGCGGTGAGGTCGTCCAGGCTGAGTCGCATCGCTGCCCGCGCCGATTCCACATCACCTCGCCGAAGCGCCTGCTCACTGCTGCGCTTGGCCGATTGTGCGCCGAGCAGCAACTTCTCGCGCTGAACCACCGGATCGGGTACCCGCCCCTTGGCCACGTCTCCGGGAACCACATTCACGGACACCGGGATGGTGACGGTGTGCGCCTGCAGGTCCGGAACGCTCACGTAGTTCAGGTGCAGTTGCGCTACCTGAGCCAGCCCCAACGCGGCCATCGCCGGCACCCCGAGTGTCACGAGCAGCCGACGTTGCTCCCCGGAGTAGAAGTCGCCCAGTTCGACCAGCACTCCGTCGGCGAGACCCTGGCTCGGCACGTCACTGAGCAGTGCGATGCTCACCACGTCCTGGGTGGGCTTGATCAGCAGGCTCCCAGCCTGGACGGTCTTGGACAGCAGTCCCGCGATCTCGCCGGCGACGGCGGCAGCAGCAGAGTCGGCCTCCTCGGCGAACGAGTGGTTACCGGTCCCGCCGATGGCCATCTCCGAGAGGATGAGGTCGTCGTAGTCCAAGCCGATGCCCACACTCGACGTGGTGATCGCCTCTGCCGCCGCACCGGCTGCCATCTGACGAAACACGCTGGGGTCGGTGATCCCGGTGTTCGCATGTCCATCGGAGAGTACGAGCAGGGTCCCTGCGGTGCCTACGCGCCGGACCTCCTGCAGGCCTCGGAGGTAGCCGGAGGACAGGTCGGTCGTCCCTCCCGGACCGATGGCAGCGATGACGTGCTTCACCGCTGGCCGGCCGAGTGCGTCGACGGTGTTGGTGGGGACCGCCACTTGTGCCTCGTCGTCGAAGACGACCAGACCGAAGTGGTCGGAATCGTCCAGGCGATCGATGAGCGATGTGAGTGCCCCCTTGGCGGAGGCAAGGCGTTCGCCTGCCATCGAACCGCTGCGGTCCAGCACGATCACCGCCGTGTGCGGTGACCGCTCGGCGTCCTGCACCTGCTCAGGTGCGGCGAACTCGAGCATCACGGTGACCGAGTCGTCTTCCTCCAGCGCCACCACGTCAAGGTCGAGAACTGCGTTGATGTGCATCTTGTACCCCCCGTTTTCCTTGCTGGCACCACCATGCCGCAGGGGTATGACAAAAGGATCGGGCGTTCGAGGAGCCCTGGTTGGAGTTCGTGCACGGCGTTGGAGGTTCCACGTGTGCGTCCTCCAATCTGGTGAACGACCTCCAACGCGGGCTTGCCGGACCAGACGGAGGCCGGTGAGTGCGCCGGGGTCGGGTCGGCCCGCACCACTCGCCATGCTAGCGCGATACCCACCGCCGCAGTGATGGAGACAGACGCCGGCAGCAGGGCACCCGCTGTTGCGGCGCACGACTGGCGAGTCGCACATCCATCCGAGCATCCCGCCATGCACGGGCCAGGGTGCTCCCGATGCGTCCCGTGCCCACCACCGTGACAGTCAATGACATGCGACTTCCAGATTACCTTGAACTCAAAATAATCTCTCACATAGTCTTACGCATGTGGAAACCGACTCGGTGGGGCGCGTTCTGCGGGAGTGGGCCGCGGTCCGCCCGGACCTCGACGTCAGTGCTGTGGGTGTCATCGCCCGGATGGCGCGCATCCGAGCCATCGTGGAGGCCCAACAGGCCCAACTGTTCGGCACTGCGGGTATCACGCCTGCGGACTTCCCCGTACTGGTGTCCTTGCGTCGCCGGCAGCGGCCTTTTCGGATGACACACACGCAGTTGGCGAACGAACTCGGTCTGACGCCCGGAACGGTCACGTCCCGCGTGGACCATCTCGTCGCACTGGGAGTGGTCCACCGGGAGATCGACCTCGACGACGCGCGGATCCGCTGGGTGGTGCTGACCGATGCTGGGCTGGGCCTGGTGGAGGACCTGATCCCCCGTCACCTCGAGGTGGAGGAGGACCTACTGGCCGGGATCAGCGACTCGCGCAGGCAGCGGCTCGCCAACGATCTGGCGGCGCTGCTGGCGGATCTGGAGAACCGTTACCGGTAGTAGGGCTCAGCCCAACCGAGATAGGGTCCCCAGCGGTCGACCGAACTCCACGTGACGATCTTCACGCGACCGCTGGGCATGTTGGTGACCACCAAGCCGCGGCCGACATAGGTGGCGATGTGGCCTGCGGGGTTGCTCGTACGCCAGAACAGCTGGGCGCCGATGGGTGCCAGGCGGTTGGTGTGGCCGTAGCCGGCTTTGCGTGCCCGGTACCACTGGCGCAATGCGGTCGAGGTGCGGCCGCTCTGGATCCCGTAGGCGTCGTCGACCAGGCGCAGACACCCGTTGCGGTACCCGGCGCGCCCCTGCCGAGCCCACTGCATGAGCCGGAACACCGCCGTCATGGGGCTGTAGCGGGTTCCCTTCGTGCGCAGGCTGACCCCCGCGCGCGAGGTGCGCTTGACCGATTTCTTGCGAGTTGGTGCGGGGGGCTCAACCGGGATGGCGCCGAAGGACGCGGCCGGGTCGGGGGTCTGGGACGGGGCGGGGTCGATGCTCTGCGTCGGTACCGGCTCAGGCGTTGGTGCGATCGTGTCGGTCGGCTCGGGGGTCGGCGCCGCATCGGTGATCGTCGGTTCGGGCGTGGGGGTGGGTTCTTCGGCCATGGCCGGGGCGGCCATGATGACCGGCACCACGACGGCGGTGCTGATCAACTTCGTGCGAACGTTCACATGCTTCTCCTGGGACTCACGTGCGGGAACCTGCAGGGAGGGCGTGTCGGAGGGCATGGCCGTGATCGGCACAGCAATGCCCGGGGCGTCTTGCATTCCCCAACACGGAGCCGCTCAACGTCCGTTGCGGACGGGGCGGGCAACCCTCCGTGGCGTGTGTTTCGTAAGAAGACTCCAATGTCTTGCGTTCACTGCCTGTGTTTCCGTGGCTACGGTAAGCACGGTTTTCGGCGATTCAGACCATGAGGGGGCTGATTGTGGGAAGGCTCACACTCTGGGTCCTCGGATTGTCCGTTTTGCCGCGAACGTCTGTGGATAACTCGGCGATGGGGCTCGCGTGTCACCATGTGAACCGTGGACGTGGCGGTCATCGGCGGCGGAGTCGGCGGTCTGGCGACGGCCCTCGCGCTGCACCGCATCGGCGTGGCGGCCACGATATTCGAGCAGGCGACCCGACTCGAGCCCGCCGGGGCCGGCATCGGTCTTTGGCCGGGTGCGCTGCGCTCGCTGCGCGAGATCGGCGCGGCCGACTGGTTCTGGGACCTCCCGGTGTGCCCGTTCCGATGGGCCAGGACGGCTACAGCCGACGGGCGCACGGTGACCGGTTTCGACGTCAGCGCGATCACCGGTGGACTCGGCTACGTGGTCCGGCGCAGCGATCTGCAGTCAGCACTGCTCCACGCGCTGCCCCCGGTGCGCACCGGCATGCGACTCGAGTCGCTGACCCAGGATCCGTCGGGCGTGGACCTGAAGTTCGCCGATGGGACCACTGAACGAGCCGCGGTCGTGATCGGTGCCGATGGCCTGCGGTCCGTGGTCCGGGAGGCCCTGCTGGGTCCCGCCGCACCCCGGTACAGCGGGCAGACCGCTTACCGCGGGCTTGCGCCGTTGGCGGTGGCGGACCCCGGCATGATGCAGGAGACCCAGGCGGCAGGGTGGCGGGGAGCGGTCCACCCGCTGGACTCCGAGCATGTCTACTGGTGGGTCGCCCGCCCCGCGCCGCCCGGGGTGCGCGGGACTCCCGAGCAGCACAAGCGCACCGTCCTGCGGGGAGTCGCGGACTGGTCGGGCGGCCTGCCGCAGGCAGTCAGGGCCACCCCGGCTGACGCGATCCTGTGCAACGACCTGTACGACCGCGACCCGGTGCCCCGATGGTCGGCCGGCCGGGTCACGCTGCTCGGCGACGCGGCGCACCCGACCACGCCCAATCTGGGCCTCGGGGGATGCATGGCGATCGAGGATGCACTGGTCCTCGCGCGGGCTCTCGCCGCGAACACCGCCCACGGCCCGGCCTTCGCGCAGTACGAGTTCGAGCGGCATGCCCGCACTGCCCGCGTGGTGCGCATGTCCCGGCTCATGGGTCGCACCGGGGCACTGACCAACCGTGCCGCGGTGGCTGCTTGGCACGTGGCCAACGCTGTGACCCCGTCTCGCGTCGCCGCGGGCATGCTGGCTCGTGAAGTGACCTACGATCCCGGTCCATTGCGCCGTTGACAGGACTGTGGCCCCGGTGAGACACCGGGGCCACAGTCCTGGGATCGGTCTACTCCGCCAGCATCCGGTAGATCTTCTTGCGGGCGTCAGCCAGCACCTCGCACGCCGCGTCGATCTGGGCCGGGTCGTCGAGTTGACTGACCTGCCAGACCGCGGCGCCGAGCTGTTTGCCCTCGGCCCACAGCTTCGAGGTGCTGTCGTCCTCGCTGTCGGTGTCGCGCGCCCAGGGCTCACCCCAGGCTTCGCGTTGCTGCTCCACCAGTGTCTTGCCAGCGGGGGTCAGGCTGAACGTCCGCCGGCCCTCGTCCTGTGATGGCTGCACGAGGCCCTCTTTGGCCAAGCGCTTGAGCACCGGGTAGATGGACCCCGGCGACGGGCGCCAGCGGCCCTCGGAGCGGTCGGCCAGTTCGGTGATGATCTCGTAGCCGTGCCGCGGCTGCTCGTCGAGCAGCAACAGGATCGCCAGCCGAACGTCGCCGCGGTCGCGGCGCTGGCGGGGCGGGGGCCCCCAGGGACCCGCCGGCCCCCATCCGCCGTGGTGGCGGTGACGGCCGCGGCCCTTGGGGCGATCGGTTGTCATGAATGCCCAGCCGGGCATGGGATGTGCGTAACTCATGGTCACTCCTTGATGTCAGTGATCGCGCTACTTACGCGATGCAGTAACGATATATCGCAAACTGTCGGAGTGTCAACCATCCGCCATACCCAGCTGGGCGATCACCGTGGGTTGTGCGGTGCCCGCCGACAGCCCCGGCAGAGTCGGGTCCTCGGCGATATGCACCCGGGAAGCGAAGGCCCGCAGGATCAGCTGTACCATCGCGATGCCGGCGATACTCTGCGCCTCGACGGGGAGCCCGGCGGACTCCGCCCGCACGGGCTTCCCCAGGGCCATCTCCGCGGTCACAGACACCGCCACCGTCATGACGTAGTCGACCATGCCCAGGTTCTCGCGGCTCACCGCGTAGGCGCCGCCGCCATTCGGGTACGCGTGCACGGTTTGCCGATACGACCAGACGCGCGAGCAGCGCCGCCACGGCCAGCGCCACGGCTGGGGTGAAGGCCAGTAGTGAGGCGCCCCGATGACCAGCACGAGCAGGATCTGCTCCGTCGCGTATGCCACGGATGACAGTGGGTCGCTGCAGAGGATCGGCAGGGCCAGCCATTTCGGCAACAGGGTTTCGCCGAGAGCCCCGGTGTGCATGGGCCGGATGAGCAGGGTGCGTTTGATGGCGTTGGGCGCATCTCCAGTGACGCGCCCGCCGGGTCCGGGCGCCAGTCTCCTCGACAGCTCTCTGGCGCCGCAGGCAGCATATTGACGGTTTGTTAGCGTCTGCGCGGCGACCCGCTCACCGGTCCGCGCCCGAAGGTCCGGTCAGCCGTTGATGATGCGACCGGCGCCGGCGTACCGGGCCCGGTAGTAGCCCATGTTGATGCTGTCCACGCGCACGCCGCTGCGGGGGTTGGTGGCGTGGATCATCTTGCCCCTGCCGATGTACATCGACACGTGCTGCGAGCCGCCGGGGCCGAAGAACATCAGGTCCCCAGGCTTGAGGTGCTTGCGTCCGACCCGCTTGGCCCGGTGCATCTGGGCCCCGGAGTAGTGCGGCAACTGCTTGCCCGTGGCCGTGCGGTACACCCACATGGTGAAACCGGAGCAGTCGAACGAGTTGGGGCCCGACGCGCCGGCGACATATCGGTCGCCCTTCTGGTTCAAAGCGACGCGCACCAGGGAGGCGCGGGCCCGGTTGGCGCGCTCGCGGGCGGCAGCGCGCTTGGCCCGCACCGCCTCTGCTCGCTTCTGGGCGGGGGTGATGACGTGCTGGGTGGGGGCCGGTGCCGGGGCCGGAGTTGCCTCTGCGGGCAACGTCCCGAACGCGACGGCGGCGCCGGCGGCAGCGACGGTGGTCAGGCGGATGTACGTGGCAGGCGAAAACGCCATGCAGGACTCAACTCCCTCTCATGCCGCCTACCGGGTTAGCTGACGGGCTCGAGGGTGAGAAGGCCCTCTACCGACTTCCGTCGGATTCGCCCCAACATCGGTTGGGTCCCCGGTGTGCCCGATGGCACTTCGGCGGGTAGTTCCGTCCGCGGACTTCCCGCGGATTCAGTTGTCGGAACACCTACTCTTCGACGGTAACCGCTGATTCCCTCCACATAGTCAACGGGTTGCGTGAGATCAGTCACAGAACCCGGTGTTCCACAGAGTCGGCCTCGACCCGCCCGGAGGTGCCGGTGGCGTGACAGCTGACCAGGGACCAAGGCGACTGGACGACTACTGGGACGAACTGCTGCATGCCGCCGAGATCGACGGCCGCGCGCACCATGTCAATCGGGAGGCCTTCGAGCCGGATGCCCGCCGCCTGATCATCAGGTACTCGGCGGCGGCCGTGCGTTACGACCGTCGGTACGTCCTCGAGAACACCGAGGCAAACATGGAGGCGAGGCGGGCGCTGTCACGCGGGTACCGTCCCCGGGGCTGAGCCAAGCTGTGGCGGGCGCTAGTCCTCGGTGAACGGCGCCGGATCGCCCGCCCCCACGCGCCGGATGACCGGATCGGGGCCGGACAGGTCGACCACGGTGGTGGGTTCCGTGCCGCACTCACCGTCGATCACCGCGTCGAGCACGTGGTCGAGGCGCTCCTTGACCTCCCAGCCGTCGGACATGGGGTGATCCTCGCCGGGCAGCAGTAGGGTGCTCGACAGCAGCGGTTCGCCGAGCGTGTCGACCAGCGCCTGCGCGACCGGGGTGGGCGGGATGCGCACGCCGACCGTGCGCTTCTTCGGGTTCATGAACCGCCGCGGAACCTCCCGCGTGGCGGGCAGGATGAACGTGTAACTGCCCGGGGTGTGTGCCTTGATGAGGCGGAACACCCTGTTGCTGACGACCACGAACTGGCTCATCTGGGCGAAGTCGTGACACACGAGTGTGAAGTCGTGGCGGTCGTCCAGGTGGCGGATCTCCCGGATGCGGTCGACCCCGGCCACGTTGCCCAGGCGGGCCCCGAGTGCGTAACCGGAGTCGGTGGGGTAGGCGATGAGGGCGTCCTGCTGGATCATCTGCACCACCTGGTTGACGAGGCGCTGCTGCGGGTTCACCGGGTGCACGTCGAAGAATCGGGCCACATCGCCACGCTACGCGGCGCCTACCCCAGGCGGTAGCCCATGCCCCGTACCGTCTGGATGGCGTCGTTGCCGATCTTCTTGCGCAGGTAGCGCACGTAGACGTCCACCACATTGCTGCCGGGGTCGTAGTCATAGCCCCAGACGCTGTTCAGCAACTGCTCGCGCGCCAGGACCTGCCCCGGGTGGCGCAGGAACATCTCCAGCATCGCGAACTCCCGCGCCGTCAACTCGTGCTCGACGCCCTCGGCGGTGACCCGCCGGGTCTTCAGGTCCAGGTGCACGTCGCCGCTGGACAGGACCGATTCGCCTGGCTCCGGGGCGCTGCGGATGCGCCGGCGGACCCGGGCAAGCAGTTCGTCGAACGAGAACGGCTTGGCCATGTAGTCGTCTGCGCCGCTGTCGAGGCCGGTCACGGTGTCCTGCACGGAGTCACGCGCGGTGAGGATGAGCACCGGCAGCCGACTGCCGGATCCGCGCAGGGTGCGCAGCACCTCGAAGCCGTCCTGCCCGGGCAGGCCGATGTCCAGGATGAGCAGGTCGAAGTCGCCGGACTGGGCCAGGTGCAGGGCCTCGATCCCGTCGCCGGTGTGCGTCACCGTGAAACCGTTCGCGCGCAAGCCCTTGGTCACGAACGAGGCGATCCGGGGGGAGTCCTCGGCGAGCAGGATGTGGGTCATCGGCGCACCTGCGCAAGCGTCGTGCGCCGTGCCGGCAGAACCATGCGCATGTCAGCGCCGCCGAGATCGCTGTCCCCGATGACCAGCAGTCCGTGATGTGCGCCTGCGATGGCGGTGACCAGGGCCAGCCCCAGGCCTGCGCCCTCCAGGTCGGGGTTCGCCTCCGAGCCGCGGCTGAACCGCTGGGTCACCGCCTCCCGCTCCTGCACCGGGATGCCGGGGCCGCTGTCGGCGACGAAGAACTCGACGTCCTGGTCCACCAGACGGGCGCCGATGCGGATGACGTCGCCGGGGTTCGTGTGGCGAACTGCGTTGTCGGCCAACTGGAGCATCGCCTGCGTGATGCGCTGTCGGTCGATCATGACGGTCACGTTCTGGGTGACTGCCAGTTCCCAGCGGCGCTCGCCGAGGGCGTTGGCCTTCACGAGCAGCTCGTCGAGAAGGCCGCCGAGCTCCACGGATCCCAGGCGGACGAAGCCGGGCTGACTCGCTTTTGTCAGTGTCTGCAGGTCGTGCACGATCCTGTTCATCCGGGCCAACTCGTCGAGGACCAGGGCGACCGTGGCCGCGCGTTGTTCCGGGTCCTCCTCGAGCAGTTCCAGGTGGCCCTGCACGATCGTCAGCGGGGTGCGCAACTCGTGACCGGCGTCGTCGATGAAGGCACGCTGCGCGGCGAAGGCCTCGCCGAGCCGGTCGAGCATGTCGTTGAAGGTCCGGGCGAGGTCGGCGATGTCGTCGCCGTCGCCGTCGTCGACGGGGATGCGCCCGGAGAGGTCGGTCTCGCTGATCTCCTGTGCGGTGCGGCGCATGTCGCGCAGCGGGGCGAGCAGGCGGCCGGCGACGAACCACCCCAACAGGGCGGCCAGCGCGAACGCCCCGATGCCGATGGCGGCGAAGCGGCCCATGACCTGCGCGACGTCGGCGCCTTCGAGATCGGCGAAGATGCCGACGACGAAAACGCCACGTTGACCGTTCGCGTCGACGGGCACGGCCACCCAGCGGACATCCCCGGCGCTGGTCTCGAGGTCCCCGAGTGTCACGTCCTGCACGTCGCGGACCTGGTCGACCAGCGCCGGATCGAGGTCGAGTCGCACCGGCGGGTTGTCGCCGCTGCGGGTCTCAACCTCGCCGTCGACCATGACGAACATCGTCTCGTTCACGTCGGGGATGCTGCGCTGGATGTGTTGTTCGAGAAGTGAGCGCACGTCGCCGAAGGGCTGCCCGGTGCGCGGGTCGATGCCCTCCTCAGCCAGTAGCCGCAACTCGGACACCTCCCCGCGCAACTCGGTGTCGACACGGTCGTCGACACGTTGCAGCAGGAGGGTCCACGCTGCCACCCAGGAGATGACAAGGACCAGCAGCACCGGGATCAGCACCCAGCCCAGGATGCGAACCCGGGTCGAACCACGCAAAGCTCGCATTTCCCTATTGCACTACGTAGTCGAAGTCTTCGCTCACGGGCTCGTTCTCCTCGTCCAGCATGGGTACGTCCTTCGCGGGGTTGAACGTGCCGTTGCCATTGTCCAGGTAGAGCGCGGCGTCGAGCTCTTGACTGACTGTGACCGGCGTCTGAAGTCGAACCTGCGTCGGCTGGCTACGGGTGGAGACCTGCTTCACGCCGAGCACTTGGCCGGTCATGTCGGTGATGACCAGCAGCGCCGGTTCGCGGCTGAGCAGGACTGACGTCACCGCGACCTCCGTGCCGTTCCCAGCCTGGTCGTCGACCTCCAGGTCGGCCACCGGATCGGTAGCACTCGGAGTCGTCTGCGTGGGCAGCGAGGTCTCGACAGGCGCCGGCAACTCGATCGCCTCCTCGCCGGACGGGACGGTCGTCCCGGCCGGCTCCGAGGAGGAGGACGACGAGCAGCCGACGACGAGCACCGGCAGCACGGCGGCGAGGCCGATCAGCCCGGCCCGCTTAGATGCTGAGCTTGACACGGCACACCTCCCCGTTGGGCCCCTTCGCCCGGGCGATGAAACGGTCCTTGCCGCGGCGGTCGTTCACCTGCTGCATCACGTCGAGTTCGCCCTCGTTGTCGGCGATACGCGACGTGCGCAGGACGGTCCTGCCGTTGTGCTTGATCCGCACGTTCCAGGCGCGGCCGGGGGTGGCGTTCTCGATGTCGTAGTCGACGTCGATGCGGCCGAACTCCTTCTCCAGCGACAGTTGCGCGAACGCGCTGCCACTGCAGCGCTTGGTCTTCTCTCGCTCGACGTCGAAGTCGGCGTGCGCGGCGGAGGCGCCGGCGATGCCGAGCCCGGTCGCTGCGACGGCGGAGGTTGCCAGTATGGCGGCGGTCCTTCTCATGATGGTGGTTCCCTTCTCGGTTTCGTTCTGACACCTTCATGGAACGTGTTGTGCATGAGACGACTGTGAGATCCCGATGAGAGGTTTCTCATCGACTGCGCCGATAGACCCGCCGCGTGATGAACACTGCGATCGATGCCCCGATCAGTGCGTAGATGACGTTGTTCGCGAGGTCGATGTGGGCCTCAATCACGTGGTACTGGGTGCCCAGCAGCCACCCACTGCCGATCAGCAGTCCGTTCCAGATCAACGACCCGATGGTGGTGAGCGCGGTGAAGCGGCCCACCGGCATGCCCGCGGCACCCGCGGGCAGTGACACGAGACTGCGGACGCCGGGGATCAGCCGCCCGACGAGTACGGCCTTCTCCCCATGCTTGGCGAACCAGGCATCGGCTCGGTCCACGTCGTCGGCGTCGATGAGGGGGACGGCGAGCATCACGCGGCGGGTCCGGTCCTCGCCGAACGCCCGCCCCGCGCCATAGAGGACCAAGGCCCCCAGGACCGAGCCCAGCGTCGCCCAGAAGAGCGTCCACGGCCCGGAGAGGTCCCCGAAGTAGACCAAGGCCCCCGCGGCCGGCAGGACCACCTCGCTGGGAATCGGTGGGACCAGGGACTCCAGCAGGATCAGCGCGCCGACCCCGATCTCACCGAGCCGGTCGATGGTGGCCAACACGAATCCGATGAGCCCGGCCTGCTCGTCCGGCGGGTTCAAAGAGGCGAAGAGCACTTCACTATTCTGGCATCCCGGTTCTCCGGGGCTTCATGTCACAGTGGTGGCATGCAACGACGCTTCCAACAGGTGGATGTGTTCTCCACGGAACTGCTCGGCAATCCGGTGGCGGTTGTGCTGGAGGCCGAGGGATTGACCAGCGAGCAGATGCAGGGCCTGGCGCGCTGGACCAACCTGTCGGAGACGGCCTTCGTGCTCGCGCCGACGGTGCCGGGCGCGGATTACCGCGTCAGGATCTTCACTCCCGCGCAGGAACTGCCCTTCGCGGGGCATCCGACGCTGGGCACGTGCCACGCGTGGGCGCGTGGGTCCGCAGCGACCGAAGCTGTCCAGGAGTGCGGCGCGGGTCTGGTGCCGCTACGGCGCACCGCCGACGGCTGGGCTTTCGCGGCGCCCCCGCTGGTCCGCAGTGGGCCTGTCGGGCCGGCGGATCTGGACATCATCACCGGGATCCTCGGCATCGGCCGTCAGGATCTCGTCGACGCCCAGTGGGTCGACAACGGCCCGGGCTGGGTGGCGGTCCTGCTGCCGAACGTCGACTCCCTGATGGCACTGCGGCCAGGCTTCCTGCAGGGCCACTTCGTCGGTGCCGCAGCACTGCACAACCCCGGCGGCCCGGCGGATCTGGAGGTGCGTGCCTTCTTCGACGTCGGCGGGAAGACAGTCGAGGATCCGGTCACCGGCAGCCTCAACGCCTCACTGGCGCCCTGGCTGACCGGCGCCGGCCACCTCGCGTACCCCTACGTCGCCGAGCAAGGGACGGTCATCGGGCGGCGCGGGTTCGTCCATCTCGACCAGGACGAGGCCGGCACCGTGTGGGTGGGCGGCGCGACCGTCACCCGCGTCAGCGGCGTGCTCGACCTGGCAGCCTACCCCACTGAGTCGTCGTAGGGCGTCTCCCCGTTGTCCGGGTACTGCGTCGGGTAATCCGTGGGGTAGTCGTCCGGCGGCATCGTGTAGGGATCCTCGGTGTACGGGTCCTCCGTGTACGGATCCTCGGTGTAGGGATCCTCGGTGTAGGGATCATCGGTGTAGGGCTGGTCGCTGTCCACGAAGTCGGCATCGTCGATGTACGTTCCGCCCCCCTTTGTCACGTAGTACGTGCTCTGGCGGTAGCCGCCCTCCCAGTACTCCTCGACGTAGACGGCCACGAACGTGTCACCGACGTACGCGCCGTTGATCGAGTAGGAGGTCAGCGCCCCCCAGTTCGGCGGTGCCATGTTGGCCGAGCCTCCGAACCGGCCGATGAAGTTGCTCGTGCAGTAGGAGTCCGCCGCACCGTAGTCACCGTTCATCACCGCGTTGAGGAACCCTGTGACGTCCTCGATCTGGCGACTGGTGCCACTCGTGGTGCCGGGGGTCCCCGGCTCCTGTGTGGTCGTGCCCGGTGTGCTGTCCGCGCCGCCGGCGGTACCCGGGGGACGGGTGAACTTGTCACCGGTGGTCACGTCGATCACCACGAAGATGTCGATGATCACGGTGTTCTGGATGATCACCGTTATGGACTGCGGGTTCCACCCCGGCCAGGTCGGCCCGACGTACGTGACGTCCGGAACCTGCGCCGGGGGTGGGGTCAACGGGTTGCCGCAGAAGCACCGCACCACCGGCAGGCCGCGCTTGCCAACCAGCACCGCGGTCCCGGCCTGCAGGACGGAGGTGAAGGCGGTGGCCTTCCCATCCTTGAACCCGTGGTTGGTCACCAGGGTGTCGCTGCGCAGCAGCATGGGTGTGAGCTTCATGACGAATGTCGGGATCTGCTCGTACGGGATGCCCAGTACGCCGGCCCAGGCACGGCCCTTGTCCGGGTTGGCCATGAGGTAGGAGATCAGTTGCTTGCGGTCACAACTGCTCACGTTCTTGGTCCCGCCATAGAGCCCGGGCTCCCCGCCCGGCACGGTGACCGGCTGCTTCGTGGTCTTCGGGGTGATCTGCTGATCGGTGCCGACGGGGTCGGTGAAGGAGTCCTGGGTGGCGTTGATGGGCACCGTCGTGATGCTGCTGGTGGTGTCACCGGCGGGCGTGGAGTCGTCACGAGATGTGATCAGCCAGAAAGCCCCGCCGCCGAGTAAGAGTGCGAACACCACGACCGCGGCGACGATGCCGATGATGATCCCGGCGTGGCTCTTGCGCTGCGGTTGGGGAGCCTGTGCGGCGTCGGGCACCCACTCCTGCCCGTCCCAGCGCAGCCAGCGCTGACCGTCCCAATGCACGTTCGGATCGGACATGATGCCCCACCTTCCCCCCGAAGGCGGTGCCACATCGCCACACACGCGGTGCGGCACGCAGTCAGGCGGCAGGCCACCCGACTGGCGCGTCTCGGGCCTCGTACCTCACTGCAAGTGTACGCCCGGGCGGCAGGGCGAACCACCCTGCAAGATCACAGGTGACCGTCTGTCATGCCCCGGGCTTACCCTTGGGTATGGGTGCTCCGGGGGGTGAGATGGGGCGGACAGTCGCGCACTGGCCGAGGCTTGTGGCCGACCGGCCGGCGGCACCGTACGTCGCCCTGAGTTCGCTGCTCCTGATCTTCAGCGTGTGGTCCGCATTGTTCTCGCTGTTGCCTCTCTCGCAGCTATTGCACCTGTACGTCGTGCTGGCGGCGCTGTTCTTCCTGGCGATGGTCCTGTGGGTGTGGTTCGGCGCGCCCCGCATCCCTGGCGGTTGGGGGCTGGACACCGCGGTGATCGTCGCCGGCATCGTGGCGGTGTCGGCCACGGCGTACGCAGGCTCCCCGGAGAACCAGGTGGTACTTGGCCTGAGTCTGTTCGTCTTCGGCACCTACTCGGCCTATTACCGCCCCCCGGCGCGCTTCGCGGTCTCCCTGACTGTGCTGCTGGTGGCCTATGGCGCCATCCTTGTGACCTCCACCGTTCTCCACCCGCTCTACTACGTGGTCATCGCCACCCTCACCGTCGCGGTGACCACCACGATCTCGGTGCTGGTCGCCCAGTTGCGCCAGCAGGCGTTCACCGACGATCTGACCGGGGTGCTCAACCGGCGCGGGCTGGCGACACTGGCCGCCTACGTGGACGCCGAGATGCGCCGCACGGAGATGCCGGTGGCTGTGGCTCTCATCGACGTCAACGGTTTCAAGGACTACAACGACCGATACGGGCACCTGGCCGGAGACGAGGTGCTGGTCTCCCTGGCACACGCGCTGCGCACGCAACTGCGCGCAACGGACGTCGTCGCGCGGTTCGGCGGCGACGAGTTCGCCGTCATCCTGCCCGGCACCGACGAGAGACAGGCCAAAGATGTGCTGTCCCGTGTGGACCACGGACAGGCCGAGCCGACCTGGAGTTTCGGGATCGCGCCCTGGCCGCAGTCGCAGACACTGACGCAAGCCCTGACCGAGGCCGACGCCCACTTGTACGCCGTCAAGCGGGCGCGCTGATGGCTACTGCGCTCCCTGCTTGACCTTCTCGGCCTGCGCACGCGGCATGGGCTGGTACCCGACGGGTCTGCGCGCGAAATGGCCGGTGCCGTGGGTCATCGACCGCAGATCCACGACGTAGCGCGTGAGTTCGATCTCCGGGACCTCGGCGGTGACGATCGAGAAGCCGGTCCCCGCCGAGTCGGTCCCGGTCAGCCGCCCCCGGCGGATGGACAGGTCGGTCATGACAGCTCCCACGTAGTCGTCCGGGACGGTCACCGTGATCTCAGCGACCGGCTCCAACAGGTCGACATGGGCCTTCGTGGCCGCGTCCTTGAGGGCCAGCGATCCTGCGGTCTGGAACGCCATGTCGGAGGAGTCGACGCTGTGGGCCTTGCCGCCGACCAGGGTGACCCGGATGTCGGTCACCGGGTACCCCGCGGCCACGCCCTTGGCCATCTGCGCGCGCACACCCTTCTCCACCGAGGGGATGTACTGCCGGGGCACGGCCCCGCCGACGACCTTGTCGACGAACTCGAAGCCGGTGCCCTGCGGCAGCGGTTCGATCTCGATGTCGCAGACGCCGAACTGACCGTGCCCGCCGGACTGCTTGACGTTGCGGCCGCGCCCCTCGGCCTTGCCCGCGAACGTCTCCCGCAGCGAGACCCGCAGCGGGACACTGTCCACGGCGACCCCGTACATGTTGGCCAGGCGGTCCAGCACGACGTCGAGGTGGGCCTCTCCCAAGCACCACAACACCTGCTGGCCGGTGTCCTCCTTGGACTCGAGCACCAGGCTCGGATCCTCGGCGAGCAATCGCGTCAGGGCCTTGGCCAGTTTGTCCTCGTCGGACTTCGTGCGGGCCTCGATGGCCACGGGCAGCAACGGCTGCGGCACCTGCCACGGCTCGAGAAGCATGGGCGTGTCCACATCCGACAGGGTGTCGCCGGTCTCCGCACGGCTGAGTTTGGCCACCGCACACAGGTCACCAGCGCCACACGTCGGCACCATGCGCTGGTTCTTCCCCAGCGGTGACGACAGCGAGCCGATGCGCTCGTCCAGATCGTGGTCCTCGTGGGTACTGCCGGCCGCGAAGTGGCCGGAGACGTGCACCGGGGCATCCGGGCGCAACGTCCCCGAGAACACCCGGACCAGCGACAGCTTGCCGACGTAAGGCTCAGAAGTCGTCTTGATGACCTCGGCCAGCAGCGGGCCGTCGGGGTCGCACTTCAGGGCGCGCAGCGGCTTGCCGTCCGGGGTGGTGGCGTCCACCTCACGGTGTTCCACGGGGGAGGGGAAACCCTTCGCGACCAGTTCCAGTACTTCAAGGATGCCCATGCCGGTCACCGGGTTGATGGGGATGAGCGGGTAGAACTCGCCGCGCACCACCGCCTTCTCCATGTCCGCGATGACCGTGTCGATCCCGAGGTTCTCGCCACCGACCCACGCCTCGAGCAACTCCTCGTCCTCGCTCTCTGTGACGATCGTCTCGATGAGCGTCCCGCGCGGCTCCTGCAGGCGGGCCATCGCGGCGTCGTCGGCCGGCTGCTTCTGGCGCTGCCCGGAGGAGTAGTCAGCGACCTCCTGGGAGAGGAGGCCGACGAGGCCAGTGATCGTGTGGCCGTCGGCGTCGTAGGCCGGCAGGTAGAGCGGCAGGACGCCGTCGCCGAGCGCCTCCTGGAGCTGGGCCACCGAATCCTCGAACGAGGCGCGCTGGTGGTCGAGTTTGGTGAGGATCACCGCGCGTGCCAAGCCGACCGCGGCGCACTCGCGCCACAGCATGCGGGTGGCGGCGGTCAGGCCTTCGGCTGCGGACACGACGAACAGTGCGGCGTCGGCCGCGCGCAAGCCGGCGCGCAGATCCCCGACGAAGTCCGCGTATCCGGGGGTGTCGATGAAGTTGATCTTCAGGTCGTCGAAGGTAGTCGGCGCGAGCGCGAGGTTGATGGAGCGCTGCTGGCGCATCTCCACGGGGTCGTAGTCCGTGACCGTGTTGCCATCCTCGACCCTTCCCGGCCGGGTGAGCACGCCGGTGGCGAGAAGAGCCGCCTCGACGAGGGTGGTCTTCCCAGAACCGGAGTCGCCCACTACGACGACGTTGCGGATCAGGAGCGGGCCTACTTGCGGGACGGATGCCACGATACCTCGCATTCTGGTGTCGGCGGCCGACTACCGCCGGACGTGGCCAATCCTATTCCGGCGGCGGCGGGCCCGGTGGGGGCGTCCCTTACTTCACCGTGACCGTGAACGTGTCGGTGAAGGCCTTCTCGTTGCCGCTGCGTACGGCGTTGGCCTCGAGTTTGCACTTCCCGTCCTTCTTGTGCGTCACCAGGTCGCCCTCGAAGACGTCGCAGATCTTCGGGGTGCTGCTGTCCCAGTGGAGCGCATTCTGCTGCTTGGTGCGGTGGGGCAGATCGGTGGCGACCCGGTTCTTCGCGCGGCTGGGCACATCACCCTTGATCGCCTGTTTCACGGTGGCCTTCGCCAGTGTCGGGGCCGAGACCCAGGCCGGCTTCGCCCCGCACCACTGCCCGAACGCCGAGCACATCGCTCCGGTGACGGTCTTGGCCAGTTGTGTGTGCCCTGCCTTGCTCGGGTGGATCCACGTGTCATTGGGGAAGACCCAGGAATCACTGGTCCACGCCTGATGGCTGGCCCACGCATTCTGGTCGGGCACGGCCATCTGCAGGTCCGTGGCTTTGAGGCCCGGCTGCGTCTTGGCCCATTGCTGGACCGAGGCGACGGCAGCGGCGATCTTGGCGTTCATCGCGTTCTGAGCGGCGACTGCCTGGTCCCACTGTGTCGTACTGCCCTTGACCGGGCACGAACTGCATTCCGAGACCTTTTGCTGCTGCGAGGGGCACGAGTTGCCTGCTGCCGGGCCCTTGGACACATTGCCTTCGGGCTGCCAGTTGCCGAAGGACCAGGGGCAGGTGCGGTAATACTGCATGACCATGACCTGGTTGCCGTTCTGCAGCAGTGTCTTGTAGACGTTCTCGAGATGCGCGGTCTGCTGGTTCTGCGACCACTGCTGGTCGGCGCAGTCGACGACGTGTGACGGCGGGTAGGCCCACCAGCCGGTCCAGCCCAGCCACTGTGTGGAGTCCGCGCAGGCCCCGTTGGTGACCGGCACCAGGGACACTTTGATCTGCAGGAAACTCGACAGGATGGGGTTGGCGCCCAGGGTCAGCACGACGTTGGTGTTCTTGAGGCTCTTCAACTGGAAGTTGAACGGGCCGCCGGTGTCCCACTGGGCGGGCGTGGAACCGGTCACCGCCCAGTTCTCCACCGGTGCGGCGTTGGCGGGATCCTGGCTGGCGGCGATCTGGTAGGAGTACGCGACATTGGGGGAGTTCGCGCCGGCCTTCCACGGCCCGGCGCTCCACGGGGCGCCGTTGAAGTTGTTGTTGCTGCACTGGTCGATGGGCGTACCGCTGCTGGCGGGACTGCAGTCCGAGAGGCTGTTGTCGCCGAGGTACCAGGAACTCGGGAACGGGTTGTTCACCGTCCCACTGATGTTCTTGGCGTTCTCCTTCTGGCCGAAGTACCCGAACCCGGCGGTGACGGAGTCGCCGAGGAACACGACTGAGGGCTGCGGGTCGGCGGCGGCGGCCGGGTTGGTGGCGGCGCCGGCCAGGGTCAGGGCGGCCGCGGCGAGCAGTCCGAGCAGGACAGCGATCGTGCGCGGCAAGCGGACTCGGGTCATGCGAAGGCCTCCCGGGATCGCACCCGCCGGACGACGGGATGATCACCGAGCGTAGTGCCCTCGGTCTGCGTTGTGCAGCCCGTTGAACGGATGAGCTGTGCGCCGCTCGGTCCGAAGGGCCAGGATGGGTGGTGTGAGCGAGTTGACCGTCGGCGTCCTGGGGACCTCCAGCAAGGAGAACGAGCGGCGGGTGCCCATCCATCCGCATCACTTCGAGCGGATCGATTCGGACCTGCGGCGCCGCATGACCCTCGAAGTCGGGTATGGGCAGCCGTTCGGGGTGTCCGATGAGTACTTGGCGGGGATGGTCGCGGGCCTGCGCCCCCGCGAGGAGGTCATCGCCGGCGCCGACATCGTCCTGCTGCCCAAGCCGGTCCTGACCGACATCCAGCAGCTACGCTCCGGTCAGGTGCTGTGGGGTTGGCCGCATGCGGTCCAGGACCCCGAACTCACGCAGATCGCCATCGACAAGCACCTGACGCTGATCGCGTGGGAGCAGATGAACCACTGGACACCCGCCGGTGACTTCATGGTCCATGTCTTCCACCTGAACAACGAGATGGCCGGCTACTGCTCGGTGCTGCACGCTATGACGCTGCTCGGCTCCACCGGTCACTACGGCCGGCATCTGCGAGCGGCGGTGCTGGGATTCGGCAACACCGCCCGGGGGGCCATCACCGCGCTGCACGGCCTGGGCGTGCACGACGTCACTGCCCTGACCATGCGGGACGTGACGGCGGTGGCCTCACCCATCCCCGCAGTCGTCATGGATCACATGCATCGTGTCGAGGGTGGCGCCATCGCCGTGCACACCGAGGCTGGCGAGATCCCGGTCGCGCAGTTCCTGGCCGGATTCGACATCGTCGTGAACTGCGTGATGCAGGACACCGACAACCCGATGATGTTCGTCCTGGACGCAGAACTCCCGATCTTCCCCATGGGGCACCTGGTCGTCGACGTCTCCTGCGACCGCGGCATGGGCTTCGACTTCGCGCGGCCGACCTCGTTCGAGGAGCCCATGTTCGTCGTCGGCCAGGGCATCCACTATTACGGCGTCGATCACAGCCCGAGTTACCTGTGGAACTCCGCGACGTGGGGGATCTCCGAGGCGCTCATCCCGTTCCTGCGGCCCGTGATGGATGGCCCGCAGGCCTGGGAGGATGACCCGAGCATCCGGTCGGCGATCGAGATTCGTGACGGGGTCGTGCGGAACCCGAAGATCCTCTCGTTCCAGAACCGGACGGGTGAGCACCCGCATCACGTGGTCTGACGGCGTCGCTCCCGCCACGCCCGCCAGGCGCCGGTGCACCACAGGGCCCACGCGATGAGCACCGGCTGGAACAGCAGGCGCACCCCCCGGGCAACGTCAGAATCCAGGCCGAAAGCATCCGCCCCGGTGGCGAACTGCGAGATGTTGCCGGGGAAGACCACCACGTAGAAGGCGGCCAGGAGCCATCCGACCAAGGCGCGCCGACGACGGGCGAACAGCAGTGCGGCCGCGAAAGCGACCTCGACGATTCCCGAGACGGCGATGACCAGCCCGGGCATCGGCAGCCACGGCGGCACCTGTGCGGTGAACGAGTCGGCGGCCAGGAAGTGCCCGACCCCGGCCGTCGCCATGAACGCAGCGAGCAACCAGCGGGCGAGGTCCTCGAGACGCACTCAGCAGACCTCGAACTCCCAGATGTCGGACCCGGTGGCCGCAGGCCGCCCCCCGCCATGGCCCGCCGCGAACTCCTGGGACTCCCGCCAGGCGCGGTACGAGTCGACGCTGTCCCAGCGGGTGTAGACCAAGTAGGTGTCGGTGCCGGCGACCGGCCTCAGCAGTTCGAAATGTTCGAACCCGGGCGCCTGGTCCACGGTGCCGGCGCGGGCGGCGAACCGCTGCTCGAGGGTGGCCGCTTGGTCGGTCGGCACGGTCAGGGCGTTGACGACGACGTAGGACATGGCTTCAGCCTATGTGCGCCGGCGATCGGCTCCTCAGACATCCACCGCGAAGCGCCGCAGGATCACGGCCTCGGGTGCACCGGCAAGTGCGGGTGAGTTGGCGGACGTGGACCACACTGTGGTGCGCAGGAAGTCCAGGAAGAACCGGGCTTGCTCCTGGCTGTCGAAGTCGAGGTCGATGACGATGTGCTGCGGGTCGTCCAGTGGCACCGCGACGCGTGCGCCCAGTACACCGGCTTCCCGTCGGGCACCGGCGAAGCGGTCGAACGCTGCACGCCATGCTGGGTAGTCGGAAATCGCATGTTCGATGTGCAAGGTGATCATGTCTCGACGCTAGAGAAGCGACCGCACCGGGCGGTATCCCAACTTCCTGGGGCCTATGGTCGCTGTGTGGTCGCCCTGCCCAGCATCCAGCAGATCTGTGATCGGGACCTGGCGGAGCGGGAGTTGCGCACAGCGGTCCTCGAGGAGTTCCGGCGCACGGTGCCCTTCAGCAACTACGCGTGGCTGCTCACCGATCCGCGTACCTGTGTCGGACTGGCGCCGCTGGCCGAGGTCCCGGTGTTGGCCGACCTGCCACGGCTGATCGCGCTGAAGTACGTGACGGCGGTGAACCGCTGGACCACGCTGTCTGGCAACGAGGCAGTGACCCTCCACGCCGCGACTGGCGGGCAGCTCGCTGACAGTGCGCTGTGGCGGGAACTGCTGGCCGGCTACAGTGTGCGCGACGTGGCCTCAGTCGCCCTCCGCGACCGTTTCGGCTGCTGGGGTTTCCTGGATCTCTGGCGCACCAATGCCACCTTCACTGCGGCGGAGTGTGTGCTGTTGTCGGAGTTGGCACGCATCGTGGCGCCGGCCCTGCGCTCCAGTCTCGCCCGGCTCTTCGAACCTGGGACCGCGCGCACGGGCCCCCCTGCCGAGCCCGTGGTGATGCTGCTCTCCGGGGATCTGCAACCCATGGCGCAGACCCCGCCAGTGGACGCGCAACTGCGGGCGCTGCTGCCCACTCCCATTGCGGGCCCGCCGGTCCCGGCGGCCGCGTACAACGTCGCCGGGCAGTTGCTGGCCCGAGAACGAGGCATCGACGGCAACCCGGCCACGGCCAGGACCCATGTGGGCGAGGGTCGGTGGGTCACGGTGGGCGCCGCCCGCCTCGCCGGAGACCCCCCGGTGATCACGGTCGACTTCGCACCGACGACGCCGGAGGACCGCAGTGAACTCTTCGCCCGGGTGGCAGGGTTCAGCAGGCGTGAGTGCGAGGTGCTCGCCCTGTTGGTGGCCGGTGCGGACACGCGAGAAGTCGTCCGCGCGATGTCGGTCTCGGAGCACACGGTTCAGGACCACCTCAAGGCGATGTTCGCGAAGGCCGACGTCCGGGGACGCCGCCTGCTGGTGGCTCGGGCCACGGGCATGCGTTGACCCGACGGCTCACGCGATGCTCACACCGCCGTCCACTACGACGGTCTGCCCGGTCATGTACCCGGCAGCGGGACTGGCGAGGAACACCACCGTCGCAGCGAGCTCCGGCAACTCGCCCATGCGGCCGAGCAGGACGCGGTGCTGCAGGGATTCCAGGTATCCGGGGTGGTACTCGTCGGTCATCTCCGTGGGGAAGAACCCGGGGGCGATGGCATTGACGCGGATGCCCTTGCGCGCGGCCCACTGCTGCGCGAGATCGCGGGTCAGTCCGAGCAGCCCGGACTTGCTTGCCGCGTAGGCGGCCTGCGGCAGGCCCGCAGTGGTCAGGGCGAGCACGCTGCTGATGTTGACGATGCTGCTGCCGGGCTGCATGACGCGTCCGCAGGCCTGCGCCATCCAGTAGCAGCCGTTGAGGTTCACGTCGATGACCTCCCGGAACTGCTCAGGGGTCTCCTTCGTGGCGGGGACGGCCGTGCCGATGCCGGCGTTGTTCACAAGGACGTCGACCCGCCCCAACTCAGCCATGGCCGTGTCCACCATCGTGGCGCAGTCCTCCGGCCGGGACACGTCCGTGGCGACTGCGAGCCCCCGGCGCCCGGTTGCCTCGATCCCCGCCACAGTATCGGCCAGTCGCTCGGCGCGGCGGGCTCCGACGACGACATCGGCGCCGGCTTCGGCCAGGCCGTGCGCGATGGCCACGCCCAGACCGGACGAGGCGCCGGTGACCAGGGCGACCTTGCCGTCGAGCCGGAAGCTGTCGAGAACGCTCATACGGGTCCTTTCCTCGGGGCGCCCACCATGCGCAGCGCCAGATCGGTGTAAGAGGCCACGATGCGTCGTGCGGGCCAGGTGGCCTCCACCTGGTGCCACCGGGCGATGTCGATGCCCAGGGACAGGATCGCCATGGTCGCCAGTTTCGGGTCTGGGGTGTCGAACACTCCGGTCCCAACCCCACGTTCGATCACCCCCTGCACGTCGCGGCGGATCGCCCGGCGCAGGACATCGATCTCGCGCCGGTGCGCCTCGTCCAGCGAGACGAGTTCGTAGTTGATGACTCGGGCCAAGGAATGCTGCTCGGTGTGGAACGTGGTGAAGGCCCGCACCACCTCCCGGAGTTGCCCCACCGGGTCGTCGGAAGCGGCGATGGCGTCGCGCACCAGGCGCTGGGTCTGCAGGTGACCCTCGAGGGCGATGAGGTGGAGCAACTCCTCCTTGGAGGCGTGGTGCACATAGACGGCTGCCGGGCTCATGCCCGCCGCGGCGGCAATGTCGCGGGTCGTCGTGGCGTGGAAGCCGCGCTGCGCGAAGGCCTCCCCGGCCGCTGTCAGCAGGCGTTCCCGGCTGATTGCCGCCCGCTCGCTGGTTGTCGGCATGGTCACCTCCAGAAGGCGTACAGTACCATGGCTGAGTAAGCGCTTGCTTAGTTATCTGGAGGAGCCGACCATGAAGCGGACCATCTACACCGAGGACCATGAGGCTTTCCGGGCCTCCGCCCGCACCTGGGTGGATCGGGAGGTCCGCCCCCGCATGGACGAGTTCATCGAGGCCAAGGCGTTTCCCCGCGACATCTGGATCAGTGCCGGCAAACAGGGCTTCCTGGGTCTGGAGATTCCGGAAGCGTTCGGCGGGTCCCAGGCCGACGACTACCGCTTCAACGCCGTGCTCAGTGAGGAACTGTCGCGGGTCTCGGCGGCGCTGTCGTCCTGCCTGGGAATCCACGCCGACATCGTGGCTCCGTACCTGGCCGACCTGTGCACCGAGGAGCAGAAGGAGCGCTGGCTGCCGCGGTTCTGCAGCGGCGAGATCGTGACCGCGATCGGCATGACCGAGCCCAGTGGTGGGTCCGACCTCGCGGCGCTGAAGACCACGGCTGTGCAGGACGGCGACGTCTGGGTGCTGAACGGCTCGAAGACCTTCATCACCAACGGGTACTCCGCCGACCTCATCGTGGTCGCCGCGCGCACCACCCCCGGGTCCGGTGCCAAGGGCATCACACTGTTCGGCGTCGAGGCGAACATGCCGGGGTTCAGCCGCGGGCGCAAGCTCGACAAGGTGGGCCAGACCGAGAGCGACACCGCGGAGTTGTTCTTCGACAACGTCCGGGTGCCCGCCGCAAACATCATCGGGGAGCTCAACCTGGGCTTCATCCACATGATGCAGCGGCTGCCGCAGGAGCGGCTCGGCGCGGCGGTGTCCAACATCGCCCACGCCTGGTCGATCTTCGAGGAGACCCTGGACTACATCAAGGAACGCAAGGCCTTCGGGCAGCCGGTGGGCAGTTTCCAGCACAACAAGTTCCTGGCGGCCGAACTGCAGACCAAGCTCGAGGTGTCGCGGGCGTTCGTCGACCAGTGCGTGCTGGCATTCAACGCCGGTGACCTCACGGCCGTGGATGCGGCCAAGGCCAAGTGGTGGTCCGCGGAGATCCAGAACGACGTCATCGACGCCTGCGTGCAGTTGTACGGCGGCTACGGGTACATGAACGAGTACCGCGTGGCGCGTGCCTGGCGTGACGCCCGCGTGACGAAGATCTGGGCGGGCAGCAACGAGATCATGAAGGAACTCATCGGGCGAGACCTGGGGCTGTAGCGCAGACCGACCCGCACCCCGGGGTTCTGTGACGAAGGTGCGGCCCCCCGCAGACGGTTTGTGATGACGGTGCGGGGTTTGCGGCGGCGCACCGCGCACCTTCGACACATTCGGGGTCGGGCCCCCCGCAACTTCGTCGCACTCGCGTGGTTGACTTCCCGGTAAACGAAGGGATTGTGCATGGTGGGTCGACGGACTGCGGCAGCGATGGTGGTGGCTCTTGGGCTGACGGCGCTGGCGGTGCCGGCTGTCGCGGACAGCACGCCGAAGCAGATCGACCGGATCGTCCGCGACCAGATGAAGCAGGACCACTTGCGAGCGGTGATCGTGCGGGTCACCAAGGGCGGCAAGATCGTCTCGACGAAGGCCTACGGCACGTCGATGACAGGGGTCCCGGCCACCACCGACATGCGCTTCCGCAACGGTGCCGTCGCGTTCGCCTATGTGAGCACGCTGCTGCTGCGCTACGTCGACCAGGGCAAGGTGAAACTCAACGACACGGTCGACGAGTGGCTGCCGGGTCTGCCGAACTCCGACCAGGTCACCCTGAAGATGCTCGCCAACCAGACCTCCGGGTACCCCGATTACGAGCAGGACCCGGCCTGGCAGTTGGCCTTCGTCGAGAACCCCTTCCACGAGTGGACCTACCGTGAGCGGCGGAAGGTCGCGTTCGCCAAGCCGGTGCTGTTCCCGCCCGGATCCAACTGGAGTTACTCCCACACGAACTTCATGGTCCTGGGGAAGATCCTCGCCAAGGTGGGCGGCAAGCCGCTGTCGAGGCTCATCAAGCGCGAGGTCCTCGACCCGATGGGCCTGAAGGCCACCGTCGCCAACCAGACCGGGCAGATCCCGGAGCCGGTGCTGCACGCCTTCAGTTCGGAGCGCCGCGGATATCTCGGACTGCCGGCCAGCACGAAGTTCTACGAGGAGTCCACGTTCTGGAACATGGCCTGGGGCACCCCGGTCGGCGCCACGCAGACCACGGACATCAAGGACCTCGCCAGATCCGCGCGTCATCGGGACCGGGGAGTTGCTGTCCAAGCGCAGTTACCGGGCGATGACAGGACCGAACCTGCTGGGCTTCGGCCAGCGCCAGGACAACTGCGCGCCGGTCTGCTTCGAGCAGGTGGTTCCGTACAACTACGGCCTGGGCATCGTGCGCTCCGGTGACTGGCTGCTGCAGAACCCCCTGCTCGGCGGCTACGCCGCCACGATGGCCTACCTGCCGGAGGACGACGTGGCCATCGCGGTCGCCACCACGTTCAAGCGGAAGGCGTTCTCCGCGGACGGCGACTACCCCAACGCCAGCGATGGGATCTTCCGGCGCATCGGCGCGGTCATGGCACCCAAGGACGCGCCGCCCGTCAAGAAGTAAGTCGGTGTCTCGGCGGCCGTACTAGTCGCCGGTGAGCACCGGCAGCCGTGCCACGGCATCCCGGATCGCCGGCGGGATCGGCACCGGCCGACGGGTCCGGGAGTCGACGTACACGTGGACGAAGCGCGCCAGTGCCCGCAACTCGGGGTCGCCCGCGCGGAAGATCCCCAGCCGGTAGGTGATGCTCGACGTGCCCACCCGCTCGGTCGCCAGGCCGACCTCGATGGTGTCGGGGAAGCTGAGTTCGGCGAAGAAATCGCAGCCCGTGCTCGCGACGATGGCGATCGCGTCACCGTCCCGGATGTCGGAGCCGGTTGTCTGCATCAGCCACCCGTTGACCGCCGTGTCGATGTACTCGAAGTACGTCGCGTTGTTCATGTGACCGTAGTGGTCGTTGTCGTTCCACCGGGTGGTCATCGCGAACACGACGGGGAAGTCGGAGCGGGTCGGTCTCACAGCGACTCCTCGAAGATCACGGCAAGGTCGTCCGGGGTCAGCGACACCGGCGCCAGCGCCAGCAGCCGCTGCTGCGCCAGTGTGCCCTCCACGAGATCGGGGATGTCAGCGGCGGAGTAGCCCACCTCGCCGAGCCCCGACGGGATCCCCACGTCGGCCATGATGCTCCGCAGAACGGCGGGCAGGGCATCCGGGCCTGCGCCGTCGCCTCCCAGCAACCGCGCGGCGCGCTCGTGCCGGTCGGGGGAGGCCGCGTACGTGGCCCGGAACGCCGCCGGTGCGGTGAGCGCGACCGCCATGCCGTGCGGGATCAACGGTTCGGCCTGCGGGTAGTCCGGCGGCCGGTAATCGCGCACGCGACCCGCGATCGGATAGGCGTTGGCATGTGGGATGTGCACCCCCGCGTTGCCGAAGCCCATGCCCGCCAGAGTCGCCGCGAGCGACATCTTCGCGCGGGCGTCGGCGTCGTTGCCGTCCTGCACTGCGGGCACGAAGGCATCGGACATCAGGCCAAGTGCCTGCTCGGCCCACATGTCCGAGATCGGATTGGCGCCGCAGTACGGAACGCGCTGCTCGGCCGTCTTGGCCTCAAAGGCCGTGTAGGGCCGCGCGGTGTAACTCTCCAGCGCGTGGCACAGGATGTCCAGGCCGGCGCACGCCGTGACCATCGGCGGCTGGGTAGCAGTCAGGTCGGGGTCGACGATGGCCAGTGTCGGGCGCAGCCGGGCGTGGCTGATCCCTGTCTTCACGTGGCGGTCGAGCACGTCCAGCACGCAGATGGTCGTGCTTTCCGACCCGGTGCCGGTGGTCGTGGGGACGGCGATGAGGGGCTTCAGCGGGTGCTCAGGGGTCCGTCCGCCGCCGATCGGCGCGTTGACGTAGTCGAGGAGGTCGCCAGGGTTGGTGGCCAGCAGGTTCGCGGCCTTCGCGGTGTCGATGCTCGAACCGCCGCCGACCGCGATGAACGCGTCCCATTCGGTCCGGCGCACGTGCTCCCCGACGGCCCGCAGGCTCTCGTCGGTCGGCTCGACGTGTGTGGCGTCCCAGATCTCGACCTCGACCGACAGGCCGGCCGCCACCCGCGCCACCGCGCCAGTGGCCGCCACTCCCGCATCGGTGACGATGAGCACGCGCCGGCACCCGCGCAGGTGGAACGCGATGTCGTGGATCGCGCCTGGTCCGTAGACCAGCGTCGGCGCGGCGTATGTGAACACCGACTCGGGGCGGTCCGGCGGGGGCAGCGACTTCGGCATCGCTCCATGCTAGGTGTGCCCCCGCTCTACTTCTTGAGTTTCACCACATCACTGGTGTCGACTTCGTAGCCACGGGCCGCTTTGCTCTTGGCTTTGTACTTGCCCTCGTCGAGATCGACGGTGAGCTTGTGGTCCGAGCCCTCGGTCTCGTAGACCTTCGTCTTCCCTTTCTTCGTCTTCAGGGTCTTCCAGTCGCCCTTCTTCTTGACCTTGACGACGAACTCCCACACCCCCGTTCAGTCGATCTACCGGACCGCCGGAGCCAGATCGGTGTGTTCGAAGTCGCTGCCCTTGAACAACAGTGGCCGGCCGGTCTCGCTGGCCAGCGCGTATGCGAAACAGTCGCCCAGGTTCAACCGAGCCGGATGACCCGATCCGCGGCCGTAGTCGGCGTAGGCGGCACGGGCGATCGCGGCCTGCTCCGGCGTCAGCGGCACGACCGCGACATTCCATGCAGCCAGCAGTCGGTCGAGGCGCCGTGAGATCGACGGGTCGTCGAGGCGGTCGACCACGATCCCAAGTTCCACGTATGTGCCCGCTGACATCGACGCGCCGTTCGCTGCGCGCAGGGCCGTGGCGAGGGTTTCCCACCCCGGCTCCCGGGTGAGGATCGCGACCACCGCTGAGGTGTCGACAATCACGTGGGGAGGCCGGCGTCGTCGTACAGGTCCTCGGTGGACAGACCCCCGTGCGCCTCGACGTCCCGTTGCAGCCCGGCGAGGAGACTGTCCACGGACGCATCACGTTCGGACGCCTGCAGCCGCGCGAGGAGTTCTTCGAGAGCCAGTTCGATGACGCTGGTCTGGCTGCGGCCCGTGATCTGGGAGGCACGGCGCGCAAGGGCGTGGACGCGTTCGTTCTTTATGTTGAGACCCATGGTAGAATTCTACCGTACAGCGGTACCTATCTACCGGTTCCTGCCCAGCCGCTCGTGGCTGGTCACCCAGTCGCCGGCCAGGACTGCGCTGGCCAGCGAGACCTCGCCGGCCAGGACGACGGCCGCGCAGATCTCCGCGAACGCCTTTGCTCGCCCGGAACCGGCGCAGCCCAGCAGTTCCAGGCACTCGCGTTGGGTGGGTAGCCCGGTACCGCCACCGACCGTGGCGACGATCAGAGCGGGCAACGTGATCGTCCAGTAGTAGTCGCCGGTGTCCGTGACCTGCGAGTACGTGATGGCTGTGTGGGACTCCGCGACGTTGGCCGCGTCCTGACCGGTTGCGATGAACAAGGCGGCGAGTCCGTTGGCGGCGTGCGCGCCGTAGTTGGCGCTGCCCGCCAGGATGCCGCCGGCCTGGCTGATCTGCCGCATCCGGAACAACTGCGCCGGGGTGACTCCCATCTGCTCCTCGAGCAGGTCAGCGGGGATCGTGGCTTCGGCGACGACCCGTTTGCCGCGGGTGCGCAGGACGTTGAGTTGCGAGTGCTTCTTGTCGGTGTCGATCGCCCCGGACAGCACATAGCGCGGGTGGTCGGGGCGGTTTGCCTGGATCCACTCGCAGGCGGCCCAGGTCGCCCGGCCCACCATGTTCTGGCCGGCGGCGTCGCCGGTGGTGTAGTCGAACCGCAGGTACAGCAGGGGGCCCACGTGGTACTGCTCGATCTCGATCAACTTGCCCACGCTGGTCGTCGATTCCGCCGCCGTACGGATGGCTGCCTCTTGCTCGCGGATCCAGGCCGCGAGGTCGCGAGCCTGCCGCGCGTCGTCGAGGAGGAACACGGGCGCGCGCTGCATCCGGTCGTCGACCACGGTGGTCTTGACGCCGCCCGCCTCGGTGAGCAGTCGCATCCCGCGGTTGTAACTGGCCACCAGCGTCCCCTCGGTGGTCGCCAGGGGGACGTAGTAGTCGCCCTCGGCGTGCTCCCCGTTGACCCGCAGCGGCCCGGCGAGGCCGATCGGCACCTGAGCGACGCCGATGAAGTTCTCGATGTTGCCGGGCAGCGCGGCCGGGTCGAAGGAGTACGACCCGACATGGGGGAGGTCGGTCCCGGTGAAGTCGCGGCGGATCTGCGCCTGCTCGGGGGTGTAATCGTTGTCGCGGTCACGGGGCACGGCCCGGCGCTCGGTCATGGGGACGAGGGTAGTCGCGGGTGCTGCAGGCGGGAGGGTTGGCTCTGGCGGGCAGCGAAAGGGACCGGTTGCTTGTTGGGGCGGGCCCGGGTGCGCGTTCTCAAGGCGGGGAGTTACGGCTAGGTGGGGCGAAAGTGACCGGTTGGCTGCGGCTGGGGCGGCCCCGGCGCTTGGTGGGTCGCCCGGGGTGCGCGGTCTCAAGGCGGGGGAGTTACGGCTAGGTGGGGAGGGACCGGTGGATGCTCCCGGGGTAGGGTCTCCCGGCTGCGGCTGGGGCGGCCCGGCGCTTGGTGGGTCGCCCGGGGGTGCGCGCGTTCTCAAGGCGGGGGAGTTACGGCTAGGTGGGAGCGAAAGGGACCGGTTGGATCACTCCCGGGTGTAGGTGTCTCTCCCGGCTGTAGCTGGAGGCCGGTCCGGCGCTTGGTGGGTCGCCCGGGGGTGCGCGCGTTCTCAAGGCGGGGGAGTTACCGCTAGGTGGGGGCCGGACCGCCCGGCCGCGGCTGGGGCTGTCCCGGCGCGGCGGGTCGAGCCAACCCGGGGGCAACCGCCAGGCTGGGAACATGAACAACCCCGAAGCCACCGCGCAGGCGCTCGAACTGCTGCGCAACGGCGACGTCTTCCAGTGGTACGTCATCCCGATGCTCGCGCTGGCCATGTACGTGTACGGCAATGAGTACGCCAACCGGAACTACAAGGGGATCGCCGCCGGTCTCGCGCTGTACGGCGTGCACTGGTTCGTTGAGATCGGCAACGCGCTCGTCCAGCATTTCTCCGGCCACGCGCTGTGGACCGTCCCGACCGGCACCGCCTTCCTGCTGCTCGTCGGTGTGGGTGTGGAACTGAGCCTGATGTTCTCGGTCGCGGGCTTGGTGGCCAGCAAGTTCCTGCCGGCGGATCCGCGGATGAAGATCCTCGGCATCCCCAACCGCTGGGCCTTCGCGATCGGCTGGGCGGCGTTCTTCGCAGTATTCGAGATCTTCCTGGCCATGACCCCCGCATTTGTGTGGGTCTATCCGTGGTGGGGACCATTGCCGGTGTTCGTTCTCGTCTACATCCCGTTCTTCCTCGCGGCGTTCCTCGCCTACGACTGGCCGCCACGCAAGCAGATCCGGTTAATCGGGACGCTCTTCGCCATCGACGCGGTCATGCTTGTGGTGTTCGTCGCCTTGGGATGGATGTAGGCGGCGTAGCGTCAGGGACATGGATTTCGAACCCTCTGCCCGTGCCGCCGATCTCACCGCCCGGGTCCGCGCCTTCATCGACCACGAGGTCGCACCGGTCGAGGAGGAGTACCACGCACAGATCCGGGGCATCCGCGAGAGCGGCGGGGACTCCTGGCAGCCGCTGCCGCTGGTCGACGGTCTGCGGGCCGAGGCGCGGCTGCGGGGGCTGTGGAACCTGTGGCTGCCCGCCGACCACGAGGGGGACTACGCCGAACGCTTCGGCACTGACGGCGACACGGGGCTGTCCAACATCGACTACGCGCCGGTGGCCGAGCAGATGGGCCGGTCGTTCCTCGCCCCGCTGATCTTCAACTGCAACGCCCCCGACACCGGGAACATGGAGGTGCTGCTGCGCTACGGCACGCCGGAGCAGCAGCAGCAGTGGCTCGAGCCGTTGCTCGACGGGCGCATCCGCTCCGGGTACGCGATGACCGAACCGGACGTGGCCTCCTCTGACGCCACCAACATGACCGCCACCGCGGTGGTCGACGGCGACGAGGTGGTCATCAACGGCCGCAAGTGGTGGACCTCCGGTGCCGGCCACCCGGACTGCGAGGTGTTCGTGTTCATGGGTGACTCCGGCGACCCCGATGCCGACCGGCACCACCGCCACACCATGGTGCTCGTGCCCCGCGACACCCCGGGCGTGCAGATCGTGCGGATGCTCACCGCGATGGGCCAGTACGACGAGCCGATCGGTCACGGCGAGGTGCTGTTCAGCGACGTGCGGGTCCCGGCCTCCAACATCCTGCTCGGCGAGGGCCGCGCGTTCGAGATCGCCCAGGGCCGGCTCGGGCCGGGCCGCGTGCACCACTGCATGCGCCTGATCGGCCTGGCGGAGCGGGCGCTGGAGTTGGCGTGTCAGCGGGGCAAGGAGCGCGTGGCGTTCGGCAAGCCGCTGGTGAACCTCGGGGGCAACCGCGAACGCATCGCGCAAGCGAGGATCGCCATCGACTCGACGCGGTTGCTCGTCCTCAACGCTGCGTGGCGACTCGACACCTACGGACCGATGGGAGCGCTGAGCGAGATCAGCCAGATCAAGGTGGCGGCCCCGCGGATGGCGCAGGAGGTCATCGACTTCGCGATGCAGATGCACGGCGGGGGCGGCATGAGTGACGACTTCCCGCTGGCGGCGGCGTGGACGCAGGCCCGTGCCCTGCGCCTGGCCGACGGACCGGACGAGGTGCATCTCGGCGTCGTCGCGAAGCTGGAGTTGGCTAAACAGCGGCTGCACCGTTAGGCGGGCTCCTCGAGGCAGCGGCGGACTACTCTGGAGTTATCCGACGCTGAAAGGTGGGACATGTCCCGCGACCTCGAAATCCCTGCGGAAGTCGAACTACCCATCACCGGGACGGCGGGGAGTATCCCCGCGCAGAACGCCCGCACCCGGCCCGACCGGCCGATGTACCTCGTGCGATCCGGCGACGGCTGGACAGATGTGACCGCCAAGCAGTTCGACGACCAGGTCCGTGCCGTCGCGAGGGGCCTGGTCGCCAGGGGGATCGCAGCGGGGGCTCCCGTGGCCATCCTGTCGCCCACGAGTTACGAGTGGACCGTTCTCGACTTCGCCTTGTGGTCCATCGGCTCCTTCGCAGTGCCCATCTACGACTCCTCGTCGGCCGAGCAGATCGAGTGGATCCTCGCCGACAGCGGTGCGGTGGCCATTGCCGTCGACTCGTCTGCGTCGGCGGACCGGGTGCTGCAGGGCGCCAACCCGCCGCCGATGTGGCGCATCGACGAGGATCTGCTCGCGGCGCTGGCCGCCGAAGGCGCCGGTGTGGAGGACGCCGTCCTCGAGCAGCGCCTGTCGGACGCTTCCGCGCAGGACATCGCCACCATCGTCTACACGTCGGGTACCACCGGCCGGCCGAAGGGGTGCGTCCTGACCCACGAGAACCTGATGTTCGTGGTCCGCACCCTGGTGGCCACAACCGGGCCCGTGGTGCAGCAACCGGGAGCGAGGACCGTGCTGTTCCTGCCGTTGGCACACGTGCTGGGCCGTGGCGCCCAGGTGTACTGCGCGCTGGGTGGCATGCAGGTTGCGCACTGCCCGGTGCCCAAGCAGTTGCAAGCTGACATGCTCACCGTGCGTCCCACGTTCCTGGTCGGCGTTCCGCGCATCTTCGAGAAGATCTTCAACGGCTCGCAGCAGAAGGCGCACGCAGCGGGCAAGGGCGGGATCTTCGAGCGCGCGGCGAAGGTGGCGATCGACTACGGACGGGCCATCCGGGAGAGCAAGCCGTCGCTCTGGCTGCGCGCCCAGCACGCGCTGTTCTCCCGGTTGTTGTACAGCAAGATGCACGAGGCGATGGGCGGCCATCTGCGCTTCGCGATCACCGGCGGCGCCAGCCTCGGTGAGCGGCTCGGATACTTCTACGCAGGCATCGGCGTGACCGTCATGGAGGGGTACGGGCTGACGGAGACGACCGCCTCGGGAACCTTCAACCGCGCCGAGAACTCGCGGATCGGCACGGTGGGTCAACCCATGCCGGGCACCGCGGTGCGGATCGCCGACGACGGCGAGATCTGGTTGCGGGGGCCGCACGTCATGGCCGGCTACCACCACCACCCGGAAGCGACTGCTGACGCCATCGACGCCGACGGCTGGTTCCGCACCGGCGACATCGGTGCGCTGGATCATGATGGCTTCCTGCGGATCACTGGCCGTAAGAAGGAGATCATCGTGACTGCGGGCGGGAAGAACGTCGCGCCGTCCGGTGCTCGAGGACCGCATGCAGGCGCACAACCTGATCGGCCCGACCATGGTGGTCGGCGAGGGCCGGGCCTTCATCGGCGCCTTGATCACCCTGGATCCCGACGCCTTGTCCGCGTGGGCGGCCGCGCATGACAAGCCCGGCCGGACTGCCGCCGAACTGCGCGACGACCCCGACCTGCGGGCAGAGATCCAAGCAGCGGTGGACGATGCGAATGCAGCCGTCTCGAAGGCCGAGTCGATCCGCTCGTGGCAACTGCTGGAGACGTCCTTCTCCGAGGACTCCGGCCACCTGACGCCCACTCAGAAGCTCAAGCGCAAGGTGGTCGAGCAGGACCACGTGCTGGACATCGAGGCGATCTACGGGTAGGGATCATCCTCGATCAGGCGTCGCACACCCTCTCGGGCCAGCAGCAGCACGATGATGAGCCCGGTGACCGACCAGAAGTCGCCCAGGCTCACCGCATCGCCGAAGACCAGGTCCACGGACTCAAGGACCACGAACTTGCTGCCCACCAGCAGCAGCCACAGCAACAGCAGGGCTGCAACCTTGCCCGCCGGGCTGGTGGCGGCGCGGAACCGGCCCTTCACGCGGTTCTTGAGTGCGACCACCACCTCCAGGACGACCTTCATCAGCACCGCGGTGAGAAGCGACAGGGTGAAGGTCTCCGAGATGACCGAGGGGACGTACTCGACGGCCAGGTTGAGGACGACGACGTAGACGAACACGTCGATGACGTCGGCGGGTCGCAAGCGTGCGGGCATGGAGTCAGCTTCAGCGACCCAGCGCTGCCGCGGCGGCGACCACCCCGGCCGTGACCACGAACAGCCCGACCAGCAGCGGCCAGGCGAACCGCAGGTACTTGTCGTAGCCCACCCTGGCGATCGCGAGCCCGCCGACCAGGACCACGCTGGTCGGCGACCACATCAGGGTGAGCCCGTGCCCCATGATCCAGGCAGTGATCGTGGTGGAGCGGGACACGCCGGCGAAGTCGGCCAGTGGCGCGAGCAGCGGCATCGCCAGGGCCGCGTGTCCGGAGCTCGACGGGATCAGGAACGCCAGCGGGATATTCACGATCACCGTGATGATCGAGAAGACCCCGGCCGAGGCGTCGGAGATCAGGCTTTCCATGGAGTTCAGGATCGTGGCCAGCGTCTGGGTGTTATTCATGATCACCGACACGCCGCCGGCGAGCAGGACGACCAGCGCCGGCCCCATCATGTCGGAGGCCCCCACGGCGATCAGTCGCACGATCTCCTTCTCGCGCATGCGTGCCACGACCCCCACGATCACGGACGCGATGATGAACAGCATCGCCAGTTGCGGGAACCACCAGTTCAGCTCGAACCAGTACGGCTCGGTCAGGGTCTCGTGCTGGTAGAGGTAGTCGGCGGGCCCGGTGGTCGACCCGAACAGGCTCGACCAGGGGATCACGGCGAAGATCATCAAGGCGAAGGCCGCCACCGTGATGACCAACACCCACTTCTGGGTGCCCGTCAGCGTTGCGGCCACCTGCCCGTGCTCGACGTCGTCGGCAGCCTCGTCAGTCGCTGTCTCGTCCTCGGGGTCCTCCCACCCGACCAGTGACGCCTCCGGATCCCTGCGCACCCGATTGGCGTACCGCAGGACCCAGCCCACGCACATCCCTGTGATGAGGACCCACAGCAGAAATCTCAGAACGATGCCGTCACCGATGCTCACGCCGGCCTCACCGGCGGCGACCCCTATCGAGAAGGGGTTCACCGTCGCCCCCATCACCCCGGCCAGTGCACCGAGGATGATCATGCCGGCGGTCGTCATACGGTCGTACCCGAGCGCGGCCATCAGCGGGATGAACAGTGCGTAGAAGCCCAGCGTCTCGACCGAGAAACCCATGGTGGAACCCAGCACGGAGAACAGCACCATCACCGCGGTGATGAGCAGCCAGCCCTTACTGCGCAGGCGGTTGGCCAGTTGGGCTACCGCGACCTCGAGGCTGCGGGTGTGGAACGACACCGAGATGAACGCGCCGATCGCCATGATGAAGACGATGACCCCGACCTGGCCGAACATCCGGCCCACAGTCTCGGTGTCCACCACGTCGGTCTCGAAGTTCAGCAGCCCGTAGATGCCGTTCACCGGCGCCAGCACCAACTGCTGGACCGACTCCCAGAACGTCAGCGGCGAGGGGACCTGCTCGTAGGTGCCGGGCATCGGGCTGCCGTCCGGATCGAGCTGATACCGGCCCGCGGGGATGAACAGCGCGACCACCCACACCAGGACGGTGACGATCGCCAGGGTGGTGACCGCGGAGGGGAATTCGAACTTCTTCTTGGTCGCCTGCTCGGCCATGGATGCCTCCTGTCGCGCACTGTAGTGGAGGCGGTGGGCCTTTCGGTGATCGCCGAGGGTCATCACGGCGACCAGTTGTCATACCCGCGTCTTACAGTCGTCGTAGGTGACGAGTGAGCGGCGATAAGCCCCGGCTGGCTGCTCCGGCAACCGCGCTGCTGGCACGGTGCCCCGGGTGACCACCTGGTCCGCGGACCTCCCGCGGGCACGCGCAGCAAGGGGTGACTCATGGACGCTTTTCACATTCCGCTCGCCGCGGGTTTCGACGCACACGTGCCGGCCGAACCGGCGCCGGGGCCGCACATCCGCTCCTGGCAGTGGCTGCTGGAACATGCTGGTCGGCAGGCGGAGGACTATGTGCGCCACCTGGCCGACGCCGGCCTCGAACCCGACTTCGGCCGCAACCGGTGCCACGAACGCTGGGTCGCTCTGGCGGCAGTCCCCGACGACCTCGTGAGGGCCGAGTTCGCGACCCAGGCGATCGTCCTGCGGCACGCTGGCGTGCGGTACCGGCTCGCCCCGGTCTCCCGTCCTGTGGCCGCGCCGTGCCCGATCGCCGCCGAGGTGGCCTTCGTCAGTCTGACCGGCCGGGTCGAAGGACATCCCACCGAGGAATTCCGGTGGCCGGCTCCGCCGGGCTGGCGGGTGGTCGGCGCGATGGACGCCGCATTGCGCTGGACCGATCAGATGGTTGCTGCTGATCCTGCGGCCGCATTCGAGCAGGCGCGGGTCACCGACCAGCCCTACCTTGTGGCGTGGCGGGTCGGCCCGGGGCAAGGGACCCTCGACGTCATGGAGGTGGCGACCGGCACGGTGATCTCCTCGCGTCCGGCGGCGCTGACCCGTGCGGTGCTGCCCTGCCCACTGATCCCGGGCGCCGGGTGCGGGCAGTTGTGCCGCCTGTACGGCGGACCGTGGGTCAGCCGGTCCATCACGGCGGCGGCCCGCTGGACGGCCAACCGCTCGAACCGGTTGGGTGATGTCGGCTGCGACACGTGCGGGGACGGCGCTGTGAACGTGGGGCTGAAGGTCGACGGCCGCTACCGCGTCAGGGCTGGGACCGACGGCCCCGGACTCATCGATGTGGCGTCGGGGGAGCGGATGGGTCTGCGCGGCCCGGACCGGCGGTACGACCACCCCGCGGACAACCGGTACGGCCGCCTGTTGGCCCTCGAAGAATGAGCCTCACGGATGCGGCGTCACCCATGCGTGGAAAAGTGGCACCCCCTCCCACAGCCCTCCCCGCGCGATCGCGATCACCGCGTGCGGCCTGTCGTACGTGACCTCAACCTGCCGCACAGTGCGGTCGACGAAGTGCGGCATGCCGGTCGCGCGGAAGCCCATGGCGGTGACCGCCGCGGCGCTGAACCCGTTCTCGTCGTACTTTGCTGTGGCGGCTTGCACGCACCTGATGTCGGACTCTTCGGGCAGTCGCGCTGCGACCGGGGCGGTGATCTCGGCGACACCGGGAGCGTCCAGCAGGTCGTGGGTGGCGTCTGCGGACCACACGGGAAGCCTGCTCAGCCACCGCTGCGCGCCATCCGCTGGCGCGTCGGCGTCCACGTAGGTCCGGACCCGGTCGGCGACCCTCCAGGCATGACCATCGGTCAGGTACTCACCGGGTGTTTCGTGGTTCCACAGATCGCCGGAGTTCAACTGCTGCACCACCTCGTCCACCGCGGCCCAGACGTCCGGCGCGCCGACGTCAGGCGCGGCGATCACGCTGATCACATCGATGCCATCCTCGGTGAAGGGCTTGGCCACGGCGACGAGGCCGGCGGCCCGCGTGGCGACGATGGCCTGCAGCACATCGCCGTGCTCGAGCAGGAGCATGCCGTCGTCGTCGACGGCCAGCTCGGCCAGCCACTTGGGCGTCAGCACCAGTGCCGACGCGAGCAGCAGCATCGTTTCGGGTGTCACCTCGAGCGGAAACCGTGCGATCAGTCCCCGCGTCTCGGTCGCCGCCCATCGATCGAGGTCCGCCTGTGACGGCAGTCCTTCGAGGTCGATCGGAAGTGGCTCAACGAGCCGCACCCAGTCCGCCAGCCAGCCGCCGATCGCCGCGCCGACCGTCGGATGCGCCGCGCTCAGCAGGCGGTCCACCTGCAATTTCGCCTCGTCGGGGGTGTAGCCGAGAATCCGGCTGATGGCTGGGACATCGGTGGCCACGGGTGCCAGCGAGGCCAGAAGCAGCCACAGGCCGGCGTAGGAGATCACCGGAGCCTGCGAGGTGTCGAGGGTCTCGCGCGCCTGCGCGGCGTACTGCTGCACGGCTGTTGCCACTCCGGTCCCCTGCGCCCCTGGGGTCGTCCAGGCGGAGGTGCCGTCGTCCATGAAGTAGTTGCGCTGTCCGCAGGTGAGGCACTCGCGGTCCCACGCACCCTCGTCGATCACGCACCCGCCGAGGCGCATCGCCGGGGTTCGCCGTAGCACGACGGGATATCCGTAGAGGACGTGGCGCAGCACCCGGGATCCGCACCACCCGCAGGCCAACTCATCGCTCATGGGCCAACCGTAGAACGGAGGTCTGACTCGAACGGCCGAACAGCGCCGGCGCACCCCTCGCGCGGGAGTAGCCTTGAAGGTGCCGGGAGGTGGGCATGATGATCTCCGCAATCGCAGTCTCCGCTGTCTCCGCATTCGCCGTGATTCTGGCTCCCGTGGCCACCTCTGCGCCAGCAGGAGTGTGCGCCGCGCATCTGGATGGTGGCGTCTTCAAGCCCGCCTGGTGCGGAAAGAAGCCCCCGTCGAAGGCTTACGAGACGTACCGGAAGGCGCTGGCGGATTTCCAGACCGCCATCAACTTCGAGTCCAAGGCGCAGGCCACGGCGCTCGGTGACCTGTCGCCCCTGGAATACCCCTGCAGGAACAACCCACCGGTCGACGTCGACACCGTCGCCGTCATCATCGGCGGGCTGCGCCTCAATGGGGATACCGCACTGAAGAACGCGCGAACAGCACTGTCAACGATGACCTCGACGGCCGATGCGGTATTCGCCGGTCACCCGACGCAGCCTGAGGTCAAGGCGGTCTTGATCGGCCTGCAGGGCAAGCTCGACGAGTTCGGGGCCAATATCGACACCATCGAGAGCGCTGCCGATGCGTACATGGCCAACTCCTGCGACGCCGGGTCCTCCGGGGTCGTGACGGGGGCCGACAACCTGGTCTCGGTGGGTCAGTTCATCAACCACTCAATGGTGAATCTGGCCGTGATGCTGGGCCAGACGAACAAGCCCTGCAAGTCGGCGTCCGTACGGAAGCCGTACACCGACAAAGCGATGAAGAATGCCTCTGGGTCGTCCACGGTCAAGTCGGTGAAGGCTGGTGGGATGACCATGGAATACCCGGGCAGCCTCGACCTCGACAAGGCCGGGGGGCTGCCCTTCAACCTCGACTCCACCGCCCCATCGGGGTACGTGCAGGTCGTGCTGTCGCAGGGGTCGAAGTTGCTGGCGGCCGTGGGTGGCGGGACTCCCTCCGGCGAGTCAGGGATCCGGCTCAAGGTGCTCGGCAAGGCCAAGCCCGGCACGGCGAAGCTGCAACTGATCTTCAGCCCGGCCGGTGGTACTGAGGCGAGCCGCACCGTGAAGATTCGCCTGCGCCCAGGCCCGTAACGGTTCAGTCTCGTCGTGGGTGCTGTGGGGGTTTGGTGGTGCGGGTGGTGCCCAGGGGTGCGGTGATGTGCAGGTCGAGGGCGTAGGTGGACTTGGTGTGGATCTTCCAGTGTCCGAAGGTTTTGAGGCGGTGGTGGTGGCGGCAGAGGCAGACGAGCCCGTCGGCGCTGGTGTGCCCGGACAGTCGGTGGGGGATGACGTGGTCGGTGTCGGTGTATTCGGCTTTGCGGGTGCAGCCGGGCCACCGGCAGGTGAGGTCGCGGGCCCGGATGGCGTGGCGTAGTTTCTTCGGGATCTCGTACCGGGTGGTGCCGGGGTCCAGGAGCACACCGGTGAGGGGGTCGGTGACCAGCCGGGTCCAGCGGGCGTCGGGGGACCAGGCCAGGTGCAGGGCCAGGGCGTGGGTGACCGGGGAGCCGTTGAGGTCCGCGCCGGCGGTTTCCACGCCCATCAGCATGTCGGCGGGGATGCTGATGGCCACGTGCACGTCCCAGGTGGTGCGGTCGGTGATCAGCCCGACCAGGGCGTCGGCGCGGCGCTGCTCCACGCTGCGGTTCGGGCCTTGGTCGTAGGGGTCCGGGTGGTGGGTGTTGGCGTAGTGGTCCAGGCCTTGGATGAACGCGTCGGCGTGTTCGGCGGAGATGTCGATGCAGATGCTGGACATGCCGTGGCCGCGGGGGATCAGCGCGACCCCGCGGTTGTCCAGGGCCTGTTTGCGCAAGGTTTCGTCGGGGTCGTGGTCGCAGGTCAGGCGCAGCAGGTACCGGTGCAACTGGGCGGTGGTGTGCTCGGCGCCGTAGGCGATGGCCCGGGCCTCCAGGCGTTCACGGGCCGGGTCGGGGACCTCGGACAGCAGGTGCACGATCTTCACGGCGCGGGTGCGGTCGATCAGCCCCTGGTGCAGCCCGTCGAACACCAGCGGGCGCGACACCAGGTCCTCACAGGTGCCGACCAGGTGGGCCGCGGCGCGGCTGGACAGCCCGAGCAGCCACCCGATCTCCTCGGTGCCGGCCCCCCCGATGCCACGGCTGGCCGCCTGCGACCGGGCGGCCAGCTCGGCGACCCGCACCGCGTGGACCGCGTCGGCGCGCCTGCGGGCCTGCTCCGCGGTGTGCAGGTCGTCGAGGTGCCCCTGGTCGTCGAGTGCCCGGAACCCGGCCCTGAGCTGGTCCAGGGCCGCGGAGGGGGTGGGTCCGGTTCCGGGCATAACTCAGTATAGAACACATGTTCGACACGCACCAGGGGATGTGGACAGCGTCGTGCCGGCAGTCAGCGCGTGGCGGCGACCGTTCGGACTCGGATCACGTTGCGCGGATGTAGATGTCCTTCTGGCTGGAATTCTGCGCCTGCCGCTCCTCGATCTCGAACAGGTCGGTGCGTGCGCGCACCAGGTCGGACAGCTTTCGGTACCCGTACAGCCGGGAGTCGAAGTCGGGCTGCAGTTTGACCAGGTAGCGGCCGAACGTGCCGAGGTCGGCCCAGCCGGAGTCGTCGGCGGACTGCTCGAGCGCCCGCATCACGAACTGTTTCGGGAACTTCGGCGCGGCGGGCTCGGCTGCCGGCGCTTTCCTGGTGCGCCGCTTCGGGGCGGGGGTTTCGGCCTCCTCGGCCTCGCCGCCGCCTTTGCGTAGCACCTCCACGAACACGAAGCGGTGGCATGCGTTGCGGAACGCCTCCGGGGTCTTGCGCTCCCCGAACCCGTAGACCATCTGCCCAGCCTCGCGCAGTCTGGTCGCCAGGCCCGTGAAGTCGCTGTCGCTGGTGACCAGGCAGAACCCGTCGAAGTCGCCGGTGTAGAGCAGGTCCATCGCGTCGATGATCAGTGTGCTGTCCGTGGCGTTCTTTCCTGTGGAGTAGGCGAACTGCTGCACCGGCTTGATGGCGTTGCGCTGCAGGACCTTCTTCCAGGCCGCGCTGGTGGGTGCGGTGAAGTCGCCGTATATGCGGCGCACGATCGCATCGCCGAACCGGGCGACCTCCTCGAGGAGGGCCTCGATGACCGAGGCCTGGGCGTTGTCGGCGTCGATGAGGACGGCCAGGCGGAAGTGGCCCTCGTCTGGACGATTCGGAGTTTCGCGGGTACTCACGCACCAAGACTGTCACTGTCGGTGTCAGGGGTCTTGCCAAACCCTGTGCACGCGGCTAACGTACAACCTGATGGTTGTATATGAGGCTCTCACCGACGACGAGGTCGACCGGCTCTTCCGGGCGCTGGCCGACCGCACTCGCCGTGACATCGTCGCCCGCACCCTGGTCGGCGAAGTCACGGTGTCGCAGTTGGCGGCCGCCTACGCCATGTCATTCGCCGCGGTCCAGAAGCACGTCGCGGTGCTGGAAGGAGCCGGACTTGTGACCAAGCAGCCCCACGGTCGCGAACGGCGCGTGCGTGCGAACCCCGAGATGATCGCCCGCGCCCAAGCCCTGCTCGACCAGTACGAGCGGATCTGGCGCGACCGAGTGTCCCGCCTCGATGACCTGTTCACAGAAGACACCCCTCGATGAAAGGCTCCAACATGCCCGTCACAACAGTCACGAAAGACCCCGAGGCGCTCACGATGACCGTGGTCGCGGACTTCCCGGTGCCGCTGGAGCGGCTGTGGAACGCGTACGCCGACCCGCGCCAACTCGAACGGTTCTGGGGCCCCCCGACGTATCCGGCGATGTTCACACGCCACGACATGTATCCCGGTGGCCGCAGTGAGTACGCCATGACCGGGCCCGAGGGCGATGTGTCGCGGGGCTACTGGGAGTACCTCGACGTGAACCCGCTCAAGTCGTTCGAGGTCCTCGACGGCTTCGCGCTGCCCGACGGTTCGCCGAACCGGGAGATGCCGTCCATGCGGATGGTCTTTGCGTTCGCGGCCACCGATGGTGGCTCGCAGGTGTCGACCACGACGTACTTCAACTCGGTGGCCGAACTCGACCAGTTGCTCAGCATGGGCATGGAGGAGGGTATGCACGCCGCGATGGGGCAGATGGACGACGTCCTGGCGGACCTCGCGTCCTTTGCCAGCGACGCTGTGTGCGAGGCGCAGATCCTCAGCGACACCCAGGTCCGGGTCAGCCGGGTCGTCCGGGGGTCGGTGGAGCAGGTGTGGCGCGCGCACCACGATGCCGATCTGCTGCAGCGCTGGCTGCTCGGACCGGACGGCTGGACCATGCCTGTTTGTGAGGTCGCCACCACGGTGGGGGACGCCTACCGGTACGAGTGGGAACAGGCTGACGGCGGGGGTCGTTTCGGGTTCACCGGCGAACTGTTGGAAAGCGTGCCGCCGCACCGGGCAGTGACCACCGAGCAGATGATCGGCATGGAGGGTCCGGGCACCGTCAACGAGATGACCTTGACCCCGGTCGCCGACGGGACGTTGCTGTCCCTGGTGATCACCTACCCGAACGCCGAGATCCGCGACATCGTGCTGGGCACCGGCATGACCACCGGTATGGAGACCAGCTACGCGCGGCTGGAGCAGGAGGTCCTGGCCTACTCGTAGTCGGAGTAGAACGCCGCGAGGAGCTCACGGATCCACTCCTCGAGGGCTCCGTCGTCGGCAGCCCGCAGGATCCACGGCCGAGCCAGCGTCACCACCCAGTCTGCGGTGACGCCGGCCTCGGCCAGCAGGTCCCCGACAGGGCGGGCGGCGTTCGCGTCCAGTACCGCCTGCAGGAGGTCGCGGAACGTCGGAGTCGTGAGGATCTGATCCCAGAGGTCCTGCGCGACCCCCAGCAACTCGACCAGAGTCTCCGCGGGGAACAACGCTGCGAGGTCGGCCACCGTCGCATCAGCATTGCGCGCGTACAGGTCGTCGGCCACCTCGCCGAGGGCCTCGTCGTCGATGACGCTCGTGAGATACGCGCGGCTCTCGCGCAGGGTCTCCTGCAGGTTGGCGCTAACGAAGGAGGTCAACTGCTTCTCGATGCCCTTGCTCAACCGCGGGGCCGCGGAGTCGAACGCATTCTGCCCCATGCGCATCAGCGAAGACGCCCCGGGCACACGCGCGATCGGGCTCTCGGTGGTCACGTAGTTGCGGATTCCGTGGAACAGCACGTGGGATATGAGATCGGCATAGACCTCGCTGGTCGTGATCTGCTCGACCACGGCTTCCTTCAGTTCGTTCATGCCGGCGACGACCTGCGCGGCGCGGTCGTAATCCTCGCGCCCGACCAGTTCCCCGACCGGGGTCCCGTCCTGCAGAGCAGCACCGTGTGCGGCCAACACGGTGGCCGTCAGGTCCGGCGCGGGCAGCGCCTCGATCAGCGCATCGAGGTCGGCCTCGCTGAAGACGCTGCCCAGCGAGACGGAGTCGAGCCAACTGAAGACCGCTTCGGTGAGCGTCCCGAGGGATTCACCCAGGGACTCGGTCCATGCGGCCACCTCGAAGGCCACATGGGCCTCGTACATCTGCTCGTCCATGCCAGGAGTCTGACAGGCGCACGGGCCATTGTGACGTTGTTGCGGCCCCGCGTGGCCGATTGCGATGAAGGTGCGGGTTCTCCCGCCGCTCACCGCGCACTTTCGTCGCATAACGCCGGTTCACTGGTGCACCTTCGTCGCAACCGCGGCCTACGCTGGTTGCAGGGAGGTCCCCATGTCCGAGCCCAGCCTCGTGACCCTTGAACCCGCTGAGATCGCCGTCGTCAGGGAGGTGGTGGCCATGGACGCGCTGCCGGCCTTCTACGACCGGGCGTACCACGAGGCCATGGCGGCGATCCAGCAGCAAGGTGCGACTGTGGGCGGCCCGCCGGTCGGGGTGTACTTCGGTATGCCGACCGACACTGTCGACGTGGCTGCCGGGTTCCCGACGCCGACGCCGGTGCAGCCGGTGGGCGCGGTGTCCGCGCTGCAGTTGCCGGGCGGCCGTGCGGTGCAGGTGCTGCACATCGGTTCCTACGACTCGATGCAACAGACCTACGGAGGACTGATGCAGTGGGTGCAGGCGCAGGGCCTGGCCCTCGGTCCGCTCATGTGGGAGACCTATCTGACCGAGCCCGATGACAAGGATCCCGGATCGATGCAGACGCTGATCACCTGGCCGTTAGCGTAAGGTCGGCCTCATGCCGCGGCAGGAGGCGTTCAGCGATGACGACATCCTGCGCGCGATCCGCGAGGCCGCCCGCCGTTGTGGTGAACCCCTGAGCCACGCGCGCTACGACGCTGTGGCGCGGGAGGTTCACGGACCCTCGTCGGCCCGGGTGGTCCAGCGCTTCGGCACGTGGCGCCGGGCGTGCCAGGCCGCGGGGGTTGCGGTGGGGGCAACCGTGCGCGAGTACCACCCGCGTTGGGGCCGGGAGCAGGTCACCGCGGCAGTTGCCGGGTACCTGGCTGAAGAGGGCAGCCTGGGCACCTACGCGGACTACGAGCACTGGGCGCGGCAGAGCCCGGATCGTCCCAGCGGCGCGACCGTACGCAACGTGATGGGCGGCTGGAGCGCCGCGAAGGCCGCTGCTCAGTCCTGAGCCCCTGCTACTGCCCAACGTAGGCCGCGAGGTGCTGCCCGGTGAGGGTCGACCGGTCGGCGACGATCTGCGCGGGAGTGCCCTCGAAGACGACCCGGCCACCGTCATGACCGGCACCCGGGCCGAGGTCGATGATCCAGTCCGCGTGGGCCATCACCGCCTGATGGTGCTCGATCGCGATGACGGTCTTCCCGGCGTCAACGAGGTGGTCGAGCAGGCCGAGCAACTGCTGGACGTCGGCGAGGTGCAGACCGGTGGTCGGCTCGTCGAGGACGTAGATCATCCCGTCGCCGCCCATATTGGTGGCGAGCTTGAGCCGTTGGCGTTCCCCGCCGGACAACGTGGTCAACGGCTGTCCGAGGCGCAGGTACCCGAGGCCGACGTCGGTCATCCGCTGCAGGATCTTGTGCGCCGCCGGCGTACGGGCGTCGCCGGACTCGAAGAACGCCGTCGCCTCGGCCACGGGCAGGTCGAGGACATCGGCGATGTTGAGCCCGCCGAACCGGTACTCCAGCACCGCCTGCTGGTAGCGCCGGCCCTCGCATTCCTCGCACACCGACGTCACCCCGGCCATCATGCCGAGGTCCGTGTAGATCACCCCGGCGCCGTTGCACGCCGGGCAGGCCCCCTCGGAGTTCGCGCTGAACAGGGCCGGCTTGACGCCATTGGCTTTCGCGAAGGCCTTGCGGATAGGGTCCAGCAGCCCGGTGTAGGTGGCGGGGTTGCTCCGCCGCGACCCGCGGATCGGGCTCTGGTCGACACTGATCACCGCGTCCCGGCCGGCCACCGACCCGTCGATCAGTGAACTCTTGCCCGAACCCGCGACGCCCGTCAGCACGACCAGCACTCCGAGCGGGATGTCGACATCGACGTCGCGCAGGTTGTTCGTGTTCGCCGACCGCACCTCGAGCGCGCCGTGGGCCTCGCGTACCTGGGCCTTCAGCGTGGCGCGGTCGTCGAGGTGCCGGCCGGTCACCGTCGCACTCGCCCGCAGGTCCGCCACGGAACCCTCGAACACCAGCTCGCCACCGGCTGTGCCCGCGCCCGGACCGAGGTCGATCACGTGGTCGGCGATGCCGATGACCTCCGGCTTGTGCTCCACGACGAGCACGGTGTTGCCCTTGTCGCGCAGTCTGCGCAGCAGATCGTTCATGCGGGCGATGTCGTGCGGATGCAGTCCGATGGTCGGCTCGTCGAACACGTAGGACACGTCGGTCAGTGAGGAGCCGAGGTGCCGGATCATCTTCGTGCGCTGCGCCTCGCCCCCGGACAGGGTGCCGGAGGGCCGGTCCAGGCTCAGGTAGCCCAGCCCGATCTCGACGAACGAGTCGAGGCTGTGCTGCAGCGCCTCGAGCAGAGGCGTCACGGAGGGCTCGTCCAGCCCGCGCACCCAGTCGGCCAGGTCGTTGATCTGCATCGCCGAGGCTTCCGCGATGTTGATCCCGGCGATGCGCGAGGATCGGGCCGCTTCGGCCAGTCGGCTTCCTTCGCACTCGGGGCAGGTGGTGAACGTGACGGCGCGTTCGACGAAGGCGCGGATGTGTGGCTGCATCGCCTCCACGTCCTTGCTGAGCATCGACTTCTGCACCTTCGGGATCAGGCCCTCGTAGGTGATGTTGATGCCTTCGATCTTGATCTTCGTCGGCTCCTTGTAGAGCAACTCCTGCAACTCGCGCTTGGTGAACTTGGCGATCGGCTTGTCCGGGTCGAAGAAACCGCAGCCGCGGTAGATGCGCCCGTACCACCCGTCCATGCTGTAGCCGGGGATCGTGAGGGCGCCCTCGTTCAGCGACTTGCTGTCGTCGTACAGCGCTGTGAGATCGAAATCCGTGACCGAACCCGTGCCTTCGCAGCGCGGGCACATGCCGCCGAGCCGGGTGAACGTGGCCTTCTCCGCGCGGGTGCGGTTCCCGCGCTCCACGGTGATCGCGCCACTGGCACGCACCGAGGGCACGTTGAACGAGAAGGCCCCAGGCGGCCCGATGTGCGGCTGGCCGACCCGGCTGAACAGGATGCGCAGCAGGGCGTTGGTGTCGGTGACTGTGCCGACGGTCGATCGCGGATCGGCTCCGAGGCGCTGCTGGTCGACGATGATCGCGGTGGTCAGCCCGTCGAGCACGTCCACGTCGGGCCGGCTCACGGTCGGCATGAATCCCTGCAGGAAGGCGCTGTAGGTCTCGTTGATGAGGCGCTGCGACTCCGCGGCGATGGTGGCGAAGACCAGTGAACTCTTCCCCGACCCCGACACCCCGGTGAACACCGTGAGCCGGCGCTTGGGGATCTCGACGGTGACGTCCTTCAGGTTGTTCTCGCGTGCGCCCTGCACGCGGATCATGTCGTGGGTGTCAGCGGGGTGAAGGGTGGGGGATGACATGGAATCCATCATGGCGCGGACCGGTGACATGCGGAACCGGCGTTCACGGCCACCGCCTCCTCTTGTGACGAAGGTGCCGGACCGTGGGCGCGGTCTGTGACGATGGTGCGCGGTGCCTGGTCGCCGACCCCGCACCTTCGTCGCAATACGATCCGCGGGGGCCGTACCTTCGTCACAATCGCCGGCGTCCACGGGCCTTGCGGCTCGGGCAGGTGACTTGGCACGGTGGTGGCATGGCGTCGCGCGACTTGGAGGAATTCCTCCGCTGGGAGCGGGCGGGGGGCATCTGCGAGGTGCTGGCGCGCGGGCAGGGGTACGTGGTGGTAGCGCTACTGACCTGTACCGGACGGGAGGAGATGGCCCGCCTGCGGTCCGGTGAGCCGGATCTGCTGGCGCATCTGGGGTGTGGCAGCGCCGAGGGGTAAGGACAGTTGTGTGGAACGCCCGGAGGAGTACGGTTGGCCCGTGCGTACTCTTCGGATCGCAGGTGCCGTACTGGCCGTGGCGGCAGTGGCAGGAGCCGGGCCTGCGAGTGCCGACGGGTGGGGGCTGGACCGGATCGACCAGCGCAACCTGCCGCTGGACGGGACGTACGCCCCGCCATCGGACGGGACGGGTGTCACCGTCTACCTCATCGACGCCGGCCTCGACGTCGACAACTCGCAGTTCGGCGGTCGCGCGACGCTCGGGATCGACCTGACCGGCACCGGGGTGACTGATTGTTCCGACGAATTCGGCGTCGGTCACGGGACCTTCGTCGCGGGCATCGTCGGCGGCACGAACACCGGGGTGGCCAACCGGGTGAACCTCGTGGAAGTCCAGGCCCTCGGGTGCACTGAAGGCGGGTCGACGATGACCCTCAAGCAGGAGCGCCGGGCGGTGGTGCGGGCAGCGGGCTGGATCCGCCGGAACGCGGTACGTCCCGCGGTGGTGAACATGTCACTGGCCTTCGGCCGGTCCGCCAGTGTGGACCGCGCGGTCCGGCGACTGGTGCGCAGCGGGATCCCGGTGGTCGCGGCGGCCGGCAACCAGGGTGAGAACGCATGCCGGCATTCGCCCGCGCGCGTGTCATCGGTGATCACGGTCGGGGCCAGCACGCAGCGGGATCGGGTGTGGTCCGGTTCCAACCAGGGCCGGTGCGTGGACATCTTCGCGCCGGGCAAGGGCATCACGTCCGTGCTCGCCGACGGTGGGGTGTTCCACTACCGCGGCGTGGGTGCCACCTCGTGGGCCACCCCGTCCGTCACCGGTGCGGTGGCTCAGTACCTCCAGCGCAATCCGCAGGCGGGCCCCTCGGAGGTGCGGCGTGCGGTGCGCCGGTCGGCGACCGTGGGGGTGCTCGACGGACTGGATGCGGGTAGCCCGAACCGACTGTTGTACGTGGGTGCTCCCTGAGACGTCGGCTAGCGTGGGGGAGTGTCAGATGAGGAGCCCGGTCTCCGGCCTGTGACGTATCTCAGTGATTTCCGGCCGGGACTGGTCGCGCGACCGGAACTGCGCCGTCGCCGTTTGCCAGGGGTCGTCGGATACCGGGTGACCGCCGAGCTCAACGAGTCCGAACCGCCGATCCGGCGGACGCTCGAGATCCCCTCCGATCTGGGTCTGGACATGTTCCATCAGGTGCTTCAGGGAGCCTTCGGCTGGACCGATTCCCACCTCCATCGCTTCGCCCTCGGTGGGTCGCCCTTCGACCAGGACAGCCAAGTGTTCCTGTGCTCCTACGACGTCGCCGAAGGCGATGACGACGGTCCGCCGGAGGAGTCGGTGCGCATCGACGAGGTCCTGCAGGAACCAGGCGACGTTCTGCACTACGTATACGACTACGGCGATCACTGGGATCTGACGATCCGGCTGGACGCCCTGCTGGCTGAACCACCGCGGGGCGCGCCGGCGACGTGCGTCGACGGCCAGCGTGCGGCGCCCCCGGATGACTGCGGCAGCCGGCGCACGGCCGCGGAACTCGCCGAGGTCTTGGAGGTTCCAGCGCGGTTCGACATCGAGGAGGTCAACGCCAGCCTGTCGCACCCCGTGCTCCTCATGCAGCACGCCGGGATCGATTCGTCGCTGGTCACGCTCCTGCTTCGTCTGCGGAGCGCTCCCGTGGGCCCCCGGCTTGCGGCGCTCGGTTCGGTGCTTTGCGCAGAGCAACCGCCACCGAGTCACGATGAGATCGACGAACTGCTGCGTCCGGTGCGGTGGTTCCTGGAACGGGCCGAGGGGGAAGGGATCCCGCTCACCGCCGCCGGCTACCTCAAGCCTGTGGATGTGGAGGCGGCGAGCGAGGTGATCCCGGCGGCGAAGGACTGGATCGGGAAGAAGAACCGTGAGGACCAGACAGCTCCGGTGCTGTGGTTCCGCGAAACGCTGCAGTCACTGGGATTGCTGCGCAAGTACAAGGGCCGGCTGCTCCTTGACCAAGGCGGGCACCAGAGGGCTGGCCGACGCTGGCTTCCTCTTGGGTCACATCGCCCCGCGGCTGGTGCCGGACATGGCCGGCTATGAGCGGGATGCTGCGCTGCTGACGTTGCTGTGGGCGGCATCGGAGTCGGTCGGTGTGGATGTCGTGCCGGAGTCGCTGATGCTGCTCGGCTGGCAGCGCCACGACCGTGAACCGCTGAGTGCGTATGAAGTCCGTAGCACCTGGCCGGCTCATGTGCTGCGCCAACTCGCACCCGCAGGGTGGAGATCGGGTGATCCGTTCGTCAGATCCGCAGGGGTGCGGGCGCTGGCGAGGAAGGCTCTCCTGCCGGAGTGGTCAGCAACTTCATGAACCGGCCGAGTTCGTCGAGCCGCTCGGGGGTCGCGGGCAGGTAGTCCGTCAGACGTGTGGAGTGCACGACGACTGTGCGCCACTGTGCGCGGGAGACGGCGACGTTCAGGCGGTTGGGCGACAGCAGGAACTCCATGCCACGGGGGACGTCGTCATGGGAGGAGGCGGCCATGGAGACGAGGACCATCGCTGCCTGCTGACCCTGGAACTTGTCGACGGTACCGACGCGGAATCCGGCCAGGCCCTGCGCGGCGAGTGTGCGGCGGATCAGATCGACCTGCGCGTTGTAGGGCGCCACGATCAGCACGTCTTCCGGAAGCACGGGCCGGTGGTGGGCATGGGGGATCGGCTGCCACTGCCACGTGAGTGCCTCGCGCGCCAACTCGGCGATCCGGTCGGCTTCCTCCGCTGACATCACCGAGTTGCCCTGGTGGTCCACGTGTTCGGCGATGAGTCCCGCGGTCACCGGACGCCGCTGGTCATCACGCAGATCGCGCTCAGACGTGCAGGAGTGTGCGGTCAGCCGGCCGGCGTAGGAATGCTCGGAGACCGCCCGGCACAGGTCGGGGTGCATGCGCCAGGTGGTGTGCAGGAAGTAGCCGAGCTCGGCGGGCAGGATAGCCTCCTGGCTCAGCCAGCCCAGAGCGGACACGTCGACCGGTTCCGGGTGGGTGCCCTGGCTGACCTGCGGGAGTTGCTGTGGGTCGCCCAGCAGGAGTAGGCGCTGACAACTACGGGAGACGGCGATGGTGTTGGCGAGGGAGAACTGTCCGGCCTCATCGACCACGAGTAGGTCCAGTTGTGCCGGGCCCACACGGTCGGATGCGGAGTCCCATGCGGTGCCGCCGAGGACGCACCCGATCCCTTCGTGGTCGGCGAGGAACTCCGCCGTCTTCGCGGTGGCGACGTCCCTCCAGAGGCAGCCCTCGGGTTTGTCCTTCTTGCCCACTCGTTCCGGATCGACACCCGCTTTCACGATGCCGTCCAGAAGGTGGTTGACGGCGCTGTGCCCCTGCGAGACGACGCCGACCCGCCAGCCGTCGTCCTTCACCAGGCGCGCGATGACGTGGGCGGCCGTGTGGGTCTTGCCGCTGCCGGGCGGGCCCTGGACCGCGAGAGTCGAGTCGTCGAGCGCGCGGACGGCCTCGGTGATGGCGCCCACGAAGTCGTCGCCGGCGACCGCCGGGAGCCCGGGCGTGGTCAGCGCCGGTGGTTCGCGCAGCACGAGGTTGGCGATGGGCGTGGGCAACTGTCCGGATGCCGCAGACGAGGCGATGCCGCGGATGGCACGCTGCAGCGGCTTGGCGCTGGGTCCAGGGGTGGGAGCGGCGGCCATGGGCAGTTGCGGGAACGGGTCCGCGGTCTTCGGCAGTGCTTCCACCACCTCGAAGACCGCGCTGTCGGCATCCTGAGCGACCAGCGTGATCTCAGCGTTGGTATGCCCGCGCGAAGTGCCGCCACCGTCGGGCAGGCCGGCAGGATGTGGCCAGTCGTAGAGGAGGTACGCGGATTGGTCGCGTTCCAAGCATGACCCCGGCTGCAACGTCCCTCGTGCCCGGAGATGGCGCCGGTGATTCTTCTTGCCTGGCTTCTCCCAGTCCTGCAGGACGACGCAGTCCTCGATGAGCAGCGCGTCGCGGGCATCCGCCCACGTGTCCGGCGGGTTGTCCAGCCGGTCGAAGTGCCCCCACCAGAAAGGCTTGTCCTCCCGGCGGTGGAAACCGACCGCGGCCGCGAGCAGGGCGAACCCCTGCTGCATCGGGGTGCGTTCCCCGTCGCCGGCCAGAGCCCACAGGGGGTCGGCGACGGCGGCCTCCTCGGCCGCGGCGCTCCCGGTGTTGTGCGGGGCGGACGGGGCCGTGGCGAGGGGCTCGGTGCCCGCGAAGCCCAGCAGCCAGTCACGCAACAACTGCGTCGACCGGCAGTCCTGCTCGTTGTAGTCGAGGATCTGCTGCCGCAGTTCCGCGGCCGCCGCGTCGTCACCGCGTTCACGCTCCGCGCAATAGGCGGCGTACTGGACCACGGAATCGCCGGCCGAGGTCACGTCGCCCTCGCGGTGACCGGGCATGAACAACGGCTCGAGCGCCTTCAGTCCGTAGGAACGGGTGCCCACCTGGATAGCGCCGCGCACCACCGGGTAGAGGTCGACAAGCGCTCCGGTGCGCAGGAGGTCGTCGACTTCGTCCTCGCCGGTGCCGAATTGCCCGGCCAGGCGCAGCAGCGTGTGGCGTTCGTAATTGGCGTAGTGGTAGATGTGCATGTCCGGCCAGGTACGTCGCCGCTGCGCGACGTAGTCGAGGAAGTTGCGCAGTGCGGCGCGTTCCTGCCGACGGTCGTCGGCCCAGTACGTCACGAAGCGTCCGGAGTCGGCCTCGATGACGCCGAACAGGTACTCGAGTCCCCACGACCGGTCGGAAGGGTCCTGCCACATGGGATCGCCTTCGAAGTCGAAGAAGATGTCGCCCGGTGAGGGCGCGGGCAGCGCGGTCAGCGGTTCGCGGTCGATCACCTCGTAGACGGGCTGCGACTGGGATTCCTGACGGATCTGGAGCCGGGCTTGCCGCTGAAGGCGTGTGTACGTGTCGTGGGCGATTCCGGGGATGCGGCCTGGGTGAGCGGCGAGGTCGTCGATGGTGGTGATTCCGGCGCTCATGAACTTCTCGCGCTGGGTCATGCGAAGCCCGGCCACGAGGAGCAGGTCGCGGTGGTTCTCGACTTCCTCGGTGCACACCGCGCAGTGGCCGCAGGCGGGGACATCTCCCCAGGCGACGACCTCGGTGCCTACGAGATGGGCGGTGAGCAGTTCGGTGAGGGCTTGCCGCCGCGCGCGGTAGACGGGAATGACGGTGGACAGGTCGTGCACCGACTCCAGCCCGTTCCCGAGGACGAGCACACCGTGACTGGCGATGGGGATCCCGTGGCGCTCGAGGATGTCGGCGTACGCGGCGATCTGCAGCAGTGCCGGCACCTTGGCCGAGCGGGCCAGTTTGCTGTCCTGCACCACGTAACGGCCGTCCGCGTCCAGTACGAGGAAGTCGGCGAACCCGCGTAGGTCGCCGTCGCGCAGCGCCGCCTGGTACACCACCGGCGTACGGGCATGCAGGGCAGCGAGGGTGGCTTCGCACGCCTCAGCGAGAGCGTCGAGATCGCCGCCGGGGGAGTCGATCGTCACAACGCCGGAAGGGCCATGGATGGCGGTGAGGCTGTCCAAGTGGCGTTGTTCGTGGAGCAGCCCGAGTTCGGCGGCGCGGTCCATCAGCGGATCGACCGCCTCCGGCAGGGTGTCGATCCGGCCGAGGCGCACATCCAGTGATCGCAGCCACGCGAACTCACACGCGGCAGCGGCGGTGATGTCGGACGGTGAGATCAGGACCTGGCCCTTGATCACCTGCATCGTGTCTCCCCTCTGGCGGTACTCCCATCATGCGCAGGGGGTATGACATTCACTCGTTGATGGCTTCGACCCCTTGGGCCTTGAGCTCGGCGAGGCGGTCGAGCATGTGCTGAAGGACCTCTGGCGGGTGGGGTTCCCAGTCGCTGACCTCGCCGACGATGCGCAGGGGGTGCCGCGTGCGGTAGGACCGAGTGGGGTTGCCCGGGAACTTCTTGTCGGTCAGGTTGGGGTCGTCCTCGAACGGCCCGGTCGGCTCGACCTGGTAGATCCGGCCGGGCTGGTCGCCGTTGGAGAGTTCGGCTCCCCAGATCGCCGCGTCGAGGGTGGCGGTCATGTAGACGAAGTTCGCTGTGCGTCCCTCGCCGAAGTTGGAGTCGAAACCGGGCGTGAGCAGGTGCCCGGGTTCGAGGTCGGCCTTCGTGCCGTGGAAGAAGGGGCCGGGATCGGGGTTCTGCATGCGGTTCCTTTCTGCTGGCTGCCTTAGATAATGAGGCATGAGTCGCATCTTCACGACCAGTTTCTCCTCGGTCTACCCGCTGTACGTGGCGAAGGCCGAGCGCAAGGGCCGGACCCAGGCCGAAGTGGACGAGGTCATCGAGTGGCTGACCGGGTTCGACGGCGCGCAGCTGAACCGCCACCTGGAGGCGGGTACGACGTTCGAGGACTTCTTCGCCGATGCCCGCCTCAACCCCGACGCGTCGTTGATCACCGGGTCCGTCTGCGGGGTGCGGGTCGAGAACGTCGACGATCCGTTGATGCAGAAGATCCGCTACCTCGACAAGTTGGTCGACGAACTGGCGAAGGGCCGGCCCATGGCGAAGATCCTGCGCGGGTGACGGGTCAGTCCCGCCACCTCGGGTGCGGTTTCGATAGCCGGCGGATGAGTTCCTTGCGTTTCATGCGGTCGACCTTGCGCTTCCCCCAGGTGAGGGAGCCGATCTTCCGCAACTGACTCGTGGTCATCTCGCGGAGCTTGCTCTTCGGCCAGCCGGCATTCACCGTGTTGCCGCGGGGTCTGGTCGGGGGAAACACGGGCGCGGTGGGTGGCTCCTCCGGCGGGGTGAGCTGCCCGGTCGTCCACATGGCGAAGACGTCGCGGAAGACGTCGTGCTCGCATTCGTGGTCCAGGTCCGGGAAGGCACATTGGGTCAGTCGGCCCGCGACGACCTGCTCCAGCGGGACGTAGCAGCACTCCGCGAGCAGCCCGTGCAGGAGATCGGCCGTGGGCCACTCCGCGACTGCAGCCGGTTCGACGCCCGCCTGCTCGTAGATGTCGAGCAGGTCGCTGCGGGTCCAGCGGGCTTCGTCCTGAACCTGGGCCTCGGGGTTGAAGCGCAGCGCCCGGTCCATGGCGTCGACCATCGGCCACGCGGGGTCGTCGGCTCCCACCAGACTCGCCGCAGTTGCGGGCGCGATCTGCAGGAGCACGGCCCACGGATCCCGATCCGGGCCCACGCCGTGGAAACCGCCGCAACTGAACGGCAGGAGTGACTGCAGGAAGTCGCACTCCACACTGCCGTCCTGATCGCGGCCCAACTGCACCTGCGTGGCGAGCACGACGACGTCCGCTTCTGCTGCGGTGGCGGCCCGGGCGGTGAACATCCCGGTCATGCGCGATCCCGGCTCGAACCAGAACGTATCGAAGAGGTGCGCCATGTTCAGCTCCAATCACTCGGCGGTTCGAGGACGGCGGCCGGGTCGTCATCGATGCTCTCCAGAACCCGCACATCCAGGCCCGCCTGGGCCAGTGCCGACCGCGACGTCTGGAACTCGACGCCGGCGATGTCGGGGTCGTCCGACTCCGGGTCCTGTGCAATGGTCACGAGCAGTTCGATCACACCCGCCGAGCTGGAAACCGCTCGGCAATTCAGCGTCGACGGCCCGTCGCTGAACTCCGGAACCGTGTCCTCCGGCGCCACGTCGCTCGCAGCGGCCAGGAAGAACTCCGACAGTCGCTGCGAGAACCCGGCCGTGACCTCGCGGCCGAGGAACTGCGTGAAACTGACCCGGTCCAGGATCCCGATGTCGACACCGAGCGCGGGGCCGGCTGGGTCGTCCAGCACGATGCATGAACGCAGGAACAGCGCCGCGCCGCCGAACCCCGGCAGGCGGAAAGTCCCCGGCCGCGCGGTTGGTTGCATGCTCATGGTTCCCCCTCGTGCCTTGGCTTCCCCCTGCCCTCTCATTGTCCGACGGGGGTATGACACGCGTGAGTGCTCAGATCCTCGGCTGGGTGCCGCCTTAGGCTCACAGGCATGGCACTTCTGCGAATGGACAACGTCGCCGTGGTCGTGGCGGACCTCGACGCGGCGATCGGCTTCTTCGCCGAACTGGGCATGGAATTGGAGGGTCGGAGCTGGATCGAGGGCGTATGGGCGGACCGCACGGTGGGCTTGAACGGGGTACGCAGCGAGATCGCCTTGCTACGCACGCCGGATGGCCACGGCCGGCTGGAGTTGACGCAGTACCACGCCCCGGCGGCGGTTGAACCACATCCGCTCAACGCCGCGTCGAACACCCTCGGCCTGCACCGCATCATGTTCGCGGTGGACGACATCGATGACACGATCGCGCGCCTCAACGCCCACGGCGGCGAGGTGGTCGACGAGGTGGCCCAATACGAGGACATGTACCGCCTCTGCTACATGCGCGGGCCCTCCGGAATCCTGCTGGCCCTGGCCGAGCAGATCGGCTGAGGCGCACGGCCGTCAGCCGACGAACCCAGCGATGGTCTCCGCGATCTCGGCGGCGTGCGTCTTCTGCACGTTGTGGCCCCCGTCCGGGAACTGCAGGCGGGGGCCTGGAGGCACACAATCGGCGAGGGCCTGGAAGGTTGCTGCCGAGATGGCAGGGTCGTCCTGCGCCCAGGCCACCATGGTCGGGGCGCGCATTCCGGCAAGGTTGGCGCGGTGCTCGGAGAAGTTGAACGCCGCAGCGTCCAGCAGCGCGAAAGCGCGCTCGTCGTCGGTCAGGTACCGAGGGAAGCCCTGCATCGTGTACAGACGACGGATCACTGGCGCCAAGAGGGAGCGGACCCCCGACAGCCGCAGGGGCGCAGCGAGCAGATGCAGGACCGGTTCGGCGAAGTTGGCGGTCGGCCCGGTCGCGGAGATCATGACGCATGCCGATACCCGTTCCGGCTGATGGCGGGCGATGTGCGCCACTACTCCGCCACCGGCGGAGTGGCCCACGAGCGCGACCGGCCAGACGTCGAGTTCGTCGATCACGCGGGTCACCGCATCAGCGCGCTCGGGGGTTGTCATCCCCGCCCACCTCGATCGAGGGGTGGCTCCGTACCCCGGGGGATCGACGCGGATCACGCGGTACCGGTCGGTGAGCGCGGGAGCGAGCCACCGGAAGTCCCGCCCGCTGCCCGGCAGACCCGGAACGGCAACGATTGTCACGTCGCCGCTGCCCTCATCGGTATAGGCCAGTTCCCCGTCGACGAATCGCGCTGGCGGATCACTGGGCTTGAGGATCGGTGGCATGGGTCCCACGGTAGGGGCCGGCCCTCACCGGATCTGACGGATCCCCTCGGCCTCACCCCAGGCCCGGTCGGCCGTGAGAGCCTCCTCGCCGACCCGGTGGGCGAGGGCCAGGCACAGCCGGTCGCCGAGTGACAGGCCCTCGCCCTTGCGCCACCTGCGCGCCGCCCACTCCGCGTCCTCGACCTCGACCGGTTCGAGTGCCAGGCGGTACGACACAAGCAGCGCGCGGGCAAGGTCCCAGTCGCCAGCCGCGGACATGACCTTCTGGGCAACCTCGCTCCAGTTCGCGGTGCCGCAACGTGCGCCCGCTTCGAGGGCTGACTCGACCTCGTCGGCACCCTGCTCGCCGCCGAGGAATGCCAGCAGGGCTGAGGCGTCCAGCACGGTCACGCAACATCCTCGGCGGCCGCTGCGGTCCTTCTGTCGGCGAGCAACTGGGTCACCAGATCCTTGCCTTCCAGCCCGGCCCGGACCAGATCACGCAACTGCTCGCGGGTCAGCAGCAGCAGGCCGTGGGGGGTTTCGACGAACACCACCGGTCGGCCATCGTGCAGGCCAGCCCGTTCGCGGAGTTCGACGGGAACCACCAAGCGCCCCCGGTCTCCCATCGTCGCTACGTGTGTCCCACTCATTCGACGAATGTACCATTGCTCTCCCATATGTGGGAATCTCGACGAGCGATGGATCAACGCCCGCGCACGGTGGGGACTCGGTGATGGTCCCGGTGGGGGTGATGCGCCCGATCCGGTGGCCGGTGTACTCGGTGAACCACAAGTTGCCGTCCGGCCCGGCCGCGTTACCCACCGGACCAGCACCCGCGCAGGGCATTGTCGAACATGCGGGGTCATCGGAAACCTTGGTAGCACTTCAGGTAATACCTTGGTAGTATTCACGTGTGAAGTTGAGTATCAGTCTTCCTGATGAAGACGTCGCGATCCTTGACCGCTTCGCCAAAGACGCGGGGTTGGAATCGAGGTCCGCCGCCGTCCAGCACGCGATCCGCATGCTGGGACGCACAGACTCGAACCCGATTACGCCACCGCGTGGGATGAGTGGGAGGCCTCGGGCGACTTCACAGCCTGGGAGTCAACATCTGGCGATGGGCTGGTGGATGCTCCGAGGTGAGATCCGGCTCGTCGACCTGGATCCGGTGCAGGGCAGCGAAGCCAACAAGCGTCGCCCTGCGGTGGTGGTGAGCAACGATCGAGCCAATGCCAGCGCTTCCCAAAGAGGACGCGGTGTTGTGACAGTGGTTCCGCTCAGCAGCAACATCTCCCGAGTGCTGCCGTTCCAAGTGCTCCTTGCATCGGAGGAGACGGCTCTTCCTGTGGATTCGAAGGCCGCAAGCGAGAACAAATCCGCTCGGTGTGGGGTGGGTCGTCTCGGTGGCGTGATCGGGCGGGTTCCGCCTCGGCTGATGGCTGCCATCGACGATGCCCTGCGATTGCATCTCCAGTTGTAAGGTGAGGCGGCTGGGGGGCAGCCGACTGGAGGTGATCACGCCTCCTGCCAACACGCTGGGGCTGGACACGATCGACTTCACCGCCGCCTTTCCTGCGCCGCCAGGCCGGGATCATCGTCGCCTTTTGGCTGAACAGTCCGGCTCGGTGGCAGGCTGATCGCGGAGCGGAGATACGCTCAGGCTCATGAAGATCGGGATTGTTGCGGGTATAGCAGTGGCGGCTCTGGCACTGACGAGTTGTGGAGCCGATGACAGCCAGATCGCGGACGTGGCGAAGTCAGGCGGCGAAGCGCGCCGCGGCATGTGGGGTTCAGAGCCAGGCCAGCGAGGCAGTCGACTCGCTCACCGGACCTGTGTGTGACGGGCTCGACCAGGCGGACCAGAGCCTGGCGTCGCTGGCAGAAGGGAAGGCGGCAACGGTGGGGGAGGCAAAGCAGCAGGTCGCCGAAGCGAAGTCCAACCTCGATCAGGCGGCCCAAGACGCTCCGGCCGCGTCGCAGGCCGTGCTCTCCGGTGTTTCGACAGCTCTGGACGGGCTGGCGCAGTCGCTGGCCTCGCTGAAGGATGACTCCGAGGTGCCCGAGTCCATCGCAACTGCGTCGGAGACCATCGAGTCGACGATCTCGCAGGCGCAGGATTCCCTGGGCTGTTAGTCAGATGCTGCCAGGCCCAGATCACCCGATGACGGTGTCGAAGTACGTGTCCGGGTACGGCTGGCCGTCCAGGGTGTAGTGCCACCATTCCTCCGGCAGGTTGGTGAAGCCGGACGCCGTCAACCTGGCTGACGAGACGTGAGTGTGGGGCATCCCGTGCACGGTGTACGACGACCTCCACGGAGGCACCCTGCTCTCCCTCATCTCGGGGGTCCTGTGGGGTCCGCTGGCGATCATCGCCTTCATCACGGGGCTCGTCCTGCTCGTCAGGGAGGGCATGGCCGCACCTCGCACGAGTTGACGGACGCCTGGGTCAGGAGGCGGGCGCAACCTCGTACCCCACTAGTTCTGGCAGCTCCCGCACCACGGCTGCGGCCATCGCGTCGGGGACGAGGCCGGTGTCCGGGCTTCGCCGTCCTGGTTACTCTGCACGACGAGAACGGCCCTGGTGCGGGAAGTACCCCAGGTACCCGGTCGCGCCCAGCACCCGCCCGTTGTGCCAGATCGCCACGATGTCACCGGTGGCGTCCTCGCGATACGTCATGGTCCCCAGGCAGTAGGCCGCGGTGATGCCGTCTCGGCTGACGACATCGATGCAGTGCGCGAACCGCTCGCGCTGCGTCTTGCGGGGTAGTACGCCCTTGCCGGTTCCCAGGGCGGTGCCCCAGTGCCGCATGTCCCGCAAGGTGGACCGCAGGGCACCCGCGGCTCCCACGAGGGACAGCGACCAATCGGTGGTGCGCAGCAGTCTCCGTTTACCGTGCATCTCGCCGAAGAGCAGCGAGTAACTCTGAGCGTAGGGCCGCTGGGGATCGACCTTGAAATCGAGCAAGCTGCGGGTCATTCCGACTTCGTCCAGAACGCGGCGCTTCATCAGCACGGGTAGCGACCGGCCGGTGACCTTAGTGAGGATCCTGCCTAGCATGACGGTGTTGGTGTTCGAGTAGGAGAACTGCGAGCCGGGCACGTCGAAGGTGCGTGGCATCCGCGCGGCGCCCCAGATCTGGGTGGCGGGCTTCCAGGTGCGCTTGGGGTTCTTGCGCAGTTGCTTGCTGAGTGCGGGGAGGTTTCCGTTGACGTAGTCGGCGATCCCGCTGGACATGTTCAGCAGCATCGCCACGGTGATCTCGTCGCCCTTCGGGAACGTCGGGAACCACTTGGCGACAAGGTCGTCGAGGGCGATCCGTCCGCGCTGGACCTCTTGGAGCACGAGGGTGCCGGTCAGGGTCTTGGTGATCGAACCGACGGGCATCTGAAGTCCTGGGCGCAGCGGCTGGCTCCGGGCGATGTCGGCCTCGCCGACCGCCCCGACCCACATCCCTTTGCCCGGCACCCAGAGGCCGGCGAGCGCGCCAGCCGGCAGCCCGCCCTGGCTGGTGGTGAGTGCGGCCGCGAGCGCATCGACCTGGCGGTTGCTGAGCCCCTTCGTGCGGACGGTGACAGTGTCCTTGTCGGCAGGCCGGTCGACCGGCGCAGCAGTCGCGTTGCCGAGGCCGGGGAGAAGGAGAGCCAGTGCCGTCAGAGATCCGATGGTCATTTTGCGCATGTGCGCAGGCTATGTGCCCGGAGTTGGGGCGTTCCTGTTCGCGGACGTGTGGCCCACGTACCCGCTAGCCTGGATCCCGTCAGGTTGCGGCCCGACGGGCTTCCTCGCCGACCGGCAGGACACGCCCCCACCCGCACGAGTTGTCTTCGTGTGCCCGGGGGTTGTCCGTGCCGTTGTTGCGGTCGTCGGCGGAGTTGCTGTTGGAGCAACTCCTCGCCAACCGCGCGGTCCCCCGATTGACCCGGCAGTTCACCTTCGATGTGGGTCACATGCCCTCGTCCGGTGAGGTGCGCTCCTGGGAGTCCTCGCTGCCCGTCATCATGGGTGACCTGCGCGATGCGGGGCTGGATGACCTGGAGGTACTCGTCGAGCACCGGCTCCCGCTGTCGAGCAAGCGGACCGACGTCATCCTGTGCGGGCAGCATCCGCGCACGGGGGATCCCAATTATCTCGTGGTTGAGTTGAAGCAGTGGGCGCGGGCGCAGGCCGACCCGGAGGACGTCGAACTGGTGCGCGTCGACGCGTACGGCGACCGGCCGGTCCTGCACCCTGGCCGGCAGGTTCAGAACTACGTCGACTACATGGTCGACTTCGTGCGGGCGCTCGACGCGAACCCTGATGCGGTCAAGGGAGCGGCCTACCTGCACAACGCCGCCGAGAGCGGTGTCGCGTCGCTGAGACTCCGGCCGGAGACCGGGCCAGCAGACTGTTCACCGCGGATGACCGCGGGCGCTGGCTGGACTACTTGCGTGCCCAGTTCGCGCCGGACTCGGGCGCGACCGCGGCGGATGCGCTCCTGTCGTCTGCGGTCGCGCCGAGTAAGCAACTCATGAAGTTGGCCGCTCAGGAGATCCAGCATCAGGAACAGTTCGTCCTGCTTGACGAACAGGAGGTCGCCTACCGGCTGGTCCTCAACGCCGTGCAGAAAGCCGTTCGCGACGATCACAAGAGCGTGGTCATCGTGACCGGCGGACCTGGCAGCGGTAAGAGCGTCATCGCACTGTCGCTGCTGGGTGAGCTCTACCGACGTCGCCGGACAGCCGAGCACGCGACCGGATCGAAGGCGTTCACCGAGACGCTGCGCAAGGTGGCGGGTGCTCGCAACAAGCGGGTCCAGGAGTTGTTCGGGTGCTTCAACCAATTCGCCCACGATGAGCCGAACTCGCTGGACGTGCTCATCCTGACGAAGCGCACCGCCTCCGGGAGAGCAGCAACTTCCGCTTCACACCCAGGGCAAGCGGTCCAAGCCGCAGGTGCAGGAGCTGCTGGACGTGGCGCGGGTGCCGGTCTTCCTGCTGGACGAGCACCAGGTCGTGCGTCCCGGTGAGATCGGCACGGTCGCCGCGATTCGCGAGGCTGCGCAGGCGCGCGGACTCGAGGTGCAGATGGTCGAACTCGATGCGCAGTTCCGGTCCGGAGGCTCGAGGCTCTACGAGGAGTGGGTTCTCCGGCTCCTGGGGCTCGTCGACGGCGGCCCGGTGGATTGGACCGGGGACGAGAACTACGAGGTGCGCATCACCGACAGCCCGTGGGAGATGGAGGAGATCCTGGCCACCCGCGACGCGGGGGGTTACGGGGCGCGTATGAGCGCGGGGTTCTGCTGGCCGTGGTCGGACGCGCAACGTGGGGAGCCGCTGGCTCCGGACCTACGGATCGGTGAGTGGGCCAGGCCCTGGAACAACAAGGAGGAGCGCAGACACGAGGGTGCGCCGGCGCGGTCGTTGTGGGCCACGGAGGACGGCGGGTTCGGTCAGGTTGGTTGCGTCTACACGGCCCAGGGCTTCGAATACGACTGGTCGGGGGTGATCCTCGGCCCGGACCTGGTCTGGCGGGGCGGGCGTTTCGTCTCCGATGTTCGGGCGTCGAAGGATCCGGCCTTCCGGGGCAGGAGTGCCGCCGACTTCGACACCTTCGTGCGCAACGTCTACAAGGTGTTGTTGACGCGAGGGATGGTGGGCACGGTGATCTACTCGACCGACCCTGAGACGCGGGAGATGCTGAAGGGCTTGATGCATGACGCTTGACGAGTTGATTGCGACCCTGCGCGCGTTCGCGGCTGAACGCGATTGGGACCAGTTCCACACTCCGAAGAACTTGGCTATGGCCGTCGCGGGCGAGGCAGGGGAACTCGTCGCCGAATTGCAGTGGCTGACACCGGAGGAGTCGGTGGCCCTGCAGGGGGAGGACCTGGCGGCGGTTTCCGATGAGATGGCGGACGTGCTGATCTACCTGTGTCGGCTGGCTGACGTCCTCGGTGTGGACCTGCTCGCCGCTGCGGAGGAGAAGGTCGTCCGCAACCGCGAGCGATACAGCCTCGAGCGGGCGCGTGGCAATGCCGAGAAGTGGTGAGGATCTGCCGCTCGCGGCAGGATCGGGATGTGGGCATCACCGGCGCCATCACCGGGCTGACCGGCGAGATCGGTACCGCGGCCGTGGCGGCTCCCCGCCCGGGCAGGCTCGTCTACACCTCATCGGTAGCGCTTACGGCTACCACCGCGACAACCCCCGACCGCTCACCGAGGACATCCCGGCGCGCGGGACGGCACAGCACTACTACTCCGAACAGAAGGCTCAGCTCGAGAAACCCTTGGATGAGACGACCGCGGGTTCACCATTACAGGTGCACGTGCTCCGGCCTTGCATCGTGGTCGGGCCGCGGGCGACGGCTCTGGCGCGAGCGATGCCGTGGAACCCCATGGGGCAGCCGGTCAGTGGGATCGTGCGATCCGTACGCCATGCCGTGCCGGTGGCCCGACCGGCTCTCCCCGACCCGGGAGTCGCGGTGCAGTTGGTCCACCACGACGACGTCGCCTCGGCGATCTCCGCGATGGTCGTGGGCCAGGGCCCCCACGCAGCGGCCCTGGCGGCCTCCGATCTACTGGCCCGCGTTCCCCGGTTGCCGTGGCAGGCCGAGTGGATACACGTTGCGAGGGCTCCCGTGGTGATGGACACGAGCAAGGCCAAGCAGGAACTCGGTTGGCGCCCGCAGTACACGAGCGCCCAGGCTCTGGCGGCGATGGCCGCGGTGGTGGGGGACTGAGAGATTCAGACCGCTTCGCGCAGTTGCGCAGCGCTCAACCCCGCCAGGCCCAGGCCGGACATCGTCCGGGCCCGTTCCGCCGCGTAGTCGCGACCGGTCACGATACTGCTCACCGTCAGCAACGCGTCCATCGCCGGAGTCGCGACTCCCACCTGCCGGGCGAGGTCGGTCATGAACGCCAACCCGTACCCTGCGTCCTCGTTGAAGTACCGGTGGTCGAGCTGGCCTTGCGCCTTGATCCCCTGGAAGCCAGGGGCCTGCGAGTAGCCCACGCCGTAGTCGTCGATCACCTGGTAGCCCTGTTCGATGCCGAGAACCGGGTCGCGTTTGACCGTCACACCCAGCGCCTCGGCGATGGCGACCCGCTCCACGTCGACGGCTCGGATCACCCGGCCCACGCCGTCGGTGACGCCCTCCTCGTAGAACAGAAAATCACCGCCCTGGTCGATCCGGGCCACGTTGCACAGCGAGACCGCCGGATGGATGATCGGGTTGCTGTTCTGCAGCGTCGTCTGCCAGATGCTGTCCGCGGGTTCAATCTCTGCGTGAACCGAATGCAGTAACTCGTAGACCGCGGTGGTCGCGCTGCTGGGAAGCGCTGCGACGTAGTACCCGCCCTTGAGCCGGTTGTAGACGGTCAGGTGAGCCGGTCCGGTGACGCGCACGGCGTACGGGAGCGTCGACGTCTCGGCGATCACCACTGCCTCGTCGTCCAGAGCAAGGCCGAGGGCCTGCTTGAACACGATCGCCCCTGCGCAGGAGCCCGGGCACACGACGAACACCTGGCCCGGTTCGACATATGGCTTGCAGGCTTCGGCGAACGGAGCCGTGCTGTAGGCGGGACCGACGGCGAAGACCAACTCGGCTCCCCGCATCGCCTCGCCGACGTCGTGTCCGGAGTACCTGACGGGCGCGAAACCCTCCATCTCGCCGTCGGAGGTGATGCCCCCCGCCGCGGCCACCTCGCCGATGTTGGTGTCGAACTGCTCGAAGTCGAACAGGGCCACCTCGTGTCCGGCGCGCGCCCATTCGAAGGCGATGGCCATGCCGCCGTTTCCAGAACCCAGGACTGCAACCTTCATCTGCACCTCCGTATCCTCGCCCACGGACGGCGGCCGCCGCCAGTCGTCGTCGCTGTCTCTGCGATTGACCACATGCCCAACCCCGCCGACTCATTGCGATTGACCCATGGCCCGACGTGGCGCAACTCCCTGGCGCTGGCGCCGTTGACCAACTGCCAGAGTCACGAGGACGGCACTTTGTCGGACGATGAGATCACCCGGTTGACCGCACGCGCGGAAGGTGGATTCGGACTGGTCTGGGCGGCGGCGTTCGTTGCCCCACCGGCCATGTCTGGCACGGGCAGTTGGGCGTCGCCTCCGACGAGCACCTGCCGGGACTGCGTCGCCTCGCCGAGGGTGTGCGGGCGGCGGGAGCGCAGGGCGTGCCCTCCCCCCCGGCGCCCGGCGCGAGCGGGAGATCACCGGGATGGCGGCTCAGTGCCCCTGGGACGACCCGGCCCATGACGTGGTGGCGATGACCGCCGAGAACATCGAGATCACCGTTGCGGATTTCGTGGCTGCCGGGGTGCGGGCCGAACGCGCTGGCTTCGACGGGGTCGAGGTGCACGGGGCGCACGGGTATCTGATCGGGCAGTTCCTCGACACGTCCCGAAACCACCGCACTGACGCGTACGGCGGATCGCTGGACAACCGGTTCCGGATCGTCCAGGACGTGCTCGCGGGGATCCGCGCGGCCACGGGGGAGGGCTTCCAACTGGGACTGCGGCTGTCTCCCGAGGGCTTCGGGATCCCGTTGCAGGATGGCCGGGAGTACGCCCGCCGAGCCCTGGACTCCGGGCTGCTGGACTACCTGGAACTCTCGCTGTGGGACGTGTTCATGCGACCCCGCAAGGGCGGCGAGGGTCTGCTCATCGACCACTTCGTCGATCTGCCGCGAGGGTCCACGCGGTTGGGTGTTGCGGGCAAGGTGCTCTCCACCGCGGATGCGCAGTGGTGCTTGGACAAGGGCGCGGACTTCGTCTCCGTGCGCAGTGCAGCGATCGTCCAGCATGACTTCGCCGCGCGTGCTCTGGCCGACCCGTCGTTCGCCGCACGATCCCTGCCCGTGACGGTCGAGGTCCTGCGGCAGGAGAGGGTCGGCCCGGCGTTCATTGACTACCTGATCGAGAGTTTTCCGGACGTGGTCGAGGTGGCGCGCGACGAGGCTTCGTGAGGTCCGCCCCCGATGCGTTCGTCGGTGATCCACCGCTGAGCCGAGGTCTATCGTGGAAGGCGTGGCGACGACAGGCGCACGGGTCCCGCTGAGTGCTGGGGACCTGGACGCCCTGACCATCGATGTGGGCCCCGCTCCGGGCAACCTCGCAGTGGTGCTGGAACTCCCTGACGCCACCCCCGACCAGGCAGAGCCGATCGCCGGCGTCCTCGCCGATCGAATCCGGGGCGTGCCCGCGCTGGAGCGTGCTATCCACCGGGACGGTCGTCACCTCTATTGGATCGAACAGACCCAGCAGCCCGACCAGCGGATCCGGATCCTCGACGTGCGAGGCAGCGACGCCCTGGTACATGCCGCGCAACTGCTGACGACCCGGTTGGACGTCGCCACGCCTCCTTGGACGATCAACCTGCTGGTCGACGATCACGGCATTTCAGTGGTCTTCGTCGCCCACCACGTCCTCACGGACGGGCTGCATGGGCTGGCGATCCTGGCTTCCCTCGCCGATGCCCCCGGCGATCCCGGCCCCCCGGCTGCTGACATCGCGGCCACCCGACGGCCACCCGATCACGGGAGCCCGGCTACGCGGCCCCGGCGAGGTGTTCCACGCCTCGCACCGCGCACCTCGCTCAACCGGCCGACCGGCCCCAACCGTGTCATCACCACCCACGACATCGCACTCCAACGCCTCCGCGGCGCGGCACACCGCGCAGACGCGACCATCAACGACCTCCTCCTGGTTGCCATCAGTCAGGCAGTGGCCGGCGAACTTCACCGACGGGGCGAGCACCCGCCCGGGTTGCGGGTCTGGGTGCCGGTCGCCGCCGGTTCGGCTGCCACCGATGAGGGCGGCAACACGGTGGGCGTCATGCTCGTGCCGGTCGACCTCCGGGCGGCGGTGCCGGAACGGCTCGCCCAGGTGTCCGCCTACACCAAGCGGCGAAAGCCCGGCGCGCGCCAGCCCACGAACCTCCGGGCCGCGCACTTCATCAGTCAGGCCAGCGGTCCGCTCGGACTGGCGTGGTACATGAACCAGCACCAGCGAATCGGCAACACCTCGCTGTCCACGATGCGCGGGTCCGCTGCCCGACTCCACCTGGCCGGCCATCCGATCCAACGCATCGTCCCGGCCGCGTCCCGTGCCGCCAATGTCGGGGTCTCGTTCATCGCGCTGTCCTACGCCGGCACTCTGACGATCAGCATCGTCCACGACCCCGCCCAGCTTCCGGACCCGACCCTGTTGCTTGCCGACCTCGCCGCCGCGCTGGAGGAACTCGCGCCCCGATGGTGACGGCGCCCTGTGCATGCAGCCGCGGACCAGCGCCCCTCGTCGGAGAGTTGAGCGAATCGTCTGCACGCGGGCCGTGTGGTGGGTGGCATCTACAATGGAGGTACCTGAGATGAGGTGCAAATGCCGACCCGTGTTGTGGACGCACGATGTCCACTGCGTGACGACCAGCCGTGCACCCTGTGCCATCCGGATGCCAAGAAGGTCCGCGCAGGACTGCCCGACCGTCGCGATCGTGATGGATGACGAGCAGTTGCGTGCGAACCTGGCGACGTGGCGCGCCGATCGTCGCGGGGGTCAGTAGACCCCGCACGCCACCAGGGCGCGACGGTCAGGGCCGCAGCGTCTTCAGGCGTCCGGCTCGCCAGTCGTCGAAGTCGCTGGTGTACCACCGCGACCGCACCCGGTCCGACGGCCCCCCGGCCAGGACGGTGTGCACTGACTCCTCGGCGAAGTCCGTGACGAATCTCAGGGTCGGCATGAACGAGGTCTCCGCACCCGCCGACCGGAAGAGTTGGCCCTGCTGGACCGTGCCGCGGCCACCGGCCAGCGGGAACGGACCCCGGTCGAACCCGAGACGGGCCAGCGGGGTGCCGCCGAACAGCAGGTGACGCGCAGTCGTCGGCCGGAGCTCGCCCCACGGCTGCACCGGACCGGGAAGCGTCTTCCTGGCCACCTGGGCGTAGACGTCAGCCCGTGATCGTCCGCCGAACAGGGCCGAGAGTCCTCGCGCAGCAGCACGCCGTCGAAGTTGCCCTCGAAGTCGGCGAGGATCCCGGTCTCGGTGAACAGGTAGTCGATGACCCCGGCCCCCAGAACGCCGCCGAACACCTCTTCCACCAGGCCGCGGTGCCAGCGCTCGAAGAGTGTGGCGCCCAGCGAGTCCACGACGTACGAGCAGTCCCAGTCCCGCAGGATTCGCTCGTTGTCGCTCTCACCCAGCAATGGCACCAGCACCTCGAGGTACGGGCGGGGGTGGGCCGCGACGAGGTCGAGTTGAAGGCGTCGGGTGTCCTCGACCGTCCAGGAGTCGTTGGCCTGCAGGGCCTCGGTGATCCGCACGGCTCGCGAGTCGCTCATCGGCAGGTTGATCGGGCCGCCGGCCCAAGTGGTTGAGATCGTCGTTCGCGGTCACGATGAACCCGGCCTCCGGGTCCTTCGTGCGGGGCAGGTCTTCGACCGGGGCGTAGCCGCGCCAGGCGGTGTCCGGATCCCAGGCCGGCCGCGGGGCCAGGCCAGAGTCGGGCTGGTCGCGCAAGGGCATCAGGCCTGACATCTGGTACCCGATCGAGCCGGTGCGGTCGGCCAGCACCCAGTTGAACGCCATCTCCAGCTTCCCCACGGCTGCCATACCCGCGTCCACATCCTGGGCCCGAAGTACCTCCACCATCGCGGCCATCGACGCGGCCCCGCCGTCGGCAGCGGACCAGCGGGTGGCCAGCCGCAGACCGTCCACCGTCGGGTCGCCGTCGAGAAGCCCCCGGTCGGTCTCGTGGACGGCCAGCCGCACCGGCTTGCCACGCCGTACGGCGATCTCCTCCACCCTGGTCCGGACCGGCACCCACGTCGTCTCGCCGTCGACGTCCCGGCGCACAAGGCCGTCGCGGCATTCCTCGATCCAGGAGTCGGTGGCGTCCATGAACGCGTAGGTCGGCGTCCAGGCCAGGGCGTCGGTCCGGCCCACCAGGAAGGCCGGCAGGCCAGGCATCGTCGCGGCGATCACCCAGTGCTCCGGCCAGGTACCGACGACGGTGTTCCAGATCGCGGGGAGCCGGAGTTCGAGGTGCGGGTCCCCGGACAGCACGGCACGTCCGCTGCGGGTCCGGCCCGGGCCCACGACCCAGTTGTTCGAGGCGATCGGGCGCGGCACGTACGGTGTCCAGCGCACCTCCGGAGGAACCAGCGGCTCGCCGAGATCGAGTTGTGCGACAAGTTCCTCGTCGAGGCCGGCGAGGCCGCGCGGGAACAACTCCGCCAGCAGTTCCTTCGGTACTCCGGCCCGGACCATCTGCACCAGCAGCCGCTCCATCTCCCCCTGGCTCTGGGCCAGGCCGACGAAGCCCACCAGGCGGGCGAGCACGATGCTGTCGGCAGGGGTCCACGGCTCCGGATGCCTGACGCCGAACAGCCGCAACTCCCACGGTGCCTTTCCTTGTAGGGCCCGGTTCACCCCCTCGCAGTAGGCGGCCAGCAGCACCTGGACGTCGGGTGGCAACGACGCTGCCTGCTCCACCGCGCCGAGGTGGAAGCCCAGCCGGCGGAAGGCCTTGTCGGCAGCGAGCAGCGCATCGCCCGGCAGCCGCTCGGCGAGCCGCCCCCGCCCCGCCATCCGGGTGAGCAACAACTGCAGGGCGCGGTCGGTGCCGTGCACCCACCCCAGACCCCGGTAGAGGTTGGTCTCCGAGTCCGCGTCGACATGAGGGACACCGTGGATGTCCCGGGTCACGGTCAGCCCAGGCATACTCAGCAGTTGCTTGTTCACAAGTGCACCCTAGTCACGGCCGGGGGGCCTGGAGGGCGAACTGACCGGGGAGCATCCCGGCCACACGGCAAGAGTGGGACTGGCCGTCGGGTGTAGGCCGCACAACCTTGGGCCTCGTGCCGGGCACCGACACTGCTACTGCTTGGGTCACTGGCTCAATCGTGTCCTCAGCGACCGTTCTCGGGGTTGAACGTGAACGCATACTCGCGCGGCGGATCCCACACGGTGATCCGCTGGATGAACGTCTTGCCCGATGTGGTCAGCCTCGATCCGTCACAAGGACCTGCCGACGCCTGGGGGCGGCCCGGCAGCCAGCGAACTCGTCTACACGTTGACGCTGCGCTGCCGGCCGGGCTGGTTGGCCAGGCCACTCGAGGCAGTGGCCATCCGTCTGTTCAGTCGCGAGACGTCCCGGCGCTTGCCCGCACTCAGGGACTTCCTCGGCGACCCCCCGGACGCCGCGCGGCCTGGGCCGCAGGCCGATGATCCCCCAAGACGTGATCGACAGGATCGTTGATCTGACCCTCCCGCACGCTCTGACGTTTCGGCGTCATGCGGAGGATCTCCTCGATGCACGCTGTCCTCACCGGCCGTCACCTGCCAGTTGCGAGTAGCTTCACTAGACGTTCCCGGACAGTGATCTGAGTAGGGAAGTCCTGGCGTTTCGCCTGGCAATCGTGAGGCAGGGCTCATGGCCCGCGGTCTTGTGGGTGCGGACTGCGAGGTCTGGCTCCGGGCCGCCGCGGATTAGGCGGCGGTGGTGGTATGTCGTCGGGCAGGCTGGGCGATGTGTCGGCCGGGGGTGTCGGGGTCGTCGATCAGTACGGCCCGGCCGAGGTGGACCATGCGGTGGTGGTAGGCGCAAAGCAGGACGAGATTTGACAGGTCGGTCACACCGCCTGCGCGCCAGTCGACGATGTGGGTGGGCGTGGCAGCGGCGGGCAGGTCGGGTGCAGCCGCGGTAGATGCAGTGGCCGTCGCGGCGGTGCAGGGCGGCGCGTTGGGCGCCGGTGGCGTAGCGGGTGAGCCGGCCGACGGCCAGCGGTTTCCACCCGATGCCGCAGCGCTGGCTGACCACGAGGGTGAGCCGGGCTTGGCACACGGCCAGGTCGTAGGTGGTCAGCCCGACGGGCATGCCGCTGGGGTCGAAGGTGGCGCCGAGGCCGTCGAGGTGGTCGGCGTCGGCGGTGATGGTCACGGCGGTGATGCCGGTGGTTTGGCCGTCGACGGCGGCGTCGGCGATCTCGGCGATGGCATCCGCGCGGCGTTGGGGGGCGGTGCGCGCATCGGTGGGGTCGGCCGGGGCGGCGAAGTCTTCCAGCGCCGCGGACAGCCGCTGCCCGACCTCCGGCGGCAGGTGCCCGTCGACGGCCCACCAGCCGTCCAGGGTCTGGGAGACGTTGAGGTAGCGGTGGGCGCGCAGGTCCTGGTCTTGCTGGTCGTGGTGGTCGGGTTCGAGCAGTTCGGCCATCCGGTCCACCGCGGCGCGGACCATGGCCGCGGATCCGGCCAGGGCGACCTCGAGCAGGACCGGTTCGGCTTCGGCGAGGCGGTGGGCGGGCAGTTTGGCGTGGGCGCGGGTGATGGCCGCGGCGTGCGGGTAGCTGATCAGTCCTTGTGCGAGGGCCTCGGCGGTGGTCGGGAAGGTGGTGTCCAGCAGGCGGGCGGTCTTGCGCATGGCCTGTCCTTGCCCGGGTGCCAGGCGCAGCGCGTCGGTGAGCATCGCGCCGGTGGTGGCGTGCCCGGCGAGGTGGTGGCCGCTGTCGGTGTCACACACCCCGATCATCTCCCGTGTGACCGCGGCCCGGCGTCGTTCCTCGGTGTGTAGCGCGGCGATGTCGGCGACCAGGTCGACCAGGGGAACGTCGCGGTGGTCGGCGGCCAGCAGCCCGTCCACCGACTCGGTCAGCGCGGCGAACCGCCCGGACCCGCCACCGGCCACACCACCCACTTCGAACATACGTACAGACTACGGACCAGGTACGACAACCCCAACCCTCCAGATGGAATCTGTGGACAACGGAGCGTTTCGCACCGGTGGGGGATGCCCCGTGATCGGCGGACTGGCGGTTGGCGTGTATCGGTGGCCGGTGAAGACGACGTCCGCAAGCAGTTCGAGGCGGCGGTGGCGGGCGCGGAACTCGACGAGTTGCGCAGACTCTCCGGCGTTCCCCGGTGTCGCCGGCCCCGGGCTCGGTCCGCGGCCGGAACTGCGCAAGCCCCACCGCAAGCAGCCGGTCACCTACCGCGTGACGGTCGACCTCAACGACGCCGAACCCCGCATCTGGCGCACACTGGAGTTGCGGTCCGACCTGTGCCTGGATCTCGTGCACAGCATCCTCCAGGGCGCCTTCGGCTGGAGTGACTCATGCCTGCACATGTTCGCCATCGGGGGCGGCACGTTCGACCGGGACAGTCAATTGTTCCTGTGTCCCCACGACGTGGAAGAAGGCGAGCAGGAAGGTGTCCCGGCCGCGTCGGTGAGACTCGACGAGACCCTGCAGGAGCCGGGTAGACGGGTGCGTACTGACTACGTCCACGACTACGGCGACAACTGGGACCTCACCGTGCGGCTCGACGCACTTGTGCCCGACGCCGTCGGTGGGGTCCTCGCGAAGTGCGTGGCGGGGCAGCGTGCCGCGCCCCCGGTAGAACTGCGGGGGACTGCGGCGGGCCGAGGATCCCGTCGGCCCGCCGGCCTTGAGAGGGGCGCACGGCTGAACGACCGCAACGTGTCGCACCCTTCTGTCATCATTCCGGAGAAGGGGGAGTCACATGTCAGTCACCCTGGCTCCGTACGGGCAGGACGTCTATCAGGCACTCACGAACGCTGTGGCGGAGGCCAAACAGGACGACCCGCTGGCGGAGGTCATGCTCGTCGTCCCGACCGAGGCCATCGGGACCGCCGCACGCAGATGGCTGGCGGCACACGGCCCCTCCGGTTCTCCCGGTATCGCCGGTTTGAGTATCGTGACGCTCTACCGGCTTGCTGAGCGCATCGCTGCGCAGAAGCTTGCCGGTGGGCCGCCGGCCCGTCACGGCCCCGGTTCTCGTCGGTGTGATGCGGGCGATCGTGAGCAGCACTGATACCTGTTTCTCGCCGATCGCCGACCATCCGCAGACCGCACGCGCACTGGCCGACGCGAGCGCGGAGTTGAATCGGCTGGACCCTGCTGCGCTCCCCACCCTTGCGGGCGGCCGGGAGGTCCACCGCAGAGGTGATCGTGCTGCACGAGATGGTCCGTAACCATCTGGCGTCGGGCTACTTCGATGAGGTGGAACTCATGCGGACGGCCACCGAGATGGTCGATGCTCTTGCCCCTGTGGTCTTGTTCCTGCCACACGAACTCACTCCCGCCGAGCAGCAGTTCGTATCCGCCGTTGCCGCCGTGACATCGGTGACCGCCATCGTGGGCCTGACCGGGAGTTCCGCGGACGATCGCGTGGTGCGCTCGGTGGTGGGCGCGTTGGCCGAGCATGCTGAGTCAGCACCGGTCGCGTCTCACGTCGTGGGGACGCGGGTCATCTGCACGACCGACGCCGACGACGAGGTGCGCGCAGTGCTCGGTGCGGTGGCAGACCAACTGCGCGCCGGCGTCCCGGGGCATCGCATCGGCATCGTCTACCCGACAGCCAATCCCTACGCGCGCCTGCTGCATGAGCACCTCGCCGCTGCTGGCATCGAGTGTTACGGCCGGGGCGTGAAGCCGGATGCCGAGATGGTCTACGGCCGGGCGGTACGCGGGCTGCTCGCTCTGCCCGACCGGGACTTCCGCCGCGCGGAGGTCATGTCGTCGGCTGGCCGACGCCCGCCCGGCGGGATCGACGCCCAGCGCGCCGACCGGATCTCCCGCCGTGCCGGCATCGTGTCGGGGGCCGACTGGGATCTGCGCCTCACCGACTTCGCCAGAGACCGGCGTCTACGTGCCGACAACGAGGAGGACGAGGCTACGCGCAGTGGCGCCGGCAGCAGGCCGACTTCGCCGAGGCGGTTCGCGACTTCGTGCGGGAACTGCGGGTGGGCCTCGACGGTCTCGACACGGCGGCCTCCTGGACGGAACTGGCCGACCGGTTCGATGCGCAGTGGTCCCGGCTGTTCCCGGAACCGTCCAAGGATCCGGAGCAGGCGAGGGTCTACGACAGCATCCACGGGTTCGTCCGAGGCCTGCAGGGACTCGATGAGGTCACCGACGGGCCAGCCTTGAACATTCTGCGGGAGACGCTGGAACTGGAGTTGCGCCACAGCACGAGCCGCGTCGGCAAGATCGGCACGGGTGTCATGGTCGGCCCGATCCGGGACGCGGTGGGCATGCAGTTCGACCTGCTCTGCGTCGTCGGGATGGCCGAGGGCACGCTGCCGCCGGCGACCACGGACGACCCGCTGCTCCCGGAAGCGGTGCGGGCCCGCACGGGAGGTGTCCTGCCGACCTGGCGCGACCGACAGGACCTGCAGCACCGGGACCTGCTCGCGGCGTTGTCCGGAGCGACCACGTCGGTGCTCTCGTTCCCGCGTGGGGATATCCGGTCCGGGGCGAGGAAGGTGCCCTCACGCTGGCTGCTCCCGACGCTCCAGGCGTACATGGGTCCAGACGTGCGGGCCACTACGTGGGAGGAGTTCAGCCACCCTGCGGTGGAGGTCCGTGGCTCGTACGCGGCGGGTGTCGAATCCGAGGATCCCGTGTCCGCCGTGGCGCTGCGTCAGCGGCAGGCGCTGTGCGACCCGACGCAAGTGGATCCGACGGCGCGCGCGATGATCCACGACCGCGCGGACGCCGTCTTCAGCAGGTTCACCGGTCTGGTGGGGATCAGCCGGCCTTGCCGGAGATCGGTCCAGCCCGACACGGTTGCAGAAGTGGTTCGAATGTCACTCCCACTACTTCCGGCAGTACATCCTCGGCCTTCGGGAGGAGGACGACCCGGACGAGACGGTGGAGATAGGCCCCTGGACGAGGGACCCTGCTGCACGAGGTCCTGGAGCGACTGGTCTCGAAGTGGCGTGACCCGGACTTCGGCAGCCCTGGCCGGAAGACATGGTAACCCTCTCGACGAGATCGTGGCGGAGGTGTTCAGCGAGGCGGAGAAGTCCATGCTGATCGGGCTGCACATCCCTGGGAACGCACGAAAGACAGGCTGCGCGCGGACCTTCGCGCCTGGATTTCGCGTGACGACGCACTGCGAGCCGGTCGCTGGAAGCCGCAGGCCACGGAACTGCATTTCGACAACCTCGACGTTCCGCTGCCGGACGGCACCACGCTGCGGCTGCAGGGCTCGGTCGATCGTGTCGAACATCGACGCCGCCGGCAATCTGCATGTCCTCGACTACAAGAGCGGCAAGTCGAACAAGTGACCCCTGTGCGAGGAGGGACCCACGTGTAAGGGGAGGTTCCTGCAGTTGCCGCTGTACGCGCT